>NZ_JABBWX010000060.1:0-637 GCF_014161375.1 Microbispora sp. H10830
AGATGTTCGAGAGGTTCACCGACCGTGCGCGGCGGGTTGTCGTCCTGGCCCAGGAAGAGGCTCGGATGCTCAACCACAACTACATCGGCACTGAGCACATTCTTCTTGGTTTGATCCATGAGGGTGAGGGTGTGGCGGCCAAGGCTCTGGAGAGCCTTGGGATCAGTCTCGAGGGGGTGCGCCAGCAGGTCGAGGAGATCATCGGCCAGGGGCAGTCGGCGCCGTCGGGACACATCCCCTTCACGCCGCGGGCCAAGAAGGTTCTTGAGCTGTCGCTGCGCGAGGCGTTGCAGCTCGGGCACAACTACATCGGCACCGAGCACATTCTTCTGGGGTTGATCCGGGAGGGTGAGGGTG
Organism: Microbispora sp. H10830; assembly: GCF_014161375.1. Taxonomy (NCBI): domain Bacteria; kingdom Bacillati; phylum Actinomycetota; class Actinomycetes; order Streptosporangiales; family Streptosporangiaceae; genus Microbispora; species Microbispora sp. H10830. The sequence goes on from NZ_JABBWX010000060.1 coordinate 358, forward strand.
TCGCGGCGCAGGTGCTGGTGAAGCTGGGCGCCGATCTGAACAGGGTGCGTCAGCAGGTCATCCAGTTGCTGCACGGTTATCAGGGCAAGGAGCCGGCGGCGGCGGGCGGGCCGCAGGAGTCGGCGCCGTCGACCTCGCTGGTGCTGGACCAGTTCGGGCGCAACCTGACGCAGGCCGCGCGGGAGGGCAAGCTCGACCCGGTGATCGGCCGGGACAAGGAGATCGAGCGGGTCATGCAGGTGCTGTCCCGCCGGACGAAGAACAACCCGGTTTTGGTGGG
>NZ_JABBWX010000061.1:0-632 GCF_014161375.1 Microbispora sp. H10830
AGGAGGCCTCCGGCCGCTCGACCAGGCGTACGGCGCTCATCAGCGTCATGGCCACGGCGAACAGGCGCTGGATGACCACGTCGTGCAGGTCCTTGGCGATGCGGTCGCGGTCTTCCAGCAGGCCGAGTCGCTCGGCGTCGCGGCGGGTCTCGGCCAGCTCCAGCGCGACGGCCGCCTGCCCGGCGAAGGCGTGCAGCGTGCGCAGCTCCGACTGGCTGAAGGGCATCCGCCCGGAACGCTTCACCAGCCCCAGCACCCCGCGTACGGCCCCGGCCGCGCCCAGCGGCACGGCCGCTGCCGGCCCCACCGGAGGGTCGTCGGCCCAGATCAGATGCACCTGGCTGTGGTCGAGATCGTCCAACGCCAGCGGCTCGCCGCTCAGGAACGCCCGGCCGGCGAGCGAGCCCTCGACCGCGACCTCGTCGTTGACAAGCCGGACACCCGGCCCGCCCTCGACCGGCTCGACATCCTGCAGCGCGACGCGCAGCACGTCGCGGTCGCGGTTCGGCAGCAGGATCGCCACGGCGTCGGCGTCGGCCATCTCGCGGGCGCGCCGGGCGATGAGCGTGAGGACCTCCTGCGGCTCGCCGCCGGACAGCAGCCGGGTGGTGATGTCCGAGGACGCCTGCAAC
>NZ_JABBWX010000062.1:0-614 GCF_014161375.1 Microbispora sp. H10830
AGGAGGCCTCCGGCCGCTCGACCAGGCGTACGGCGCTCATCAGCGTCATGGCCACGGCGAACAGGCGCTGGATGACCACGTCGTGCAGGTCCTTGGCGATGCGGTCGCGGTCTTCCAGCAGGCCGAGCCGCTCGGCGTCGCGGCGGGTCTCGGCCAGCTCCAGCGCGACGGCCGCCTGCCCGGCGAAGGCGTGCAGCGTGCGCAGCTCCGACTGGCTGAAGGGCATCCGCCCCGGGCGTTTGACCAGGGCCAGCACCCCGCGTACGGCCCCGGCCGCGCCCAGCGGCACGGCCGCCACCGGGCCCGGGTCCAGGTCGCCGGCGAGATGGACGTCCCCGCCGGCGGGGTCGTCCAGCATGAGAGGCTCGCCGCTCAGGAACGCCCGGCCCGACAGCGAGCCCTCGATCGGGACGTCGCCGTCCTGCGATACGCCGTCCTCCAGGGCACCGTCCTCCAGCGCCACCTGCAGGGTTTCGCCGCCCTTGCGCGGCAGCAGGATCGCCACGGCGTCGGCGTCGGCCATCTCGCGGGCGCGCCGGGCGATGAGCGTGAGGACCTCCTGCGGCTCGCCGCCGGACAGCAGCCGGGTGGTGATGTCCGAGGACGCCTGCAAC
>NZ_JABBWX010000063.1:0-589 GCF_014161375.1 Microbispora sp. H10830
CGTACGGCGTGGCAGTCGGCGCCGGGGGTGACCAGGATGTGCGCGGACATGGCGGGGTAACCCGAGGTGACCTCCCAGATGTGCAGGTCGTGCACCTCCACCACGTGTTCCAGGGCGGCGGTCTTGCGGCCGATCTCGGCGGGGTTCATCCCGGCGGGGGCGGCCTCCATGAAGACCCGGCCGGACTCGCGCACCAGGCCCCATCCGGCCTTGAGCATCAGGGCGGCCACGACGAGGGCGGCCAGGGCGTCGGCCCGGGCCCAGCCGGTCAGCCAGATCACCGCGCCGGCGGCGGTGGTGGCGATGAAGGCGAACAGGTCGTTGAGGATGTGCTGGAAGGCGCCCTCGACGTTCAGGCTGGCGCGGTTGGCCCTGCTCAGCAGCCAGGTCGCGGCCAGGTTCACGGCGATTCCGGCGATGCCGGTGGCCACGACGTAGGCGCCTTCGACCTCGGGGGGCTCGATCAGGCGGCGTAGGCCCTCGTAGACGAAGTAGACGCTGAGCAGCAGCAGGGTGATGCCGTTGATCTGGGCGCTGATGATCTCGGCGCGTTTGAGGCCGTAGGTGAAGCCGCCCTGCGGCGGGCGGG
>NZ_JABBWX010000064.1:0-588 GCF_014161375.1 Microbispora sp. H10830
GGTGGGGCCGCCGGTGGAGGTGGAGCCGCCGATGGTGATGTTGGAGTTGCCGCTGCTCTGGTAGCCCTCGGTGGCGAGGATCTGGTAGTCGTGGCTGCCCAGGTTCATGCCGTAACGGGCCCAGGCGTCGAAGTGGTTGCCGACGGTGATGCTTCCGCCGGTCCTCTTCTGCTGGCGGACGCTCCAGTACTGGTTGAACGTCTGGTTGCCGTCGATGGAGGGCGCGTTGTAGCGCGTCGTCTCGTAGATGTCGTAGGTGCCGCCGTCGGTGGTGACGGTGCCCTTGTAGGTCCCGGTGGGCCGGTAGGTGCCCCAGTTGTCGACGATGTAGTACTCCACCAGCGGGTTCCTGGTCCAGCCGTACAGCGACAGGTAGGCGTTACCGGAGGGGTTGAAGCTGCCCGAGTAGGTCACGGTCCTGCGCCCGCCGGGCATCCAGCCCTTGCCGGCGACGAAGTTGCCGGTGTTGCGCCAGGAGGTGCTGTAGTTCCCGCCGGACCCCAGATCCATGGAGACCGTGCCCTGGCTGTCGGTCCAGAACGAAAAGAAGTAGCCGTTGTTGGTGCCGGTCTGGTTCGTGGTGACGGC
>NZ_JABBWX010000065.1:0-569 GCF_014161375.1 Microbispora sp. H10830
ATCGGCTCCTGATGCCAAGGCATCCACCGTGTGCCCTAAATAACTTGGCCACAAAGATGCTCGCGTCCACTATGCAATTCACAAACAACAACCAGACAACCAGCCCACCCCACCACCAAACACCCGAGCACAACACTCGAACCGGTATGGCAGGAGACCAGCCCTGGAAGAAACAAACCGCCCAGCACCCGAAGGTGCCGAGCATCCGGTCCGTTTCCTCAGGACCCAACAGTGTGCCCAACCAAGTCACAACCCCCGAAACCCGCTTTCCCACTCCACGTAAACGCGGCGGTACTCACCGATCCGGCAACCACGACCAGCTGAATAACCAGTGCTCCACTAATGAGCACGCCACGCATCAGACACTCGCTGATGACCGCGACGATGGACCGAGCTCGACAACCACCACACGGACACCCGCGTGACAGCACCAACCGAGCCAGCCGAGTGCTCCTTAGAAAGGAGGTGATCCAGCCGCACCTTCCGGTACGGCTACCTTGTTACGACTTCGTCCCAATCGCCAGCCCCACCTTCGACCGCTCCCCCCACAAGTGGTTGGGCCACGGGCT
>NZ_JABBWX010000066.1:0-552 GCF_014161375.1 Microbispora sp. H10830
GTCGCCCACACCGACGCCAACGCCATCAGCGCCCCGACCGACAGATCGATACCACCACCGATGATCACGAACGTCATCCCGACCGTGATCACCCCGATCGTCGAGGCCAGCGCCAGGATGCTCACCAAATTGGAGGACGTCGCGAAGTTCTCCGGCCTGGTCACCAGGCCCACGATCGCCAGCAGCACCAGCGCCGCGACCAACCCCAGATGCCGGACCTCACCCAGCCGGCCGAACCGCCCGCCCGGGCCCGCCGCCTTCACGCGCGGACCGGCCGGCGCGGCCTGATCGACCTCAGTCATCGAACGCTCCTTCAGAGGGGGGATTAGCTACACCGGACCCGGAATCGGACACAGACCCGGAATCAGACACCGAATCGGACGCGGACGCGGAATCGGATGCGGGCGCGGGCGCGGGTGTCTCCTGCGCGGAGACCATCACCAGATCGAGCACCCGGTGCTCGTCCAGGTCCTCGGCCGGCGCCTCGTGGACGATCCGGCCCTCACGCACGACCAGCACCCGGTCGGCCAGACCCAGCACCTCGGGCACCTC
>NZ_JABBWX010000068.1:0-528 GCF_014161375.1 Microbispora sp. H10830
GGATAATTTACGGAAGGGACGCTTTGCGAATGAAGCTCGGCACGCACGTCGCGCGTATCGGCATGTCGGTGGGTGGGGCACTCACTCTCGCATCGGCGGTCGCGTTCACGGCACCGGCCACAGCGGCAACCGCATCGACAGCCCCGTCTCCCACCCCCACAACCAGCTCGGCATCGACCAGCTCAACGGCCCTGCCATCCCTCCTACGCCGGCAGGCCCGCTCGGATGCGGAGTTGCGCGAGCAGATCGCACTACAGCTGAAGATCGCCCCAGGCGGCAAACAGACGAGCCCCAACGAGGTCTCGTACGACAACGGTAAGTTCGTAGTGACTTACGCCCTGCCCGAGCAGGTCGCCCTCGGCGTCGCCGACTGCCCGTCCGGCTGGTTCTGCTTCTACCAGGACATCAATTTCGGCTACCCGCGAGGCAAGCTTTCGGACTGCGGCACGCAGGACCTCGCACCATATGGCTGGAGAGACCGCATATCCTCGGCCGACAACAGCACGACCAACTCGGTCGAATACTGGG
>NZ_JABBWX010000069.1:0-506 GCF_014161375.1 Microbispora sp. H10830
CTCGGCCTGCTGGAAGACCGCGACCGCATCGCCAAGGACCTGCACGACGTGGTCATCCAGCGCCTGTTCGCCGTGGCCATGACGCTGATGAGCGCCGTACGCCTGGTCGAGCGGCCGGAGGCCTCCTCCCGGCTGCAGACCGCCATCGACGAGCTGGACACCACCATCCGGCAGATCCGCTCGACCATCTTCGCCCTGCAGACCCCGCGCGAGGACGCCTCGCCCAGCCTGCGCGCCCAGGTCGTCGACCTGGTCGAGGGCGCCCGCGGGCACCTGGGCTTCATGCCCGGCCTGAGCCTGGAGGGCCGGCTCGACAACGACGTGCCCGCACAGGTCGCCGAACACCTGCTCGCCGTCCTGCGCGAGGCCCTGTCCAACCTCGTCCGCCACGCCAAGGCCACCCGCGCCGACGTCGCCGTCCACGCCGGGGACGGACGGCTGACCCTCGTGGTGGAGGACAACGGCGTCGGCATCCCGGCCGAGGGCCGCCGCAGCGGCCTGCGCAA
>NZ_JABBWX010000007.1:0-413826 GCF_014161375.1 Microbispora sp. H10830
AGAAGGTCCCACGCTCCGGGGCGTTTCACCGTTTGTTTTTCTTTTGTCTTGCTGTTCTTAATTCTTCCCGACCGGCTCTTCCGTGTCAAATCCGCCCCACCGGGACTTATTTGACCCGAAACCCGCCAACCGACAGGAATTCGACCACCCCGTTTCCGGGGCAACCCCTCTAACTTACCTGATTCCCGAAAGCCCGTCGAATCGTGACGAGACATCCCGAGATCGGGTCCGATGTAAGGGAGTCACTGAGAGCCTAACAGCCGATCCCCCGAGGGGGGTTCAGGCTCGCCGGTCCTCAGCGCGTGCAGAAAGACTAGCACCCGTCGAGAGGTGCTGCGCACAACTTGGGCAACTTTAGAGTCCTGCCCTGTCTCCGTGCACTTCAAACCTCTGCCGCCACAAAGCTGGGAGAGCCTGTGCGCCCTCGCGGCGGCGAGGGCGCACAGGACGACGGCCTAAGCCGGCAGGGCGGCGAGCTGGGCCTCGAGGCGGGAGATGTCCTCGGCGGCCTGCTCGGCCCGCCGGCGCACCTTCGCCACGACATCCTCTGGCGCCTTGGCCATGAACTGCTCGTTGCCGAGCTTCGCCGTGACCTGCGCCTGCTCCTTGCGTGCCACGGCCAGGTCCTTCTCCAGCCGCTTCCGCTCGGCGACGACGTCGATGGCTCCGGCCGTGTCGATCTCCACGAGCACCGTGCCGACGGTGAGCCGGGCTGTCGGGTTGAAGGTGTCCGCAGGTTCGTCCAGACGCAGCAGGACGCGGATCGCACCCTCATGGGCGGCGAGAGCCGTACCGGACAGGGACAGTCGCGCGGCCACCCGCTGGCCGGGCTTCAGGCCCTGGTCCGAGCGGAACCTGCGCACCTCCGTCACGAGGTTCTGCAGTGAGGAGATCTCCTGCTCGGCCGTGGGGTCGAGCAGCCCGGGCGAGGCCGAGGGCCAGGGAGCGACCACGATCGACTCTCCGCCGGTCAAAGCCCGCCACAGCTCCTCCGTCACGAACGGCACGAGCGGGTGGAGCAACCGGAGCAGCGCGTCGAGGACATGCCCCAGCACCCGCTTGGTGTTCTCGGCGACCGCGCCGCCCTCGGCGAACTGGACCTTGGCCAGCTCGACGTACCAGTCGAAGACCTCGTCCCAGGCGAAGTGGTAGAGGGCGTCGGAGGCCTTGGCGAACTCGAACTCCTCGAAGGCCGCGTCGACACTCGTGACGACCTCCTGCAGGCGCGACAGGATCCACCGGTCGGCCGCCGTGAGGTCTTCGGGCAGACCGTCGGAGACAGCGCCGTTCATCAAGGCGAAGCGGGTGGCGTTCCAGATCTTGTTGCAGAAGTTGCGGGATCCGGCCGCCCAGTCCTCGCTGATCGCCACGTCGGAGCCGGGGTTGGCACCGCGCAGGAGCGTGAAGCGCGTGGCGTCCGCGCCGTACCGCTCGATCCAGTCGAGCGGGTCGACGACGTTGCCGAACGACTTCGACATCTTCTTGCCGAACTGGTCGCGCACCATGCCGTGCAGCGCCACGGTGCGGAACGGCGGCTGGCCGTCCATCGCGTACAACCCGAACATCATCATCCGGGCGACCCAGAAGAACAGGATGTCGTAACCGGTGACGAGCACGGTCGTCGGATAGAAGCGGGCCAGATCGGGCGTGGCGTCGGGCCAGCCCAGCGTGGAGAACGGCCACAGCCCGGAGGAGAACCACGTGTCGAGGACGTCCTGGTCCTGCTCGTAACCGGCCGGCGGCTCCTCATCGGGCCCCACACAGACCATGTCGCCGTCCGGGCCATACCAGACGGGGATCCGGTGTCCCCACCACAGCTGGCGCGAGATGCACCAGTCGTGCATGTCGTCGACCCAGTCGAAGTAGCGCTTGGCCAGCTCCGGCGGGTGGATGCGGGTGCGGCCGTCACGCACGGCGTCACCGGCGGCCTTGGCCAGCGGTGTGACGTTGACGAACCACTGCAGCGACAATCGCGGCTCGACCACGGTCTTGCAGCGGGAGCAGTGGCCGACGGAGTGCACGTACGGCCGCTTCTCGGCGACGATGCGGCCCTGCTCGCGCAGCGCCGCGACCACGGCGGGCCGCGCCTCGAACCGGTCGAGGCCCTGGAAGGGCCCGTGGGCGGTGATGACGCCGCGCTCGTCCATGATGACGAGCGACTCCAGCGAGTGGCGGCGCCCGATCTCGAAGTCGTTCGGGTCGTGCGCGGGGGTGACCTTGACCGCGCCGGTGCCGAAGGAGGGGTCCACGTGCTCGTCCGCGACGATCGGGATGCGCCGCCCGGTGAGCGGCACCTCGACGTACTTGCCGACCAGGTGCGCGTAGCGCTCGTCGGCGGGGTGGACGGCGACCGCGGTGTCGCCCAGCATGGTCTCGGCGCGGGTGGTGGCGACGACGATCTCCTCGTCGCCCGAGCCGTACCGGATCGAGACGAGCTCGCCGTCGTCGTCGCTGTGCTCGACCTCGATGTCGGACAGGGCGGTCAGGCAGCGGGGGCACCAGTTGATGATCCGCTCGGCGCGGTAGATGAGGCCGTCGTCGAACAGCTTCTTGAAGATCGTCTGGACGGCCCGGGAGAGCCCCTCGTCCATCGTGAAGCGCTCACGCGACCAGTCCACGCCGTCGCCGAGCTTCTTCATCTGGCCGAGGATCCGGCCGCCGGACTCCTCCTTCCACTGCCAGACGCGCTCGACGAACGCCTCACGGCCGAAGTCGTGGCGAGACAGGCCCTCCTTGGCGATCTCGCGCTCCACGACGTTCTGCGTGGCGATGCCGGCGTGGTCCATGCCGGGGAGCCACAGCGTCTCCATACCCCGCATCCGGGCTCGCCGGGTGAGCGCGTCCTGGATCGAGTGGTCGAGGGCGTGGCCCACGTGGAGCGACCCGGTCACGTTCGGCGGGGGAAGCACGATGCTGTACGGCTCGCGCCCGCTGCCCGGGTCCGCGGTGAAGTAGCCCGCCGATACCCAGCGCTCGTAGCTCCGGATCTCGACATCGGCGGGGGCGTACTGGGTGGGCAGCTCAGACGTAGTCACGGTGCCCAATTCTAGGGACGTCCGGACGCCGCCCGAGCCGTCGCCGCACGCCCTGTGGACAACGCGCCGGCGAAGGCCCGCGTCAGGCCGACTTCTCCCTCGGGGTCCGCTGCTGCTTGGCCTGCAGCTGGTCGCGTGGCACCAGGGTCGGATTCACGTGCTCCAGCACGGCCTCGCGGGTGATGACGACGCGGGCCACGTCCTGGCGGGAAGGCACCTCGTACATCACGGACTGGAGGACTTCCTCCATGATGGCGCGCAGCCCGCGGGCGCCGGTGCCGCGCAGGATCGCCTGGTCGGCGATGGCCTCCAGCGCGTCGTCGGAGAACTCCAGCTCGACGTTGTCGAGTTCGAGCAGGCGCCGGTACTGCTTCACGAGCGCGTTGCGCGGCTCGGTGAGGATCTGGATCAGCGCGTCCCTGTCAAGGTTGTGCACCGACGTGATCACCGGGAGCCGGCCGACGAACTCGGGGATCATGCCGAACTTCAGGAGATCTTCCGGCATGACGTCCGAGAAGATGTCGGAGGAGTCCATCTCCTCCTTCGAGTGGATGATCGCGTTGAAGCCGATGCCCTTCCTGCCGACCCTCGACTCGATGATCTTCTCGAGACCGGCGAAGGCGCCACCGCAGATGAACAGCACGTTCGTGGTGTCGATCTGGATGAACTCCTGGTGGGGGTGCTTGCGCCCGCCCTGCGGGGGCACGCTCGCCGTGGTCCCCTCAAGGATCTTCAGCAGGGCCTGCTGCACGCCCTCGCCCGACACGTCCCGCGTGATCGACGGGTTCTCGCTCTTACGGGCGATCTTGTCGACCTCGTCGATGTAGATGATGCCGGTCTCGGCCTTCTTGACGTCGTAGTCGGCGGCCTGGATCAGCTTGAGGAGGATGTTCTCCACGTCCTCGCCGACGTAGCCGGCCTCGGTCAGCGCGGTCGCGTCCGCGATGGCGAACGGCACGTTGAGCATCTTGGCGAGGGTCTGCGCGAGCAGGGTCTTGCCCGATCCGGTCGGGCCGAGCAGCAGGATGTTGGACTTGGCCAGCTCCAGGCCGTCGTCACGGCCCCGCTCCCCGGACTGGACGCGCTTGTAGTGGTTGTAGACCGCTACCGACAGGGCCTTCTTCGCCTTGTCCTGCCCGATGACGTACGCGTCGAGAAACTCGTAGATCTCGCGCGGCTTGGGGAGGTTGTCCCACTTGAGCTCGGAGGACTCGGACAGCTCCTCCTCGATGATCTCGTTGCAGAGATCGATGCACTCATCGCAGATGTAGACGCCTGGTCCGGCGATGAGCTTCTTGACCTGCTTCTGGCTCTTGCCGCAGAACGAGCACTTCAGCAGGTCTCCCCCGTCGCCGATGCGTGCCACCCCAGATACTCCTTTGCGTGGGACCGCCCCTGCCGCCGCGGTCGCTTCCGTCCGCACCTGCTCACGATCCGGGCTCATGATCCTGGATCATGAGCCAGCGATCGCGATCCGGTGCGAAAACGTCATCCCGCTCAGGTTTCGACGTTACCGTCTCTCGGGCCCTCAGTGAGCCCCCTAGCGGTGAGTCGCACCGGAACGTGCCCAAATGGGCACCGTTCCGGTGCGGCAACTCCCTCAGGAAGCGGCGACCGCCGCCGCGCGCTTCTTCCGCGACGGGATGATGTCGTCCACCAGCCCGTACGCCTTCGCCTCCTCGGCGCTGAGGATCTTGTCACGCTCGATGTCCTTGCGGACCTCGTCGGGCGCCTTGCCCGAGTGCTTCGCCACGATCTCCTCGAGCAGCGACCTCATCCGCAGGATCTCACGAGCCTGGATCTCGATGTCACTGCCCTGGCCGCCGCCCTCGGTGTAGGGCTGGTGGATCAGCACGCGGGCGTTGGGCAGCGCGAACCGCTTGCCCGGCGTGCCGCCGGCCAGCAGGACCGCTGCGGCCGAGGCCGCCTGCCCAAGGCAGACCGTCTGGATCTCGGGCCGGACGAACTGCATGGTGTCGTAGATCGCGGTCATCGCGGTGAACGAGCCGCCCGGCGAGTTGATGTACATGCTGATGTCGCGGTCCGGGTCCAGCGACTCCAGCGTCAGCAGCTGCGCCATCACGTCGTTCGCCGAAGCGTCGTCGATCTGGACGCCGAGGAAGATGATGCGGTCCTCGAACAGCTTGTTGTAGGGGTTCATCTCCTTGACGCCGTACGACGTGCGCTCGACGAAGGAGGGAAGAACATAGCGGCCGTTGATGTCACCCGGCCGGATCAGCTCACTCATCTGGGAAGCTCCAGTCACGAGACGGCGCCCTCGGAGGGCACCTGGCGGGCGCTGCGCACCACGTGGTCGATGAAGCCGTAGTCCTTGGCCTCCTCGGCCGTGAACCAGCGGTCCCGGTCGGAGTCGCGCTCGATCTGATCGAGCGGCTGGCCGGTGTGGAAAGCGATCCGCTCCGCGAGCGTCTTCTTCACGTAGAGCATCTGCTCGGCCTGGATCGCGATGTCGGCCGCGGTGCCGCCGATGCCGCCCGACGGCTGGTGCATCATGATCCGGGCGTGCGGAAGCGCGTACCGCTTGCCGCGGGCGCCGGCACAGAGCAGGAACTGCCCCATGGAGGCGGCCAGGCCCATGGCGACCGTGCAGACGTCGTTCGGCACGTACTCCATCATGTCGTAAATCGCCATGCCGGCGGTCACCGAGCCACCGGGGGAGTTGATGTACATCCAGATGTCGCGGTCCGGGTCATCGGCGGCGAGGAGCAGGAGCTCAGCGGCCAGCCGGTTGGCCACCTCGTCGTTGACCTGGGTGCCGAGCACCACGATCCGCTCGCGCAGCAGGCGCTGGTAGAGCTGGTCCTCGAGGCGGGAGGGGCCACCCTCCGGGCTCCGGGCCTCGAAGCCGGAACCACCGGTCGGGAAGAAGGTCGGCGGGCTGGTCACAGCGTCACCTTCCGATGCGTCGTAATCGATTGGCTTTGCTTGTGACCTTAACGCGCGACGCAGACAGGTCATGCCCGTGCGCCGTACTGTTCGCTGACGGCGCATGCCCGGCCCGCCACGGGGCCCCCGCGCCGCATCGCCCGTGTTTCCCGCCGTGGCCGCACGGCAGGGGGCGCAGGGATCTCAGCCCTACGATTACTCCCCGACACGCGGTAAGAAACAAATTTGCAGGGATTTGCCCGAACATAACCGGAAACCCCCGGCGCACCCGAGTGCGACGGGGGTTTCACCGTTACCGCCACACCGACCGGCCTCCCGGCCGGTCGGTGGCAGAAGTCAGGCGAGAGCCTGGGAAATCAGCTTTCCTCGGCCTCGTCGGCGGGCTCCCCGGCACCCGCCTCCTCCACGCCCACGGCCTCCTGCTCGGGGTTGAGCTCGGCGTAGATGGCCTTGACGTCCACCTCGTTGCCGGCCGTGTCGGTCACCTTGGCCGCGTCGCCGATGAGGGTCTTGGCCTTCTCGCGCACGATCTCCATCATCGCCAGCGGAAGCTGGTTGTTGTCGGCGAGGTGCTGGGCCAGCGTGTTCGGCGCGACACCCATCTGCATGGCGCGGCGCACCACGAAGTCGGTCAGCTCCTGCTCGCTGACGCCGATCTCCTCCGCCTTGACGATCTTGTCGAGCACGAAGCCCGACTTGAGCGCCTTGGCCGAGGTCGACTCGTACTCCGCGAACAGCTCCTCCTCGGAGGTCTGCTGGAGGCGGAGGTACGCCTCGCGGCTCAGGCCGCTCTCGGCGACCTGGTGCTCGAGGTTGTGCTTGCGCGCGTCGATTTCCGCCTGGAGCGCGCTCTCGGGCAGCGGGATGTCGATCTTGTCGAGCAGCGCGTCGAGCGCCTTCTCGCGGCTCTGCACGACCTGGTCCACCAGCTTGTTGCGGCGAACCTGCTGACGGATGCTGTCCTTGAGCTCGTCGAGCGTGTCGAACTCGCTGGCGAGCTGCGCGAACTCGTCGTCGAGCTCGGGCAGCACCTTCTCCTTGACCGACTTGACGTTGATGATCACGTCGGCCTCCTCGCCGGCGTTCTCACCGCCGACGAGCGTGGTGCGGAAGGTCTTCTCGTCACCGGCGGCCATGCCCTCCAGCGCGTCGTCCAGGCCCTGCAGGACCGAGCCCGCACCGACCTCGTACGACACGTCGGCGGCCTGCTGCTCGTCGAGGTTGCGGCCGTCGATCTCGGCACGCAGGTCCATCACGACGTAGTCGCCGTTCTGGGCCGGCCGCTCGACGCCGGTCAGCGTCGCGAAGCGCTGGCGCAGGGCCTCGAGCTGGGAGGTGATGTCCTCGTCGGTCACCTCGGCGGGGTCGACCACGACCTCGGCGCCCTGGTAGTCCGGAATGTCGAAGGCGGGGCGGATGTCCACCTCGGCGGTGAACTCGACCTGCTCACCGTCCTCGATCTTGGTGACCTCGATCTCCGGCTGGCTGACCGGGAAGACCTCGGTCTCGTCAACGGCCTGGCCGTACAGCTTGGGCAGGGCGTCGTTCAGGGTCTCCTCGAGAACCACCGCGCGGCCGAAGCGCTGCTCGATGATCCGGGCCGGCACCTTGCCAGGACGGAAGCCGGGCACGCGCACCTGCTGCGCGACCTTCTTGTACGCGGCCTGCAGGCTCGGCTCGAGCTCCTTGAACGGCACCTCGACGGTGAGCTTTACCCGGGTAGGGCTGAGCTCCTCGACAGCGGTCTTCACGGGGTGGTCTCCTTGATCCAGCATCTGGTGATCGCGGGCACGTCGTGCACGGCAACCGCGGCACAGTAACGCGCGCCGCGCCCACGTGAAAGGCGCAAGATCACCGTCTCGCCTGCACGCGACCTGTCCGGGCATGCTCGACTGTGGCGGGTGTCCAACGCCAAGGGCAGTCTAGAACAGATGAGGCCCGGTAGCGACTGATCAGAGGTCGGCCATGATCTGCCGCAGCAGGTCCACCGTCTCCGTCGGGGTGGTGCTGACCGCGCAGAGGCGTTCCATGACCTCGCTGTAGCGATCGACTTCTTCCCGTTTGTCCAGGTAGAGCGCGCTGGCGAGCTGCTCGACGTACACGATGTCGGGCAGGTCGGGATCGGAGAACCGCAGGATGCTGAAAGCACCGCCCTCGGCGGCGTGTCCGCCATAGCTGAACGGGATGACCTGGATGGTCACGTTGGGCTGGTTCATCAGGTCGATGAGGTGCTGGATCTGACCCCGCATCACCTCGACGCCGCCGATCGGGCGGCGCAGCGCGGCCTCGTCGATCACCGCCCAGAACTTCGGGCTGTTCTCGCCGTCGAGGATGCGCTGGCGTTCCAGCCGCAGGTCCACCCGCCTGGCGATCTCCTCCGGCGCCGCGCCGACCGCGCCGGCCATGATGACCGCCCGCGCGTACTCCTTCGTCTGCAGCAGGCCGGGAACGAACTGCACCTCGTAGGTGCGGATGCGCTCGGCGGCCTCCTCCAGGCCGACGTAGGCCTGGAACCACGAGGGCAGCAGGTCGTTGAACCGGTGCCACCAGCCGGGCTCGTTGGCCTGCTCGACCAGGTTCATCACGACATCGCGCGTCTCCTCGTCCTCCACCCCGTAGAGGGCGAGAAGGTCGGCCACGTCGCGTTCCTTGAATCCGACCCGGCCCAGCTCCATCCGGCTGATCTTCGATTCGGACGCCCGGATGCACTGGCCGGCCTGGTCACGGCTGATGCCCTTGCTCTCACGGAGCTTGCGGAGCTGGGAACCGAGAAGGATGCGCAGAGCCGTCGGACCCGATCCAGCCTGGATCTGTATCACGGCGCCTCCCTCTCACCTCGGCCTTGTGTGCCGCCAAGGGACGACCCGCACGACACCCCCAGCCCACACAGTGTCACCACTTCGGGCTCCGATGACAAGGTCTGATCTACGTGTCCCTGACGGTTAGCACTACCGCATTGTGCGTATGCACGTGACAATTGCACGTGCATTTGGGTCTTGCAGCGGCAGGAGGCGCTGATCCATCATGTCTAGGTGCATATTGGGCCAAATGTGCACCAGTCCTCGATTCAGGCCAGCGGGAGGTACGGGCAACCATGTCGGACGAGCCCAAACCCGGCGGCCAGCTGACCCGCGACGTGGGATTCGGCTGGTTCCGGAGGGCGGCAGGGGCGTCCGATACGACGATGTGCCCCCTGGCCCCGCAGGCCGACTCCGTCAAGACCGCGCGTGACGTCACGCGGACGACCTTGCAACAGTGGGGTCTGTCGGAACTGAGTGACGACGCGGCACTGGTCGTGAGCGAACTGGTGACGAACGCGGTTCGTTACGCGCTGTATCCGGCGAACCGCTCCGGCGACCGGCCGATAACACTGACGCTCCTGCGCATCGCCCCGCACGTGCTGCTCGCCGTCTCGGATCCGAGCGACCAGGCGCCGTCGCCCGTGCAGCCCGACTTCGTCTCCGAGCACGGACGCGGCCTCTACATCGTCGAGACCTACAGCCAGGCGTGGGGCTGGGACGCGCTGGACGAGGGCGGCAAGGCCGTCTGGGCCCTCTTCCGCACCGGCGACTGACCGTTTCTCCGCGTCCGCCCGTTCCCCCGTCACCTCGCCCCAGGTTTGCGAGATCCGGGTCAGGGACAGGGCATCCGAGGAGGCTCGTCCGCCGCTTCGGTGGTCGGCCCCTCTTACTCCGCCGTTCTCCTCGGTCGCGAGGACCCGCCCGTCGGGGGTCCGTGTCTTCCATGCCCGGGAGGACGGCGCGCGGTTTGAGTACGACGACGCCACGAGATGCTCTACGAGCACATGACTCGGGACCGCGACAGGGTCGTTGCGGAGGCGCCTGGCGAGCGTTCGCGAGCACTCGAACGGCCGGCCTCCCGGCCGGGAACGGGCACGACGGAAAGCAATCGGGCGCGTGACGGGCACGGCGGAAATTCGGAGGCCGGAAAAGATTGCGGCCCAGGGTCGGGATAACTTCTCCGACCTGGGCCTTCGTCATCAGAGCGGACGACGGGAATCGAACCCGCGTAGCCAGTTTGGAAGAGTTCGGATCGCCACGGCTCAGCCTGCTCCAGCGCTGGTCAGGGGCAACTTCCGGGTGTCCGCTCGTACCTGCGACTGCCCCTGATTCCCCGCTATGACTGGCACGCTTGTGGCACGGTATGGATCATGCAGGAGACTCGTTCGTACCTGATCGGGCCGGAGGGCGGGCCGGAATGGATCCCCATACACACGCGAGATCTTGCGCGCGTCCTTACCCCTGAAGGGTGGGAGGCTTCCCTCGTGGACGGCTGGGGCGATCACCGGATTCGGGTGCGGGATGTTGACGTCTCCTTCTCGGCCGAGGATGTCGGCTGGCAGGTGTCCATCGAAGGGGATCTCCCTGCAAACGTCGCCGATGACCTTGTGGACGTCGTAACGCGGCAGATAACGGCACACGCCGGCCTGTCAGCCGTTTGGGTGCTGCTCAGCGAGTAGGCGCGGCCCCGCAGGCTTCTCCCCTGCCTGCTCTTCCCGTCTGCCTCGACCCATCGCGAAGCGACGGCGGGCCGGCGAGGAGGGTCAAGCCCGTCCTCGCGAGTACCTCAGCCAACCGCCGTTCCTCTCCCTCAGCTTCGCGAGCATGTCGAGCGCTACTCGGACAAGGCGGCGGACGGCTGGGGCTTCATCGGCCCCAGGGGCGCTCGCCTCCGGCGCTCCAGCTTCCGCCGGACCTGGAACAAGGTCCGTACGGCGGCCGGCCTTCCCGATCTCCACTTTCACGACCTGCGGCACGTGGGGAACTCGCGGGCGGCTGCCAACGGGGCCAGCCTCAAGGAGCTGATGGCGCGGACGGGTCACTCGTCCACTCGGGCGGCCCTGATCTACCTGCACGCCACGCAGGACCGTGATGAGGCGAACGCCAAAGCGCTCGGGGAGGCGTTCGAGACGGCGGCCGGAACGAAAATCGAAAACTGAAGTGGCACGTGTGTGGCACGGAAGATCGTAAACAGTGTCGTGAGATCACAAAGGCCAGGCACGCCGTATGGGGTGACCTGGCCTTTTGCAGTGAGAGCGGACGACGGGAATCGAACCCGCGTAGCCAGTTTGGAAGACTGGGGCTCTACCATTGAGCTACGTCCGCGCGCGCCCGGTGTCCATCTGGTCTAGACTTCATCCGGTCGTCAGGGCGTAAGCGTACCGGAGTCTCGGAGCGCTCGCGTACCCGACGGGACGGGGCGTGGCGCAGCTTGGTAGCGCGCTTGCTTTGGGAGCAAGAAGTCGCAGGTTCAAATCCTGTCGCCCCGACCAGCACTCTGCACGTCAAAGGCCGCCTCCGGTGATCGGAAGCGGCCTTGTCCGTTCCCTGGGCGACCGAGGCGACCGACTGTGTGACCAGGGCTCCGTCGGTCACCAGTCGAGGAGCAGCCCGTAGCCGTCCTGGGTGGCTCGATCCATCCAGTCGAGGCAGTCGGTGAGAGCCGCATCGTCCAAAGCGGTTTCCACGAAATCGTCGAAGTCCGGAGGCTGTTGGATTCGGACCTTCTGCCTGGTGGGCACCAGGGAGTTCCACGACCGTGCGAGTTCCACCATGAGATCGCTGTGAACGGGAAGCCTCGCCTCGGTTGGGGCGTCTGCGCCCCATCGAGGGGCCGGTGGTACGGCTGGGAGTGGAAGAGCCAGGATCCGTTCTCGGACGGGGATGAGTGCCGGGCGCGTGGCCCAGGTGTTCGTGCGGTCCCGGGCGGTCGCAGCGTGGTCGCGGAGCACCTGCCATTGCAGCGCGACCTGCCGCGTGATCGCGTAGCAGTACCACGCGTGCAGGTAGTCGCGATGGGCCCCGCGACGGATCTGGTCGAGGTGAGACCGCCAACGGTGCAGACGGCCCGGAAGCTCCGCGGGCAGATAGCTGCGATAGGCCGCCAGCCGCCACTCCGCGGGGAAGACGGGGCTGAGGACGAAAGCGCTCACCCGCCGGTAACAGTCAGGGCCGGAGTCCACGTCGACGTGATGTACGAGCTCGCATGATCCCGGGCCGGCGTCGACCTGGAGATGATCGAACTCCCCTTCGAACCAGTCGCCCGTGGCCGCGAACGCCGCGGCCTGCTGCTGGACGAGCACGGCCAGGACCTCTGGGGAGGCACCCGGCACGGGCCGCATCCGGATCCAGTCAACGCCCACGACGTCCTCGGCCTTCGGTCGTGTTCCGCCGGGCCTGGAGATCATGGTGGGCCGGCTCATACGGGTGTGCGGTCGCTGTGGTGGGGCTGGGCACGGGCATGTCTTTACGCGTGACATAGAACACGATCGGCATGGTGCTCTTGAGAAGGGTTCCCGGAGCCGGTTCTTGGCCGACAACGATCCAATCCGTCGGGACCTTCATCTCCTCGCCGTCCACGGTGTGAATCTCCGCGACGAATCCGAGAGCGGTGACCACTCTTCTCGCGGTCTCCGCGTCCTGATACCAGAGCTCGGGCATCGTGGGCGCGTCGAGGGCCGATTCCGTCGGCCGTCCCGGCGCGGTGGGCGCGCGGTACGGCGTGGTGGAACCAGGGGCGGGGAGAATCAGCGCGAAGGTGGCGATGACGGCGCCGGAGGCGGCGACGATCGCAGTGATCAGAGGTATCGCCACGGAGCGCCGCATGGACGATGCGTACCACGATCTTGGCGAGAGTTCGAGCCGGATGGCCCAGGTGACCACTGGACCGTCGGGCGGGCTGCCCGCGCACCGGCGTGACCGACGTCAGGGGCCCGGCACCTTTCTATAACCTGTTCTCGCTACCCCCGGAACCCTGAGGAGCATCATGGGTGACCTGGTCCTCGTCGGCCGGCCCTCCGAGGCCGTCGCGGTCGTGACGCTGAACCGTCCGCGCAAGTACAACGCGATCTCCAAGGCGCTGCTCGAAGAGTTCCATGACACGCTCAAGCGGCTCGCGGAGGAGCCCGGCCTGCGCGCGATGGTCCTCACCGGGGCCGACCCCGCCTTCTGCGCGGGCCTGGACCTCGGCGAACTCGAAGCGGCAGTGAAGATCGGCCACCCCGACTCCATCCTCCCGCTGCGGAACTTCCCTGTGCCCGTCATCGGGGCGGTCAACGGCGTGGCGGTGACCGGTGGCCTGGAGTTCGCTCTCGCCTGCGACTTCAGGATCGCCAGCGAACGGGCGAGGTTCGCCGACACCCACACCCGCGTCGGCATCGTGCCCTCCTGGGGCATGACGGCCCGGCTCAGCCAGGCCGTCGGGCAGGCATGGGCCCGGCAGATGACGTTCACCGGGGACTTCGTCGACGCTCCCCTGGCACTGCGCATCGGCCTGGTGAACGAGGTCGTCGCGCACGACCGGCTGCTGCCCCGGGCAGTTGAGCTCGCGCAGAGCATCGCGACGACGACGCCGGAGACGCTGGGCAGGATCCGGGAGATCTACGACCTCCTGCGCGACGGCACCGGCGCCGACGGCCTCCGAGCCGAACTGGAGACCGGCCGGGACGGGCTCGCCGTCACCAGCCCCGAGGATTTCGCCGCCCGCAGGCGCGCCGTGTTCGACCGGGGCCGGACGCAGACCCGTTGAAAGTCACTCCTCCTCCACGTACGGATGGGTGAGGAACTCGATGGCGTGGCCGTCGGGGTCGTCCACGTACACCCCGCGGCCGTGGTGGCGGTGGTTGATCTGCTGCGGCTCCTGGTGATGGGGGCCGCCCCAGTAGGGCAGGCCCCGCTCGGCGATGCGGGCGCAGATGTCGTCGAACTCGTCCTCAGAGACGAGGAACGCCAGGTGCTGCATGACGATCCGGTCCCGGTCGACGATCGAGTCGGCGTAGTCGATCGTCACGCCGTTGCCGACCCGGACCGTGGCGAACGGCCCGAACGCGCCGGGCTCGGGCTCGCCGAGCAGCCCGGTCAGGAACCGGGCGGACTCGAAGCGGTCGCTGCTGTGCACGATCGTGTGATCCAGTTGAGCGGTCACGTCGCCCTCCAGGTTTCCTACGGTCTTCATCGACGCAATACCGTGGACAGGTGATCGACAAGCACATCTCCCGCGTGCTCGGGCTACTCGGGCAGGACGACACGCTCCGGGTCCTCTCCGGACTGGTCCTGCGTCCCGGTGAGCCGCTCGACAAGGTCACCGGGCTCGACCGGGAAGTGGTGTCCAAGGCCCTGGACCGGCTGGAGCGGGGCGGCCTCGCCGTACAGGACGGGGACGGCTGGCGGGCGCGGCCCGAGACCTTCCGCGAACTGCTGCGCACGATCCCCTCCACGCCGGCGGACCCGATGGACGCGTTCCTGGTCGGCGGGCGGCTCGTCTCCATCCCCGTGAAGAGGACCAAACGGCTGATGGTGCTCGACTACATCGCGCAGGTGTTCGAGGTGGGCGTGCGCTATCCGGAGAAGGAGGTCGACGTGGCGCTGCGGGCGTTCCACGACGACTACGCCGCGCTGCGCCGTTATCTGGTGGACGAGGGGTTCCTCACCCGGGAGGCCAACGTCTACTGGCGCTCGGGCGGAACCACCTGACGCAGCCGTCTGACCGGGTCCGGCCACATCGGCAAACGCCCTTTCCCGACGGGCCCCCGGCGCGGACACTGGGAGTTATGGGCGAGCCGACCAGGGTCCTTCTCGACGAGTCCCGGATTCCCCGGAACTGGTACAACGTCGTCCCCGATCTGCCCACGCCTCCCCCGCCGGTGCTCCACCCGGCGACGCTGCAGCCGGTCGGCCCCGACGACCTCGCCCCGCTCTTCCCGGCGGCGCTGATCGAGCAGGAGGTGTCGGGTGAGCGGTTCGTCCCGATCCCTGACGGCGTCCTCGACGTCTACCGCCTCTGGCGGCCCACGCCCCTCATCCGCGCCCGGCGGCTTGAGCGCGTCCTCGGCACGCCCGCGCGGATCTACTACAAGTACGAGGGCGGCAGCCCGTCGGGCTCGCACAAGCCCAACACGGCGGTCCCCCAGGCGTACTACAACGCGCGGGAGGGCGTGCGGAGGCTGACCACCGAGACCGGCGCGGGCCAGTGGGGCTCCGCCCTGGCGTTCGCCTGCGCGCAATACGGCCTGGCCTGCGAGGTCTGGATGGTCAGGGCGTCGTACGAGCAGAAGCCGTACCGCCGCACACTGATGAAGATCTACGGCGCGACCCTGCACGCCAGCCCGTCGGCCGTGACCACGGCGGGCAGCAGGATCCTGGCGGAGGACCCCCACTGCACGGGGTCGCTGGGCATCGCGATCAGCGAGGCGGTCGAGGTCGCCGGGCAGCACGACGACACGCGATACGCCCTCGGCTCGGTGCTCAACCACGTTCTGCTGCACCAGACCGTGATCGGCGAGGAGGCGCTGGAGCAGTTGGCCGTCCTCGGCGAGACCCCGGACGTGGTGATCGGCTGCACCGGCGGCGGCTCCAACTTCGCCGGGCTGGCCTTCCCGTTCCTGCGCGAGAAGCTGGCGGGGCGCATGAACCCCGTGCTGCGGAGCGTCGAGCCCGCCGCCTGCCCGTCCCTGACCCGGGGCACCTACGCGTACGACTTCGGCGACACGGCGGGGTTCACGCCGCTGATGAAGATGCACACGCTGGGGCACACGTTCGTGCCCGACCCGATCCACGCCGGCGGGCTGCGCTATCACGGCATGTCGCCGCTGCTCTCGCACATCTACGCGCTGGGCCTGGTGGAGGCCGTGGCCGTCACGCAGACCGAGTGCTTCGACGCGGGGATCCGCTTCGCCAGGGCCGAGGGGATCGTGCCGGCTCCCGAACCCTCCCATGCGGTGGCCGCGACGATCGCGGAGGCGTTGCGGTGCGCCGAGTCGGGCGAGGAGAAGGTCATCGTGATGTCCCTGTGCGGGCACGGCCACTTCGACCTGCCCGCCTACGAGAGCCGTCTCGCCGGCCGCCTTGAGGATTTCACGCTTCCGCAGGAGCGGATCGACGCGGCCCTCGCGCACCTGCCCGCCGTCTGATGTAACGCATGCCCGCCGATATCCGTTTCGTCCCTTGACCGGCGGGTACGGCTGCGCCATCGCGCCGTCATACCGACCGGAGCACTCATGTCAAACGGCTGAAATGCGCGGTATCAGCTCCATACGATTCTGGAACACCATCCGCTCTCTCCGGAGAAATCGTTGAACCGGAACTGCGTCATCAAGGACCCCGCCCCGGGCAACCGGGCGCAGTGGCGCCGCAGCAGCGCCGCGTCCGCGCACGAGCGGCTGGCTTTCCTGAACGAGGCGAGCCGGCGGATCGGCAGCACGCTCGACTTATCCGAGACGAGCCGGGAGCTCGTCGACGTGGCGGTCCCCCGCTTCGCCGACGCGGCGGCCGTGATGGTGCAGGACCGCCTCATGGCGGACGGCGAGTTGTCGTCCAGGCCGGTGGACGGGACCACCCTCGTACGCCGGGTCGCCCTGGGCGTGGCCGGTGCCGATCCGGACGCCTGGATGACGGCCTTCCCCGTCGGCGAGGCGACGGTCTACCCGGCGATCCTTCCGCAGGCCCAGTGCATGGCCGGCGGCAAACCGCTGATGTACCCGGCACTCGACAAGGAGAGCGCCCGGCTGATCGGCGCCAGCCTGGACCGGGAGGAGGCGGTCGCCTCGCTCCTGACCGACTCCTCGTTCCTCGCGGTGCCCCTGCGAGCGCGGGGAAGGGTCCTCGGGTGCCTGATCTTCACCAGGCACCCGGGCAGCCTGCCGTTCGAGGAGCAGGACGTGGTGGTGGCCGAGGACCTGGCCGCCCGCACCGCCGTGTGCATCGACAACGCGCGGCTGTACACCAGGGAGCGCAGGACCGCGCTGACCCTGCAGAGCAGCCTGCTGCCCGTCGAACTGCCGCAGGCGCTCGGCATGGACATCGCCTCGCGCTACCTGCCCGCCAGCGACCTGATGGGCGTCGGGGGCGACTGGTACGACGTGATCGCCCTGCCCGGGTGCCGTACCGCCCTGGTGGTGGGCGACGTCATGGGCCACGGGACCAGGGCCGCCGCGACCATGGGCCAGCTCCGCACGGCCGCGCGGACGCTCGCGAGCCTCGACCTGCCGCCCGACGAGGTGCTGTTCCGGCTCAACCTGATGAGTCAGGACCTCGACCCGAGCCAGATCGCCACGTGCATCTACGCCGTCTACGACCCGGTGACGCGCAACTGCGCGCTCGCCCGTGCCGGGCACGTGCCGCCGATCCTGCTGCACCCCGACCGGTCGACCGAGATCATCGAGCTGCCCTCGGGCCTGCCTCTCGGCATCGGCAGCGACCCGCTGGAGTCACGCGAGCTGGTCCTGCCGGCCGGAAGCGTGCTCGCCCTCTACACCGACGGCCTCGTGGAGAGCCGGGAGCGGGACCTGGACGCCGGGATCATGGGGCTGCGCCGCCTGCTCGCCGGTCCGATCGAGGACCTGGAGGACATGTGCGACGTGATCATCAGCAGCCAGCGGTCCGGCCACGAGCGTGACGACATCGCCCTGATGGTGGCCCGGGTGCGCGATCTCGACCCGGACGAGGTGGCGACCTGCCCGTTGCCGTCCGACCCGCGGTTCGTCTCGCACGCCCGCCGCTTCGTCCGCAGCACCCTGCAGAGGTGGGGACTGAGCGGCCTGGTGGACAGCACCCAGCTCATCGTGAGCGAACTGGTCACCAACGCGCTCAAACACGGCTGGCCGCCGATCGAGCTGCGCATGCTGCGCGGCCGCACGCTGGTGGTCGAGGTCGTCGACGGCTCCCCCGCCGCTCCCGCCCCGCGCACGGCCGCCCCCGACGAGGACACCGGCCGCGGTCTCCAGCTGATCAAGCGGTTCGCCTACCGCTGGGGCACCCGGCCCACCCCGTACGGAAAGATCGTGTGGGTCGAGCAGCATCTCCCTTGACCCGGACGTTCCCTCCCCTGCGAGCGTGTATGACTGATCGTTGAGAAGAGTTACGGTCGAATGGGGAGTTCGTGGCGAGGAGGGGACATGATCGACATCCGTGACGCGTACCGCAGGGCGCTGGACGGTTTCGGGGACCGCCTCCATCTCGTCCGCCGCGGACAGTGGGAGCTGCCGACTCCTTGTGTCGACTGGGACGTCCGGGGGCTCGTCAACCACGTCGTGGCCGAGAACCTGTGGGCCCCCGAGCTGCTGTCCGGCCGTACGGTCGCCGAGGTGGGGGACGCCTTCGAGGGCGACGTGCTCGGCGACGACCCGCTCAAGGCGTTCGAGGCCTCCGCGCAAGGCGCCGTCCAGGCGGTGTACGCCGAGGGCGCCCTGACCAGCGTGACCCACCTGTCCTTCGGCGACGTGCCGGGCGAGGAGTACATCACCGAGCTGTTCGCGGACGCGCTGATCCACACCTGGGACCTGGCACGTGCCATCGGCGGGCCGGAACGGCTCGACCCCGAACTCGTCGCCTCCTGCTCGGAATGGTTCGAGAAGGCGCGGGAGGACTACCGTGAGGCGGGGGTGATCGGGGACGAGCGAGGCGTTCCGGCCGGCGCCGACCAGCAGACTCATCTGCTCGCCGCCTGGGGCAGAAACCCGTAGGTCCTGTCGCAGGGCTACCGCACGGTCCTGTCGGAGGGCTACCGCACGGTCCTCTCGCAGGGCTACCGCCCTGTGGGCCGCCTGCCGTGGTTGGCCTTCTTCTTCTTGCGTGCCTTGGACTTGCGTGCGCGCCTGCCCATCACGACCGCCTTCCGTCGAGTACGGCTTTCGCTCACTGTCCTCCCCCGAACCGCCGGCGGCAAGTACCCGGACCCCAACTCAACATGTCTCCACGTTCGTGAGGCATAATTTGTTTGAATCTGTTGACAGGAGTGGTGGATGCTGGCCCAGCAACGGCAGCAGGCGATCCTGGAGAGGGTACGCAGAACCGGCGGGGTGCGCGTCGCGCAGCTCGTGCGCGACCTCGGGGTCTCGGACATGACGATCCGCCGCGACCTGGAGGTCCTCGCGGAACGCGGCCTGATCGTCAAGGTGCACGGCGGGGCGACCGCCACCGGCACCGGCTCGACGGAGGAGCCGGGCTTCGCGGCCAAGTCGGTGCGGCAGCAGGCCGAGAAGGAGGCCATCGCCCGCCGGGCCGCCATGCTCGTACGGCCGGGCAGCTCCGTCGCCCTCTCGGCCGGGACCACGACCTGGACACTGGCCCACCACCTGGTGGACGTGCCCGAACTGACCGTGATCACCAACTCCGTCCAGGTGGCCGACGTCTTCCACCGGGCGGGACGGCCCGACCAGACCGTGGTGCTGGTGGGAGGCGTGCGCACGCCCTCCGACGCGCTGGTCGGCCCGGTGGCCGTGGCGGCCGTCCGCTCCCTGAACGTCGACACGCTCATGCTCGGCGTGCACGGCATGAGCGTCCGGGCCGGTTACACCACACCGAACCTGCTGGAGGCGGAGACCGACCGCGCCCTCATCGCGGCCGCCCAGCAGCTCGTGGTCCTGGCCGACCACACCAAGTGGGGGACGATCGGTATCAGCACGATCGCCGCCCTCGACGAGGCCGGCGTGGTCGTGAGCGACGTCGGCCTTCCGGAGGAGGCGCGCGCCGCGCTGTCGGAGCACGCAGGCGAGCTCCTCCTCGCCGATCCGTCCGGGGAGACCGAGCTGGAGACCGCACTGTGACGCCGGACCTCTGCAGGAAGCCCGCTGTGCCCCCGGACATCTGGAAGCCCGCTGTGACCCGGGACACCGCACCGTGAAGCTGGAGACCGCTCTGTGAAGCGCACCATCACCCATCTCGCCGACGGCCGTGAGCTGATCTATTTCGACCGGCGCGACGACGCCGACCACAGCGCCATCGACGCCAGGGACCTGCCGCCGCGTCCGCTCGCCTCCGAGTTGCGCTACGACCCCCTGATGGACGAGTGGGTGGCCGTGGCCCGGCACCGCCAGACGCGCACCCACCTGCCGTCCGCCGATGAGTGCCCGCTCTGCCCGGGTCATCCCGGCTCGGAGATCCCCTCGCCGTACGAGGTGGCGGTGTTCGAGAACCGCTTCCCGTCGTTCAGCTTCAACACAGGTGCGTACGAGCAGGTGGGCGGGCTGAGCGAGGTGCGGCCGGGGATCGGGCGCTGTGAGGTCGTCTGCTTCACCTCCGACCACGACGCGTCGTTCGGTTCACTGAGCGACGAGCAGGCCGAGCTGGTCGTCGAGGCGTGGGCCGACCGTACGGCCGAGCTGTCCTCGCTGCCCGGCGTGGAGCAGGTCTTCTGCTTCGAGAACCGCGGCGCCGAGATCGGCATCACGCTGCCGCACCCCCACGGCCAGATCTACGCCTATCCGTACGTCACGCCGCGTACGCGGCAGATGCTGGACGCCGCCGCCCGCCATCAGGGCGGCAACCTGTTCGCGGACGTCCTGGCCGCGGAGCGGAGGGGCCCCCGGGTGGTGGCCGCCAACGAGCACTGGACGGCCTTCGTCCCGGCCGCCGCGCGCTACCCGTTCGAGGTGCACGTCTACCCGCACCGTCAGGTGCCCGACATCCCCGCGCTGTCGCCCGAGGAACGGGCCGCATTCGCGCCGCTCTACATCGAGGTGCTGCGCCGCCTGGACGGGCTGTTCGGCGTCGTCATGCCGTACGTCGCGGCCTGGCACCAGGCCCCGGTCGCCTACCGGCGCGACCTCGCCTACCTCCACCTGCAGCTCTTCACGATCCGGCGCGCGCCGAACAAGCTGAAGTACCTGGCCGGGTCGGAGTCGGCCATGGGCGCGTTCGTCAACGACGTGCTGCCTGAGGAGGCCGCCCGGATGCTTCGCGAAGCGATAACGGCTTGATCTCCGGTTGGTTGCGACTTTGGTGGCAGCCACGGTTTCTTTACCACTAGTATCCCTGACACCGGCCGTCACAACCGGTACGCCTAATCCCGGGCGCCCCGCCCGGGAGCCGGGGACCCAATCACGCACCTGGGGTCAAGGCAGTGGCCTGCCCGGGCTCCTCCAGCCCGAACCCGTCAGCTAACCCGGTCGGCAGATGGAGAGGAGTGGGCTCTGCCCCGCGCGTTCCCCCTGGCTGTCGGCGTGCTCGCCTCCGCCGTCCTCGTGTTCGGCACGGCCGCGCCCGGTGCCGCCGACCCCAAACCGACGGAGAAGCAGCTCAAGAAGGAGCTGTCGGACCTGCGGAAGAAGGTCGACCGGTTGATCGGCGACTACAACGCCAAACGCGTCGCCCTCGCCAAGGCCCGCGTGGAGGAGAAGGCGGCCCGAGGCCGGCTGGCCAAGGCGGAGGCCGACTACGAGGCCGCCAGCGACGCCGTACGGCAGCTGGCCGGGCTGCGCTACCAGACCGAGAGCGCGATGGCGCTGCCCGACATGAACACCGCCGCGCTGAACTACCAGCTCAAGGAGGAGCAGGCCGCCAGGCTCGCACACTTCGACCAGGTCCGCGCCGAACGGCAGCGGGCCGCGGACGCCGCCAAGACGCTGACCGGACAGCTGAAGACGCAGGCCGTCGAGGTCGCCGGACAGCGCGAGGACGCCGAGGATCTCATCGACGAGATCAAGGACAAACTCGACGCGCTGATCCCGATCGCGCCGGGAAAGCGCGCGGGCGGGTCGTGGGCGCCGGAGCTGCCCAGCGGCTCCGACAACATCACGCCCCGGATGCGGCTCACCCGCGGCGAGGTCGAAAAGAACTTCGACCTGCGGTTTCCGGTCGGCTGCTACCGCGCGGAGAACAGCGGCGAGCACCCCCTCGGGCGCGCCTGCGACTTCATGATGAGCTCGGGCGGCGCCATGCCCTCGCCCGAGATGAAGGCGCTCGGCGACAGCCTGGCCGCCTGGGCCATCAAGAACGGGCCGAAGCTGGGCGTGATGTACGTGATCTGGCAGCAGCGCATCTACAACCTCGGCCATCCGGGCTGGCGGACCATGTCCGACCGCGGCGGAATCACCGCCAATCACTACGACCACGTGCACATCTCGATGTACTAGACCCGCAAGCCGCCTGCCTGCATGTTTGGTCTCGACATCTTCGAACGCGGCGTCCTTGCCGAACGTGAGCGAGGTCGGGGCAGCATGACCGATCACGCTGAACGCCCACTGCTCTTCCTCGACGTCGACGGGCCGCTTCTCCCCTTCGGCGAGGGCCCGCAACGCGCACCTCGGGGCACTACACCGGACTCGCGCTTGGCGCGGCTCACCTCCGAGGTGGGGAGTCGGCTGGCAGCGCTGCCCTGCGAACTCGTCTGGGCGACAACCTGGGAAGAGGAGGCGAATGCCGAGATAGCACCCCGGATCGGGCTGCCGCGACTGCCTGTCGTGAGCTGGCCGGAGCCAATCGACCAGCACAAACGTGAGGACCAATGGTTCGGGCTCTGCTGGAAGACCCGCACCCTCGTGAACTGGGCGGGCGGACGCCCGTTCGCCTGGGTCGACGATGAGATCACCAACGCCGATAGGGAGTGGGTCTCCGTACACCACAGCGGTCGGGCTCTCCTTCACCACGTGGAGTCATACAGGGGACTCGCCGACGAAGACTTCGCCGTCCTCGATCAATGGCTTCGAGCCTTTTGAATCACCCGCGATCCACAGAATTCGACAATCACTCCAGATCAAGCAACTGTTGCCGTTGCCTATAAGCGAGATGCCCGTTTGTGTAGCGTGCAGCCCATGACTGCCGGACAACATCCCCGCCTGGCGGATGTGTTTCCCGACCTCACCGCTGAGATCATCTCTCTGCTGCGGGAGGACGAGAACGACCCTCTTGCCGACACGGTCGAGGACCTGCTGTTCTACGGCGTGTGCACCTGCAGGTCCACGTGCACCAACCTCTTGACGGCCCCGCGAGGTTCCTCAGGTTGCTGGGTGGTGCAGTTGGAACGCAACGGCGAAGACGTCATCTGGCTGAGCTTGGACCCCACCGCGACGACGATCACGGACATCGAGGTTTGTGACGGACGTGACCTCGGTCCGGCAAGCCGCCGGCGGAGCGTCTCTCCGTGGCGAACTGCCTGACAACGCTCGCGGACGATGGTGGACACCCCGTGGGCGACGGTGGACGGCCCGGAAAGGTCAGGCACCCACGATGTCGCCGATACTGCCGGTGATGACCGCCGGCTTCTAGCCCGACGGCGGCGGGCTGGTCCGCCACGCCAGGACCATCCGCGCCCGCGAGGAGTGGTTCGTAGACGGCGGGTGGCGGGGCGGCCCGGCCGGAGCCGACGTCAAGACGGCAGAGTTCCTCTGGCACCGGCGATGATCAATTCGAGGCCGTCGTGGAAGGCACGGTCCCTGCGCTCTCTGGGCCAGCTGTCGACTCCGGTCTTGCGGGCCTGTTCCTCGATCGTGTAGCCGTTGACGTAGGCCAGGGCCGTGTCCACGGCGACGGTGGCCGTGCCGGCCGGGACACCCGCGGCGATCAGGGCGGCGATGAGACGCCTGAAGGTGGTGACGGCCTCGTCGCCCGGGTGGTGGAAGCCGGATATGAGGCGGGCGCCGTCGCGGTGGGCCAGCATGACCTCGCGCACGCCGGACGCCACGCCGCGCAACAGCTCGTCCCAGGGGGCGTCGGAGGGCGGAACGACGTCGTCCGCTGGACTGACCAGGTGCGTGACTATGGCGTCCAGCAGGGCCTGCTTGCTGGGGTAGTGCCGGTACAGGGCGCTCGCTCGCACGCCGAGCCGGCTCGCCAGCAGCCGCATGGTGAGAGCGTCCAGGCCTACCTCGTCGAGCAGTTCGATCGCCGCCTGCAGCACCTCGGTGCGCCGCTGCCCCATCGCGTCCTCCTGAATCGGGGTTGACAGTCCTTCCCCGCCTACGTGAACAATGTACACGTGAACGTTGTTCACCTTGCAATGGAGGATCATGATGACACGTGTCCTGGTGATCGGGGCGGGGCTCGGCGGGCTGACGCTCGCGTACGCCCTCATCCGTGCGGGTCTCGACGTACGCGTGTACGAGGCCGACGACGGCACCGGCGAGCGGGCTCAGGGCTACCGGATCGGACTCGCGCCGCCGGCGATGGAGGCATTACGCGTCAGCCTGCCGCCACGGCTGTACGAACTGGCCGATGCCACCAGCGGCAGCCTGACCGGGCCGGGGCTGCTGTTCGACCAGCGGCTCACGCTGCTCGGCGACGACCTGCCCGGACCGGAGGAGTCCAGGGCGTTCGACCGGCAGGTGCTGCGGCAGATCCTGCTCGGCGACCTGGACGGCCGGGCCGCCTTCGGCAAACGGCTGAAGAGCGTCGTGGAAGGGGCGGACGGGACCGTCACCGCGCTCTTCGCCGACGGCACGCGGGCCACGGGTGACCTGCTGGTCGGCGCCGACGGCGGGAACTCTGTGGTGCGGCGCCAGTTGGTGCCCGAGGTCAAGCTCATCGACGCCGGCCTGTGCGGGGTGATGGGCCGCACCCCCGCCGCCGACCGCTTCCTGGCACTCGTGCCGGGGCGCGGCACGATGGTCAAGGGACCGGGGATCACACTGATGCTGGGAAGGATGCAGTTCGGCAGGGAACCCTGCGAAGCCGCCGCCGAACTCGTTCCCGGCCTGCCCATGCCCCGCAGAGAGAGCTACGTGAGGTGGGTGCTGCTCGTACCGCCGGACCACCCGGCGGCCACCACGCCGGACCGGGAGGACGCCCGCGAACTGGTGCTGGAGTTGATCGACGACTGGCACCCCGACCTGCGGGACCTGGTACGCAGCGCCGACATGAGCGGTGTGGGCCGCTCCAAGGTCCACGACCGCCCGATGCCGCCGTGGCCGGTGGGCCGCGTCACGCTGCTGGGCGACGCGGCCCACCTGACGCCGGCCAGCGGCGGGAACGGCGCCGGCACCGCGATGCTGGACGCCGTACGGCTGAGCGCGCGGCTGGCCGAGGTCGATCAGGGCCGGCGGGACCTGATCTCGGCTCTGGACGAATACCAGCACGACCTGCTGGAACGCGGGAACGCGGCGGTGGAGACCGGCAAGCGGGCGATGCACATGTTCGTCCCGGCTGTAGGCGCGCGATGAAGGATTCGCCGCGCACCGCGCGCGAACAGGTTCGTTCGGCCGACGGGACCGTGATCGGCTACCGCCGCAGTGGCCACGGCCCCGGACTGATCCTCGTACACGGCGCGATGCTGGCGTCGCAGCACTTCACGAAGCTCGCCGCCGCTCTGTCGACCTCGTTCACCGTGTATGTGCCCGACCGGCGCGGACGTGGGCTGAGCGGCCCTCACGGCGCGGACTTCAGCGTCGAGCGGGAGGTCGAAGACCTGCAGGCGCTCGTCACGGCGGCCGGCGCGTCGCAGATCTTCGGCCTGAGCGCGGGCGCGCTCGTCACCCTGCGTACGGCCCTGGTCACGCCCGCCCTTGACCGGATCGCCCTGTATGAGCCTCCATTGTCGATCGGCGGCTCGGTGCCGACGGACTGGGTGGCGCGCTTCGACCGCGAGATCGCCGCGGGAAGATCCGCGTCCGCTCTGGTCACGGGGATGAAAGGCTTGGACGCCGAGCCGTCGTTGTTCACCAGGGTCCCCCGCTTCGCCCTCGTGCCGCTCCTGGCGATCGGCGCGCGCCTGCAGGGCGACGGATCCCCCGATGAGGTGCCGGTCGAGGCGCTCATCCCGACGCTGCGATTCGACGTACAGGTGATCAGGGAGACGGCCGACACGGTCATGGACTACGCGGCGCTCGATGCGCGGGTGCTGCTCCTCGGCGGCACGAAGAGCGCGGCATACTTGCGTCTCGCGCTCCGGAAACTCGCCGAAGTGCTCCCGCACGCGCGAAGCATAGACCTGCCGGGGGTCGGGCATTCGGGGCCGGAGGACGACGGAGCCCCGCTCGTCGTGGCCCAGGCTCTGCGTGAGTTCTTCGGCGCGCGATGACGGGCGGAGGCCGTCAGCGGCACCCGCGCACCGGCGGCACCACCCGTAGGGCAGTGGCGGCTGATCACCGGCCCAGGTGACGACCCCGGCATAGTACGCGGACCCGCCCGGCGGCCACGGGCGGATTCGCCGGTGGCCGCCGGCGGCGGGTGGCGGGGTCAGAGCCCGTAGCTGGGGAAGAGGTTCGTCGTCGGCCAGGAGCCGACGGCGTTCGCCGCCTGGTGGAGCAGCGGGTCGATGTCGCCGTAGCCGAGGCCCGAGGGGTCGTCGCGCTGGTCGAAGAGCACCACCCAGCTCAGCCGGTCCCACCGCCGGACCATGAGTGTGGAGGTGCCCGGGAGCGAGCCGTCGTGCCAGGTGTTGAGGCCGCCGGTGACCGGGCGGACGAACCAGCCGAGGCCGTAGTACCAGCCGTCGGGGTCGACGATGGCGGGCTGGGCGAACATCTGCGCGATGCTCGACGAGGTGAGCAGGCCGGGGGCGTCGAAGATCGTGGTGAACTTCGCCATGTCGACGGCCGAGGAGAGCCAGCCCCCGTGCGCCGCCATGTTCTCCAGGTTGAAGGCGCCGTACTGGAAGGGCACAAGGGCTCCGGAGGCGTCGAGCACGGTCGTCCCACTGTACTGCGAGGAGTAGGTCACCTCCGTCGACTGCCGCAGGCTCTGCGCGGTGCGGCCGAGGACCATGCGCTGGATCCCGACCGGGGAGAGCACGTTCTGGCGGACGTACGTGTCATAGGGGAGGCCGGTGACCTTCTCGATGACCTTCCCGAGCAGCATGTAGCCGTAGTTCGAGTAGGCGAAGTGGGTGCCGGGAGGGGCGTAGAGCTCGAACCTCGACGTGTAGTCCATGATGTTCGCCTGCGTCACCGGCAGCGGTACGTGGAGCTGGTCCCTGATCGCGAAGTCCTGGAACATCGGATCGAATGACTTGTCGCGGTCCCAGCCGCCGACGTGCTGCAGCAGGTGGAGCACGGTGACGTCGCCGAGGTCGGAGTCGGCGGCGGTGCTGAGCCCCAGCATGGGCGCCACCTTGGCGGACAGGCTCAGCCTGCCGTCCTGCACGAGCTTCATGATCGCGGTGGCGGTGACCGGCTTGCTCATGCTCGCCACACGGAACAGCGAGGTCGGCCCGGCCTGCAGGCCGGTGTTCTCCGTCCAGTTGTAGCCGCGTGCCAGCACCAGCCTGCCCTGGCACACTACCGCCAGCGACGCGTACGGGATGGCACGGGCCTGCATGAAGCTCTTGAGCGTGTCGTCGAACGGCTGCAGCGCCGGGGCGCTCTGCCCAGTGACGATCCATGTGCGGGTCGCCGCGGCCGCGGGACGGGCCTGTACGGCGGCCACCCCCGCCGCGACGCCGGCGAGCAGCCGGAGCGAGTCCCTACGAGTTAGCATGACAATTTCCCCCGATCTTGGTCAAAAGCTGCCAGGGGATGATCATAAAGTCACAAATTGATCTCTGTCAGGCAGAACGCGATCCTGGCTCTGCCCGAATCGACGTGGACACCCGCCTACGACGCCGACAGGCAGGTACGCCCCGGAGCACGAGTCGCCGAGCTCACCGCCATGGTCGACCTGACCGGCCGGCCGACCGAACCGCGCAGCCCACCATCGGATGGGCACGAAAGATCGAGGCCAAGCCCGCGAGCTGTCCGCCCACGTGTTCGGCTCCGGGCCGAACGGCTCAGAGCCGCACGTCCGTGCTGTCACCTAGTCGGTCATGCGGCATGCCATGCTTGCCCAAGCCGTGCCCGGTCCGGATATCTGAAGGGGGCGTCATGAGTTATGACGTGCAGGCGGTAATCGCAAGCACCCAGCTGCTGCGCACCGTCACCGCCGCACTCACCCATACACGGCTCGGCTCACTGCGACAGGGCTTTTCGCTTCTGCCCATCACCGACGAACTTTTCGACTCCGTGGTCGACTATACGGCTGATCGTGTGCAGGAGTTTCGGCGCCTGCCCAATGGGTTCGATCGCACCATTGCCAGCTGGTCACAGGCCGGGCCCGTAGCGTACGTGGAGGCAGAATATTTCGGCGGAACAGGCGAACAGCGCGCAGCAGTCTGGCATGACGAGCGTCTGGTTCTCGGGCCGCTCAAGGTGGGCGAGAAGGAACCCTTCCCGGTAGAAGGTAGCCCCATCTCGCAAGCACTCCGATACCTCGGCGCCCGGAACGACGGCTTGTTCGACGAATTCAGTTCCGTCGGCCTCGGAGAACATCGCAGTAATGAGGGCTGGGTTTCCTGACCGGCCTGCTGAATGGAGACCATACTCATGTGCGCCGTCGGCAGACCATGGGATTCCTCACCTCCACACCGGTTCTGGAGGCATGACCCAAGGATGCCGCGATATCGCGTGCTGTCTCAGACAATGCTGAGCAGAACCGGATGCGCTGAAGGGGTCACGCCGTGGCTGAACTCATAGCGGACTTGTTCGTGTCGATTGACGGCTTCGCCGCCGGTGTGGACGTGGGGCCCTTCTTCGGCTACTCGGGTCCCGGCCTCGACGCCTGGATACGCGAGGCGACCGAGCAGCCGCAGCTGATGCTCATGGGGCGCGTCACCTATGAGGCGCTGGCGGCCATCTCGTCCACGGCCGCCGACGAGGCGAGCACCCGGATGAACGACCTGCCGAAGGCCGTCTTCTCCAACACCCTGCGCGAGCCGCTCGCCTGGAAGAACACCCGGCTCGTACGCGGCGACCTCGCCGAGCGGATCACGGCGCTCAAGCGGGAGTCGGACGTGCCGCTACGCTCGATCGGCAGCCTCACGCTGGTGAGAAGCCTGATGGAGCTCGGGTTGGTCGACCGGCTCCGGGCGATGGTCTTCCCCCTGACGTTGGGCGGCGACGGCCGGGAGCCCGCGTACGCCGGCTACCCCCGCACCGGGCTTGAACTGGCCGGCACCAGGGTCCTCGACTCGCGCGTCGTCCTGCTCGAATACCGGCCGGCGAGCTTCAATTGACATGACTCCGCGCCCCGGCTCGGGGCAGGATGCCAGGATGACCGACACACGTATCGATCCCCCTGTCGTCGCGGGAGAGCGCGCGATGCTGCGCGCCTGGCTGGACTGGCACCGTGAGACCCTCGCGGTGAAGTGTGAGGGCCTCACGGAGGAGCAACTGCGGCTGCGCTCCGTGCCGCCCTCCAGCATGTCGCTGCTCGGCCTCGTACGGCACATGGCCGACGTGGAGCGCTCCTGGTTCCGGCGGCGGCTGAACGGCGAGGACCTCGGCGGCATCTACTACAGCGACGACGACCCGGACGGCGAGTTCGACAACGTGGACACCGCGTCCGCCGAGGACGCCTTCGCGACCTGGCACGCGGAGATCGAGCACGCGCGGGCGGCCGAGGAGGCCTGCGCCGACCTGGACGCGATGACGAAGACGGACCGCCAGGGCGTCCACTACTCGCTGCGCTGGATCATGTGCCACATGATCGAGGAATACGCCCGCCACAACGGCCACGCCGATCTGCTGCGCGAGCGCATCGACGGGGCGACGGGCGAGTAGCCCCCCTGCCCGGCGGGGCTCAGCCGGACAGGCGGACCGGGTTGACGAGGTCGGCGTAGATGAGAAGGCCGCCCATGACGACCAGCAGGGCCGCCATGACGTACGTCAGCGGGAGCGCCTTGGCCACGTCCACGTAACCGGGGACGGGCCGGCGGCGCACCCGCGCGAAGGCCCGCTTGACGCCCTCCCACAGCCCGCCGGCGATGTGACCGCCGTCCAGCGGCAGCAGCGGGATCAGGTTGAACATGCCCACGGCGAGATTCAGCCCGGCCAGCAGGTTGATGAAGATTTCGATCTTGTTTTCGACCGAGAGGTCCGAGGCGGCGATCTCACCGCCGATGCGGCCGGCCCCGACGATGCCGATCGGCCCGTTCGGGTCGCGCTTCTCGCCCGAGAACGCGGCGTTCCACACGCCGACCATCTTCTTGGGGATGTTGACCATCGCGACGGCGGTGCGCTCGGTCAGGTCCCACATCTGCCCGACGACGTAGCCGGGGCCCTTCTTCTCGACGACGGCGGTCGGGCTCACGCCCAGGAAGCCGACGTTCTTCTCGACCTTGTCGGGATCGGTCAGCGAGGGCATGTCCTGCGCGATCAGGTCGACGCTCACGTCGACCCGCTGCCCGCCCCGCTCGATGCCGAGCGTCGTCACCCCCGAGCCGTGCTCGCGGATCAGCCGCTGCGCGGCCTCCCAGTCGGCGACCGGCGCGCCGCCGACGGCGACGATGTGGTCGCCGGGCCGCAGACCGGCCTTGGCGGCGGGCGTCAGGGGATCGCTCGGCCGGCAGTCGCGGTGCTCCGCCTCGGCTGCGGGGATGGCGCACTTGGACACCGAGGACACGACAGGCGTCAGCTCACGGACGCCGAAGCCCATCATCACGACCGCGAACAGCACGAACGCGAGCACGAAGTTCATCGCCGGGCCGCCGGCCATGATGATGACCTTCTGCCACCAGGGCTTGCGGTAGAAGACCCGGTCCTCGTCGCCCGGCCGGATCTCCTCGGACGCGACCGCCCGCGCGTTCTCGATCAGGCCCTGCCAGGGACCGGTGGAGACGCTGCGCAGCTTGCCGGGCGCGTCGGAGGGACGCGGCGGGAGCATGCCGATCATGCGGATGTAACCGCCGAGCGGAACCCACTTCACGCCGTACTCGGTCTCGCCCCGCCTGCGCGACCACATCGTGGGCCCGAAGCCGACCATGTATTGGGTCACGCGGACGCCGAAGAGCTTTGCGGGCACGAGGTGCCCGATCTCGTGAAGCGCGATCGAGACCAGCAGACCGACGAAGAGGATCCCGAATCCGGCCACGAAGAGCCAGCTCATCAGCGCGTACCCCCGAATCGGAGAAGGTGCCCTGGCGGACGAAGCACCCTTCGAGCGTAGCCCACCCGCACGAGGGTGAAGACTTTTCCGGGACGGGTGCGGCTTGCCCATGTGTGACCGATTGGGGACACTTCGTTGACAGTACGCAATTGGTCGATCACCCTTTGAGAGACGTCCAGAGGGGAGAACCTTGATCCGGATCCTGGTGGCCGAACACCTTCCGTTGGTACGGCGAGGCCTGGTCGCGTCCCTTGACGGGGAGGACGACCTGCGGGTGGTCGCGGACGTCGGGTCGGGCGAGGACATCGTGCCCGCGGCCCTGGACGTGCGGCCGGACGCCGCCGTCATCGACGCGGACCTGCCCGGAGTGGACGGGCTCACCGCGGCCGCGCGGCTGGGAGAGAAGGCGCCACGCTGCCGCGTGATGCTGCTGTCGGCGCAGCCCAGCCCGGGTCACTTCAAGCGGGCCTTCGCGGCGGGCGTCCTCGGCTACCTGAGCATCGAGGTGGCCCCCGAGCATCTCGCCGACGGCATCCGCCGGATGGCCGCCGGGCGCCGGGTCGTCGACTCCGAGCTGGCGGTCGCCGCGCTGGAGGCCGCCGACTGCCCGCTGACGCCGAGGGAGCACGAGGTGCTGCGGCTCGCGGCGGGGGGCGGGCACTCGAAGGACATCGCCGCCGAGCTGGGCCTGTCCGTCGGCACCGTGCGCAACCACCTGTCGCGCGTCCTCGTCAAGACGGGAGCGCGCAACCGCGTCGACGCCGTGAGAATCGCCACCGACTCCGGCTGGTTGTAGGAATTCAGGGCCGCCAGATCAGGACGAGCGCGCAGTCGTCGTTGTGGCCGGAGGACATCGACTGGACGAGCTGCCGGGCCTTGTCGCGGAATCCCGACGGCAGCAGCCGCTCGGCCTCGCCCAGCAACCGGTCGAGCCCGGCGTCGATGTCCCGGCCGGGCTGCTCGATCAGCCCGTCGGTGAACAGCATGAGCGCGTCGCCCTTGCGCAGCACCCCGCTGTCGGTCTCGCAGGCCAGGTCGGGCACCACGCCGAGCACGACGCCCTTCGCCGTGGAGACCCGCCACGTGCCCGACCCGGAGTCGAACCGGACCACGGGCGGGTGCCCGGCCGAGGTGATCGTGTACTCCCCCGTGGACAGGTCGAGCTCCAGGTGGACGGCGGTGACGAACCCCTCGTCGCCGAGCTGGCGGTGCAGGTAGGAGTTGCACGCGACGAGGAAGTCGTCCACCGAGCCGAGCAGGCCGCCGAAGGTGCCCGACAGCATGAGCGCGCGGGTTCCCGCGTCCACGCCCTTGCCGGACACGTCGACGACCGCCACCCGGACCCGGTCGCCCTCCCGCATCGAGACGACGAAGTCGCCGCCGAACGACGATCCCCCGGCCTGCTTCAGCACCACCTTGCCGCCCCAGTCCTTGGGCAGCGGCGGCAGCTCGCTCTGCCGCTTGAGCCGGTCGCGCAGCTCCAGCAGCATCGCGTCGCCGCGCAGGCCCTGGACGCCGAGCTTGCCCCGCGTCCGCGCCATCATCCAGGCCAGCGCGGCGGTGAAGGCCATCGTGATCAGCAGGCCGGGGCCGACGCTGAGCACTCCCCTGATCGGTCCCATGTAAGCCAGGGACGCCACGACCACGCACAGCAGGATCGCGAGGCTGCGCAGCCGGAGCTGGAGGCCGCCGATCAGCGTGAAGAGGATCAGCAGCGAGGGCGAGAACCAGTACGGCGACACCTCCGCGTCGAGCACGCCGATCACGACGGTGAGCACGACGAGAGCGATGAGGAGGTACCGGTCCTTCGACCAAACCTTCCTGACAAAGCGGACCAACGGCACCAGGAGTGGCACGCGCGCCAGGAGCGCGCGCAGCCGAGGAGGGATCAGCGGCGCCGGACGGGAAGTCATGATGGCCTCGACTGTATCCGGCCATCCCAGGTGGCGGCACCTGCTTGACCAACGTCTAGATCATCCGGCACGGATATTGGGTCGCCTCACCCGGCGGCCCGCTTCTACGGTGATTCGATGAGCATCACCGTTCGTCCCATCGGGGAATTCGAGTGGCCGGCCTTCGTCGCCGTCGACTACGAGGCGTTCAGCGCCACCTATCCCATGGAGATGGCCGACCGCTGGCGCGAGGTCCTGGAGCTCGACCGCCTGCTGTCCGCCTTCGACGGCGATCTGATGGTCGGCTGCGCCGGCGCGCTGTCCTTCGAGATGACGGTCCCCGGCGGGCCGATCCCCGTGGCCGGCGTCACGTCGGTGGGCGTGCTCCCCTCGCATCGCCGCCGCGGCGTGCTGACCGCGCTGATGACCCGTCAGCTGCACGGCCTGCACGAGGACGGGCGTGAGGCCGTCGCCGCGCTCTACGCCAGCCAGGCGGGCATCTACGGGCGTTTCGGGTATGGCAGGGCCGCCGACACCTTGTCCTTCCGCATCCCCACCCACGGCTCGGCCTTCACGCGCTCGGCCCCCGCCGATCCCGCGCTGCGCCTGCGCGTGGCCGACCCCGCCGACGCGCTGCCCGGCCTTCGGCGGGTCTACGACGCCGTACGGCCCGGCCGTCCCGGCATGTACGCGAGGTCCGACGGGTTCTGGCGGACTGAGATCATCCCGGACACCGAGCACGACCGGGGCGGGATGGGCCCGTTGCGCTGCCTGCTCGCGGAGGACGCGACGGGGGCGCGCGGCTACGCCCTGTTCCGGGCGAAGGCCGACTGGAACGAGCACGCCGTGCCGGACGGGGAGGTCCGGCTCCTGGAGCTGATGGCCTCCGATCCCGCGGCGTACGCGCTGGTCTGGCGCGGCGTCCTCGACCGGGACCTGTGCTCGGTCGTCCACGCCGGGCGGCGGCCGGTGGACGACCCGATCACGCACCTGCTGGCCGAACCCCGGCAGCTGAACGCGGTCTGGTTCGACGATCTGTGGATCCGCCTGGTGGACGTGGACCGGGCCCTGGCCGCCCGCGCGTACGCGGCCCCGGCCGACCTGGTGCTGGAAGTCGAGGACGAGATCTGCCCGTGGAACGCCGGCCGCCGGCGCCTCGTCACCGACAAGGCGTCCTGCGAACCGACCGGCGCGCCCGCCGACCTCACGCTGCCGGTCGACGTGCTGGGGGCGGCGTACCTGGGCGGGCGGCCCCTGCGGGCGGCGGCGGACGCCGGGCTGGTGCGGGAGCACCGGCCGGGGGCCCTGCGCGAGCTGTCGGCCGCGATGGCGTGGGACCCGGCCCCCTGGGGCTGCCGGGTGTTCTGAGACGCACCGCCGACAGCCGGGGCGCGGGCGTCGAAACCGCGTAGGCTTCGAGGCATGGCGCTGCAGAGTTTGCAGATCACCGCGATCACGGCCATGCGTGCCCGTGACGTGTCCCGGCCCACGTCCGAGCAGCAGGAGGCCGCCGACCAGCGGCCGCTGCGCGACGAGACGCCCCGGCGGGAGCCCCGCCGGGGCCGGGACAGGGACAGGGACACCCACTAGCCAGAGGTACGGCCAGAGGTGCTCAGGCGGGCAGCGGCGGCAGTTCGCCGGTGGTCTCGTAGTCGGCGAGCTGGCGGATCCGCCGGGCGTGCCGCTCGGCCCCGGAGAACGGCGTGGCCAGGAAGAGGCCGACGAACCTGGCGGCCTCCTCCGGCGTGTGCTGGCGGGCGCCCAGGCTGATCACGTTGGCGTCGTTGTGCTCGCGGGCCAGCTTCGCCGTGTCCTCGTTCCAGGCGAGGGCCGCGCGCACCCCCCGCACCTTGTTGGCGGCGATCTGCTCGCCGTTCCCCGAGCCGCCGATCACGACCCCGAGGCTGCCCGCGTCGCCGGCCACGCCCTGCGCGGCCCGCAGCACGAACGGCGGGTAGTCGTCCTCCGCGTCGTAGACGTGGGGACCGCAGTCCTCCACCTCGTGGCCCTGCTCCTTCAGCCAGGAGACCAGGTGATTCTTCAGCTCGTAGCCGGCATGGTCGGCACCGATGTAGACACGCACGGCACAAGTTTCCCAGAAAGCCTCTGGCGAAGACGACCCCGGGCTCCACTAAAGTAATAGCCAAGACGGGCCTCCGTCCCTTACACCTCCGGCCTGACAGGAGTGTCATGCGCGAGCTTCGTTATGTCGGCGACCCGGTCCTGCGCACCCCCGCGGAACCGGTGACGGACTTCGACCGCGAACTGCGCCGGCTGATCGACGAGATGTTCGCGGTCATGTACCAGGCCGACGGCGTCGGGCTCGCAGGGCCGCAGATCGGCGTGGGCCGGCGGCTGTTCGTCTACGACATCAGCAACCGCAAGGGCCACGTCATCAACCCGGAGCTGACGATCGACGACCCCGAGCAGGTCGTCGAGGAGGAGGGCTGCCTGTCGGTGCCCGGCAAGGAGACCGGCAAGCCGCTGTACGCCCCGACCGCCCGCGCCGCCGGAGTGACCGTGCGCGGGGTCGACAAGCTCGGCCGGCCCGTCATCGTCAAGGCCCGGGGCATGCTCGCCCGGTGCTTCCAGCACGAGTTCGACCACCTCGAGGGCACGCTGTACGTCGACCGGCTGGGCAAGGACGAGCGCCGCAAGATCCTCCTGCAGACGCCCTGACGTCCTACAGCTGGATGGCCTTGACCTCCAGGAACTCGTCCAGGCCGAACTCGCCGAGCTCGCGGCCGATCCCGGAGTGCTTGTAGCCGCCGAACGGCGCCATCGTGTTGAACCGGCCGCCGTTGATCGCCACCTGCCCGGTGCGCAGGCGGCGCGCGACCGCGAGCGCCTTGTCCTCGGTGCCCGCCCACACCGCCCCCGACAGCCCGTACGGCGTGCCGTTGGCGATCTCGACGGCCTCGTTCTCCGACGCG
This sequence comes from Microbispora sp. H10830, assembly GCF_014161375.1. Lineage (NCBI taxonomy): Bacteria > Bacillati > Actinomycetota > Actinomycetes > Streptosporangiales > Streptosporangiaceae > Microbispora > Microbispora sp. H10830. The sequence goes on from NZ_JABBWX010000007.1 coordinate 35,352, forward strand.
AACGGGATGATCGACAGCACCGGGCCGAAGATCTCCTCCTGCTCGATCGACATGCCGGGCGAGACGCCTGCGAAGACCGCGGGCTCGACGTAGTAGCCCCGTTCCATGGGGTTGTCGGTCCCGCCGAGCACGAGGCGGGCACCCTCCTCCTGGCCGCGGTTGATGTACCTGACGACCCGGTCGCGCTGGGCGGCGGACACCAGGGGCCCGAGGCGGGTGCCCTCGGCGAACGGGTCACCGGGGACGTAGGCACCGGCCGCCTCCACGGCGAGCCGCACGGCGTCGTCGTACTGGTCCCAGTGGACGAGCATCCGGGTCAGCGCCGAGCAGGTCTGGCCCGAGTTGAGGTAGGCGCCCGCGACCCCGTTCTTCACCGCCTTCTCCAGGTCGGCGTCCGGCAGGATGATGTTCGCCGACTTGCCGCCCAACTCCAGGGCCACCCGCTTGACCGTCTCGGCCGCGAGGGCCGCGACCCTGCGGCCGGCCCTGGTGGACCCGGTGAACGAGACCATGTCGACGTCCGGGTGGGCGGCGATGGCCTCGCCGACGACCGGCCCGTGGCCGCTGACCATGTTGAACACGCCGGGCGGCAGCCCGATCTCGTGGAAGATGTCGGCCAGCGCGTACGCCGCGAGCGGCGCGACCTCGCTCGGCTTGAGCACGACGGTGCAGCCCGCCGCGAGGGCCGGGGCCACCTTGCACACCACCTGGTGGAGCGGGTAGTTCCACGGCGTGATCGCGCCGACCACGCCCACGGGCTCCCGCACGATGAGCGAGTTGCCCACGCGGCCGCCGTCGAACTCGTACCGCTTGGCGAGGTCGGCGTAGGAGGCCAGCACCTCGGCGGGCATCAGCGTCTGCACCTTCAGCGCGAGCGTGAGCGGGGCGCCCATGTCGGTGGCGATCGTCGCCGCGATCTCCTTGGCACGCTCCTGCAGCAGCCCGGCCGCCGCCCCCAGGAACGCGGCGCGTTCCGCCGGTTCCAGGGCCGACCATGCGGGGAAGGCGGCGCGGGCGGCGGCGACGGCGGACTCGACGTCGGCGGGCGCCCCTGCGGGCACCCGGTCCACGACCTCCTCGGTCGCGGGGTTGACGACGTCGACGGCCTCGCGGGAGGAGGACGGGACCCAGGCTCCGTTCACGTAGAGGTGACGCATGTCACTCATCCTTGCGCCTCCGCTGTCAGATGGCGAGCCTTCCAGCGGAAACCTTTCCGGTCGGTTCGCGCGAGGGTGAAGGAGCCTGTGAAGTCTCAGGAGAAGATCGGGTCGCGGGTCCTCGACCTCTTCAGCTCGAAGAAGCCGTCGGTGCCGGCGACGAGCAGGACGCCGTCCCACAGGCGCGCGGCGGCCTCGCCCCTGGGGATGGGCGACACGACGGGGCCGAAGAACGCCGCGCCCTCGACGGCGATGACGGGCGTGCCGACCTCTTGGCCGACCAGGTCGATGCCCTCGCCGTGCGAGCGCCGGATCGCCTCGTCGTACTCGTCCGAGTCGTGGGCGGCCACCAGCGCGGGGTCGAGCCCGGCGGCGGTGAGGGCCTCGGCGATCGTGTCCCGGTCGCGCTCGCGCCCCTCGTCGTGGAAGCGCCTGCCGATCTCGGTGTAGAGGTCGCCGAGGACCTCCTCTCCGTACTTGTCCGCGGCGGCGGCCAGCACCCGTACGGCGCCGAGCGTCTGCTTGACCCGCTCGCGGTAGTCGGCGGGGATGTCCTTGTCCTCGTTCAGCACCGCCAGGCTCATGATGTGCCAGCGCACGTCGACGGGACGGAGCGCGGCCACCTCGTGGATCCAGCGCGAAGTGATCCACGCCCAGGGGCAGGCGGGGTCGAACCAGAAATCGACAAGCTTTCGGTCGGACACTGTGGCACCCTCTCGAACGGACTATGGTTCCCTCGGTCGTCAACCCGGGCAGGAAATCTCCTATTCCAGGTAGGAGCGATCTCGAATCCGCCGTGTCGCCGCGACGTGGCAGGATTCATGCAATCCCTGACGCGACGGGGCGGCGGGGATCGGGGGCGTTGATCATGCGATGAGGAGCGGGTGTGGCAGGGAATCTGACACGGGACGAGGCTCGGGAGCGTGCTCGGTTGCTCTCCGTCCAGTCCTACCAGGTCGAACTCGACCTGACGGAGGGCGAGGAGCGGTTCGAGAGCGTCACGACGGTCCACTTCACGTCGGACCGCGAGGGGGCGGACACGTTCATCGACCTCCACGGCGCGCACGTGCGGAAGGTCGTACTCAACGGCAGGGAGCTGGACGTCAGCACCTACGACGCCGAGAAGGGCCGCATCCCGCTGCCGGGGCTGGCCGGGCACAACGAGCTGCGCGTGGACGCCGACTGCTCCTACATGCGCACCGGTGAGGGCCTGCACCGCTTCGTCGACCCCGTGGACCAGCAGGTCTACCTGCACAGCCAGTTCGAGACGGCCGACGCGCACCGGATGTACGCCTGCTTCGACCAGCCGGACCTCAAGGCGACCTTCGAGCTGACCGTCCTCGCCCCCGCCGACTGGGAGGTGGTGTCCAACGCCGCCCCCGACGCGGCCGAGGCGCTCGAGGAGCACCGCGGGCGGCACGGCACGCTGCAGGCCGCCAAGCGCTGGCACTTCCCGCCGACCCCCGTCATGTCGACGTACATCACGGCCCTCATCGCCGGGCCGTACGCGGTCGTGCGGGACGAGCACGACGGGATCCCGCTCGGGATCTACGTGCGGCGCTCGCTCGCGCAGTACCTCGACCCCGACAACATCTTCGAGGTCACCAAGCAGGGCTTCGACTTCTTCCACCGCGTCTTCGGCCTGCGCTACCCCTTCGGCAAGTACGACCAGCTGTTCGTGCCGGAGTTCAACGCGGGCGCCATGGAGAACGCGGGCGCGGTGACGTTCCTGGAGGACTACGTCTTCCGCTCGCGCGTGACCGACGCGCTCATCGAGCGCCGCGCGGAGACGATCCTGCACGAGATGGCGCACATGTGGTTCGGCGACCTCGTCACCATGCGCTGGTGGGACGACCTGTGGCTGAACGAGTCGTTCGCCACCTACATGTCCGTGCTGTGCCAGGCCGAGGCCACCCGGTGGGGCCAGGGCGCGTGGACGACGTTCGCCAACGTCGAGAAGGCCTGGGCCTACCGGCAGGACCAGCTGCCCTCCACCCATCCCATCGCCGCCGACATCCCGGACATGCAGGCCGTCGAGGTCAACTTCGACGGCATCACGTACGCCAAGGGCGCCTCGGTGCTCAAGCAGCTCGTCGCGTACGTGGGGCTCGACAACTTCCTCGCCGGGGTGCGCGACTACTTCAACGAGCACGCCTGGAAGAACACCACCCTGCAGGACCTGCTGTCGGCGCTGGAGCGCACCTCCGGGCGCGACCTGTCGTCCTGGTCGAAGGAGTGGCTGGAGACTTCGGGCGTCAACACGCTGCGGCCGTCGTTCACCACCGACGACGAGGGCCGGTTCCTGAGCTTCGACGTGCTGCAGGAGGCCACGCAGGAGCACCCGACGCTGCGCTCGCACCGGGTGGCCATCGGCCTGTATTCCCTGCGCGACGGCGTGCTGACCAGGACCAAGCGGGTCGAGCTCGACATCGTCGGCGCGCGCACGGCCGTGCCCGAGCTGGTCGGCGAGGGCCGGCCCGACCTGGTGCTGGTGAACGACGACGACCTCACCTACGCCAAGATCCGGCTCGACGAGCGGTCGCTGCGCACCCTCGTCGGCGGCGGGATCACCGCGTTCACCGAGTCGCTGCCCCGCGCGCTGTGCTGGTCGGCCGCCTGGGACATGACGCGGGACGCCGAGATGGCCACCCGCGACTACGTCAAGCTGGTCGTCTCCGGCATCGACTCGGTGCGCGACATGACCGTCCTGCAGACCGTGCTGCGCCAGGCCCGCCAGGCCGTCCAGCAGTACGCCGACCCGGCGTGGCGGGCCACCGGCCTGACCGAGCTGGCCGGCGCGCTGCGCCGCCTCGTCGCGGCGGCCGAGCCGGGCTCCGACCACCAGCTCGCCTACGTCAACGCCCTCGCCGCGACCGCCACCTCGTCCGAGGACCTGGCGTTCCTCAAGGGCGTGCTCGACGGCACCGAGGCGCCCGAGGGCCTGGCCGTCGACGCCGACCTGCGCTGGACGCTCATCCAGGCGCTCGTGTCCGGCGGCGTCCTCGGCGCCGGGGACATCGACGCCGAGCTGGCCAGGGACGCCACGGCGACCGGCGAGCGCTCGGCCGCCACCAGCCGGGCCTCGATCCCGACCCCGGAGGCCAAGGCCGAGACCTGGGCGACGATCGTGGGAGGGAAGCTGAGCGGCGCGCTGCTGCGCGCCACGATCCTCGGCTTCGTGGACCCGCACCACCCCGAGCTGCTGGAACCGTACGCCGACCGGTACTTCGAGGAGGTCGGCCGGGTCTGGAGCGAGTGGACCTCCGACATGGCGCAGAACTTCGCCATCGGCTGCTACCCCGCGCTGCTGATCCGTCCGGAGACCGTGGCCCGCACGCAGGACCACATCAGCGCCGAGCAGCCGCCGCACGCGCTGCGCCGTCTGCTGCTTGAGGGCGCGGACGGCGTCAGCCGGGCGCTGCGCGCCCGGGCCCGGGACGCCTCCGCCTGATCCGCGTCCGGCCGCACGATCACTACCCCGAGGGCCCCGGCACACCGCCGGGGCCCTCGGGCGTGCCAGGGGACAGGTGGCGCGGCGGGCGGGAACGTGAGCGGGAGCGTGAAAGCGGGGCGCAAGCCCGGTGCAAGGCATCAGGGGTGCCATGGGCGCGCCGGGCCGTTCACAGGGTGAACGGGCCGGGACCACCGTCCGTGCAGAAGGCCCGTGATCGCCATGATCCCCATGATCGTCGTCCTCGCCGTCGTGGCCGTCCTCGTCGCGACGCTCGTCTCCGCCTACAACCGCCTCGTACGCGCCCGCAACAACGTCGACAACGCCTGGGCGCAGATCGACGTGCAGCTCAAGCGCCGCTACGACCTGATCCCCAACCTCGTGGAGACGGTCAAGGGCTACGCCGCCCACGAGCGGGCCACACTGGAGGCCGTCGTCGCGGCGCGTTCCCAGGCCATCGGCGCCCGGGGCCCCGAGGAGCGGGCGGCGGCCGAGAACATGCTGTCCGGCGCGCTGAAGAGCCTGTTCGCGGTGGCCGAGGCCTACCCCGACCTCAAGGCGAGCGCCGTCTTCGCCGAGCTCCAGGAGGAGCTGGCCGCCACGGAGAACCGGATCGCCTACTCCCGGCAGTACTACAACGACGCCGTCCTGACCTACAACAACGCCATCCAGACGGTTCCCGCCAACATCGTGGCCGGCATGACCGGCTTCACGCCCCGCGAGTACTTCCGGGCGCCCGGCGAGGAGCGCGGCCCCGTGCAGGTCAGGTTCTGATCATGGCCTTCTGGATGGCCGCGGCGGCGGCGACCGGCCTGTGGCTGCTGCTCCTGCTCGCGCTCGCCGTGGCGACGGGGAACCCGGACGTCGAGCCGGGGCCGGCCACCGGGGAGCTCGCCGGGCAGTCCCCCGCGGTGGTCGACCTGATCACCGGCGGCTGGCGGTTGTGCGACGAGGCGGCCTCCGCCACCCTGCTCGACCTGGCCGCCAGGGGCGTCGTGGCCGTCGAGGAGATCGGCCCCGAGCTGTCCCTCGTACGGCTGCGCGGAGAGCCGGGCGGCCTGAGGCCGTACGAGCGGCTCGTCTACGACCACGTGCGCGCGCTGGCCGTCGACGGCGTGGTGGCGACCGGGGCTCTGGCCGAGGGCTCGCGCGACCTGCGCCGGTGGTGGAAGAGCTTCCGCAGGAAGGTGATCGTCGAGGCGCGGGAGCAGGGTCTGTCCCGGCCGCGCTGGAGCCGGGCCCACGCGCTGCTCCTCGGCGCGGCGGCGGTCGTCCCCGCCGTGGCGATCGGCATCGCGGTCTCCGCCGACGACGCCCGCGCGAACCACGACGGCGGGCCTGGCGCCGCGATCGTGTCCTTCGCCCTGCTCGTGGCGTTGATGGGCAGACTGAACGGGGAGCGCGGCACGGCCGAGGGGGCCAGGGCCGCCGCGCACTGGCTCGGCGTCCGCGAGCACCTGCGGGCGACCGGGCGGTTCGCCGAGCAGCCCGCCGCCTCGGTCGTGATCTGGGGCCGCCACCTCGCGTACGCCGCCGCGCTCGGGCTCGCGCCGCGGGCCGTCGGAAGCCTTCCGGTCAGCACCCCCGCGGACGACAACCGGGCCTGGTCCGACTACGGCGGGATGTGGCATGTCGTGAACGTCCGCTACCCCTCACGCCTGTTGTGGGGCCGGCCGCCGGGTGCGACGATCCTGCGGGGCCTCGCGGCCGGCTGGTTCGCCGGGTTCTTCACCTGGATCCTCCTGGTGGTCGCCACCGCCTTCGGCGTGTGGCCGGACGGGCTGGTCCTGCCCACCGCCCTCGCCGCGGGCCTGGCGGTCGCCGGTCTGCCGGTCGTCTACGCGATCGTCGACCTCGGCGGCGCGGCGACCGTCGAGGGCCGGATCGTCCGGCTGCGCCGCTTCCGGGACGGCGGCAAGGCGAACGACACCGCCAAGTGGACGTACTGGTGCGCGATCGACGAAGGGGGCTCCCGCGAGGTCAGGGCCATGGGCCTGAGCGAGGAGATGTGGCGCCCCCTGCGGGAGGGCGACAAGGTGCGGGCCGCGGCGGGGCGCAGACTCGGCTGGATCAGGCGGATCGACGTCGTCGAGGGCTCCCGGCTGCGGGCCTCTTACGACGACACGGGCGAGCATCTGGTGGACGCACCGGAGAACCTCGGCGAGGTGCGCGTCCTGCCCGACCACCCCGCGCGTGCGTCCCGAGCCGAGGACGGCAGGGCGGATGACCGCCGGCGCCCTGAGTAAGGTCGTCGGGTGCACTCAGCCCACGACCTGTTGATCGCCCTGGCCGGGAGGTACTCGTTCGGCGACGTCGGCGCGCTCGCGCCGGCCGTGCTCGGGGAGGGCGGGCGGGCGGCCCTGGTGGCGTCGGTCTGCGAGTTCGGCCAGCGGCTGCTCACTCTCGACGCGGAGGACTTCCACACCGAGATCGACGCCCAGACGGTGCCGGCCGACCTGCGCAGGCGCGCCCGCGCGTGCCACATGCCGCAGACACCGAGAGAGCAGCCGCGCGGCGCGCTCGACTCGCTGCGGCCGGCGTACGCGCTGCTCCTCGAGGTCGTCGAGGCGCGCTGGCGGCGGCGCGAGCTCAGCTCGATGATCGCGGCCGTGCACATCTGCAGCGAGTATCTCCCGCTGCTCGCCTTCGAGCCCGCGCTCGGCCACGCGGGCGACCCGGTTCGCTGGCCGGAGGGCCTGCGCGCCCCCGGCAGCCGGTTCGGGGTCATGCCCGACCGGGAGTGCGACCATACGAGGGCGGAGCGGTCGGCGGCGGAGCGGACGCTGCGGGTGGCCGTGGAGCCGCCCGCGGGCTGGCGGGCCTACTTCGACCGGCAGCACAGCCAGGTGGCCGGGGCCCTCGCCACCTGCGCGGGCCGGTGCCGCACCCCCTGCCCCGCCCTCGACTGGGTGCCGGACCTCGACGGCCTGTCCGCCCGCTGCCGGATCGCGCTGGCGTTCGCCGAGACCCCGCTCGTACGGCTGCGCCACGCCGCCCCCGTCGGCCACGGCTTCGGCGTGCCGTCGCCGGAGGAGGTGCTGGAGGCGTGGGAGCGCAGCCGCGCCGCGCTGGCCAAGCACGAGGCGGCCGCCGCGGTCACCGCCGACGACGGCTTCCCGCTGCCGGGGCTTCCCGCCCTGTTCTCCGCCGTCGCGGCGGCGCCGGTGCGGCCGGCCACGCTGCTCGCCGACGTCTCGGCGTACGTCGTCGAACTGCTGCGGGGATAGCCTGCGGGGATAGCCGTCACCAGACCGGCGGCCTGCGATCCCCCCAGAAGCCGCCGACCGACGCCTCCACCTGGGACGACAGCGAGATGAGCGTCCCCTCGTCGCCATACCTGCCCGCCAGCATGACGCCGATGGGGAGGCCGTCGGGCGTCCAGTAGAGCGGGAGGTTCACCGCGGGCTGGCCGCTTACGTTGTAGATGGCCGCGAAGGGGGCGAAGCGCATCATCCGCTCGAACGTCTCCTCGGGCGACTCGACGTCCTCGAACCAGCCCACGGGCACGGGCGGCTGGGTGACGGTCGGCGAGAGCACCGCGTCGTAGGCGTCGGTCACGAGCAGCGCGAACCGGGTGGCGAGCTGGAGCGTCGACTGCGCCTGGAGGAACTCGGGGGCCGAGATCGCGTGGCCGCGCTCGCGCAGCCACGCGGTGAGCGGGCGCAGCTTCGGCTCCAGTTCCTCCGCCACGGGGTGCATGCAGGAGAAGCTGAACCACATCTTGACGAACTCGGGCACCACGTCCGGGCCGAACGGCGGCGCGATCTCCTCGACCTCGTGCCCGAGCGACTCCAGCACCGCCGAGGCGCTCTCGTACGCCGCCAGCACGTCGGGGTGGACCTCCGCGCCGGGCACGGCGGGTGTGGCGAACCTGGCGATCCGCAGGCGGCCCGGGTCCCGCCCGGCGTAGGCCGAGAACGACCCGAGCGCCGGCGCCGGGGCGTGGTAGAGGTCCCCGGGATTGTTGTGGGCCATGACGTCCAGCAGCGCCGCGGCGTCGGCGACGTTCCTGGCCAGCGGCCCGTTGGTCGACAGCCCCGCGAGGTCGGGCATGATCGGGGCCGCGGAGATGCGGCCACGGCTGGGCTTGATGCCGTACAGGCCGCAGACGGAGGCGGGGATGCGGATCGAGCCCGCGCCGTCGCTGCCCTGCGCGGCGGGCGCGAGACCGGCCGCGACGGCGGCCCCCGCTCCTCCGCTCGATCCCCCGGCCGACCGCGTGGTGTCCCACGGCGTGCGGGTGGGCTCGTGCAGGTAGGTCTCCGTGTAGCAGGGCATGCCGAACTCGGGGGTGCTGGTCTTGCCCAGCATGATCGTGCCGGCGTCCCGAAGGCGCTCGACCATGCTGTCGTCCGCGGGCGCGACGAACCCCTCGTACGCGGCCGAGCCGAAGTAGACCGGCACGTCCTTGACGAAGTTGAGGTCCTTGATGGGGATCGGCACGCCCAGCAGCGGGGGCAGGTCCTCCGCGTCTCCGGCGGCGAGCCGGGCCTCCTGCTCGCGGGCCTGGGCCAGAGCCCGGTCGGCGGTCACCGTGACGAACGCCCCCAGGCCGGGGTTGAGCCGCTCGATGCGCTCCAGGTAGTGCTCGGTGATCTGGACAGGAGAAAGTTCACCCGTACGTACGGCTGCCGCCTGCTCAAGGGCGGTAAGATCGTGAATGTGCGCCACGCTACCGAACGGTAGGTCCTCGGGCGACGGATATCTAGAGAAGATACCCGCACTTCCGCGCAACGAATCGGCTCAAGCAGGCCACAAAAGTATGAACCATCCAACACTAGGCAAGCCGCTGACGGCTCAACTACCGTGAGTGATGTGGATACCGGTCTAGCGCCAGAAGACGGTCACGATACGTCACCTATATGGGTGAGTGACCAATCGTCAGAGCAGGCGGAACGCCCTTCGGCGCCACCTGAGGCGCCGGCGTCTCCCACGTACGCTCCGGTCGAGCGCACGTCGCTCAGCAGCCTGTGGCAGGACACGCGATACCGCCACCTGCGCCGCCGGGCCGTGATCGCGGTCGCGGCGGGCGTGGTGTTCGGCGTGCTCTTCGGCAGCTGGCGGCTCGGGCTCACCGCGGCCATCCTCGCGTGCGTCTCTGACGCCGTCTACCGGGCGAGGACGGTCTCCTCCATCCCTGCGTGGCGGCGCGCCTCCGCGGCGGAGCGTCAGACGGAGGCCCAGCTCAAGAAGCTGGAGCGCAACGGGTACAAGACGCTGCACGCCCGAGCCATCCCCGGCAGCGAGGCTCAGATCGACCACCTGGTGGTCGGGCCCACCGGCGTGTACGCGGTGGACTCGGAGAAGTGGGACAAGCGGCTGCCCGTACGGGTCCAGTCGCACCGCAAGCTCTTCCACGGCCCGTTCAACCAGAAGCCGCGGCTCGACGAGGCCCGGTGGGAGGCGGCGCAGGCCAGCGACCTGATCAGCAAGGCGCTCGGCAGGGAGATCACCGTGGTGCCGTCCCTGGCCATCTACGGGCCGCCGATCCCGTGGCGCATCCTCAACATCCGTGAGGTGGACGTCTTCTCCGGCGGGCTGGTGCGCAAGTGGATCACCAAGCGGGAGAGGTCGCTCACCACCGCGGAGATCGACGCGATCTACCGGGCCGCCGAACGCGTGCTGCCCTCGCGGTATCCCGAGTAGACACGTCCCGACTCGTGGACAGCGGGTCTCGGCAGCCGGGCACTGGCCGTACCATTTGAAGACTCAGTAGTCTCCGGATGGGGGTCCATCGATGCCCGCTCTCAGGTCCCGCACTGTCACTCACGGCAGGAACATGGCCGGCGCCCGCGCGCTGCTCAGGGCCACGGGCGTAGCGGGCAGCGACCTCGGCAAGCCGATCGTCGCGGTGGCCAACAGCTTCACGCAGTTCGTGCCCGGCCACGTGCACCTGCGCGAGGTCGCAGAGGTGGTGGCCGGCGCGGTCCGCGAGGCGGGGGCCATCCCGCGCGAGTTCAACACGATCGCCGTGGACGACGGCATCGCGATGGGCCACGGTGGCATGCTCTACTCGCTGCCGTCCCGCGAGCTGATCGCCGACGCGGTCGAGTACATGGTCAACGCCCACTGCGCCGACGCGCTGGTCTGCGTCTCCAACTGCGACAAGATCACGCCCGGGATGCTGCTCGCCGCCTTCCGGCTCAACATTCCCACGATCTTCGTGTCCGGCGGCCCGATGGAGGCCGGCAAGATCCCCGGCCGCAAGCTCGACCTGATCGACCCGATGATCGCCTCCGCCGACGCGAGCGTGTCGGACGCCGACCTCCTGGAGATGGAGGAGAACGCCTGCCCGACCTGCGGGTCCTGCAGCGGCATGTTCACCGCCAACTCCATGAACTGCCTCGCCGAGGCGATCGGCCTGGCCCTGCCCGGCAACGGCACCACGCTGGCCACCCACAAGGCCCGCAAGACCCTGTTCGAGAACGCGGGACGGCAGATCGTCGACCTCGCCCGGCGCTACTACGAGGACGACGACGAGTCGGTCCTGCCGAGGAGCATCGCCACCCGCGAGGCGTTCGAGAACGCGATGGCCCTCGACGTCGCCATGGGCGGATCGACCAACACGATCCTCCACATCCTGGCCGCCGCCCGTGAGGCGGGCGTCGACTTCGGGCTCAAGGAGATCAACGAGCTGTCGCTGCGGGTGCCGTGCCTGTGCAAGGTCGCCCCCGCGACGCTGAAGTACCACGTCGAGGACGTGCACCGGGCGGGCGGCATCCCCGGCATCCTCGGCGAGCTGGACCGGGCCGGCCTGCTCCACCGCGACCTGCCGACCGTCCACTCCGCCTCCATCGCGGAGTACATCGCCAAGTGGGACCCCAAGTCCCCCGAGGTCACCGACCAGGCCGTGGAACTGTGGCACGCGGCGCCCGGCAACGTGCGCACGGTGAAGGCGTACTCGCAGGACGCCCGCTGGGAGTCGCTCGACCTCGACCGCGCCGAGGGCTGCATCCGCGACCTCGACCACGCGTACACGAAGGACGGCGGCCTCGCCGTACTGTACGGGAACATCGCGCAGGACGGTTGCGTGGTCAAGACCGCCGGCGTGGACGAGTCGATCTGGCGCTTCTCCGGTCCCGCCGTCGTGTTCGAGTCCCAGGAGGACGCCGTCGAGGGCATCCTCGGCAACCGGGTCAAGCCCGGTGACGTGGTCGTCATCCGCTACGAGGGCCCCAAGGGCGGCCCGGGCATGCAGGAGATGCTCTACCCGACGAGCTTCCTCAAGGGCAAGGGCCTGGGCAAGGCGTGCGCGCTGATCACCGACGGCCGCTTCTCGGGCGGCACGTCGGGCCTGTCCATCGGCCACGCCTCCCCGGAGGCCGCCGAGGGCGGCACGATGGCCCTGATCGAGGACGGCGACATCATCGAGATCGACATCCCGGGCCGCTCCATCGAGCTCAAGGTGGCCGAGGACGTGCTGGCCGCCCGCCGCGAGCGGCTGCTGGCCGACCTCGGCGGCTACCGGCCGCGCGACCGGCAGCGCCCGGTGTCGGCCGCCCTGCAGGCGTACGCCGCGCTGACCACCTCGGCCTCGACCGGCGCGTCCCGCGACCTGTCCCAGCTCTCCCGATAGTCGTGTGGGGCCGCCTCGCCTGAGGCGGCCCCACGTGTTCATACCGGTCAGCTGTAGGAAACCGACTGCACGCTGCAGTTCGTCATCCACGGACCGGGATAGACGGGGGCCGTCGTGCAGCCCCAGGTGGCGGTCACGGTGGTGGTTCCGGCGGGGATGCTGACGCCGCCCGCGGAGCCGGCGAAGTCGTACGTATGGCCCTCGCTGCACATGGCGGAGACGCTGACGGACGTCGTCCCACTGGGCAGCGTCTGCGTGAACTGCCACGCGTGCGTGGCCGGGACGGCGACCATGCTGGTGTAGGGCACCGTCCCCCCTCCGCCGTACGGTGAGGCGCCGACGGACGGGGAGATGGGGTACCAGTCCCTGGTGTCCCCGAAACTGTTGTAGTTGAGGCAGTCCACCGTGGCCTGCAGCGTGACGGTGCCGGCCATGGCAGGGCTGGGAGCGAGCGCCAGGCTCAGCACGCCGGTCGTGACGAGCGCCGCACCGAGCGCGAGCACCCTCCGAGCTGGATTCACAGCGAACATTGGTGTCCCTTCTCCCGCATTTGCAATCAGCCACAGCGAATGCACCACCTCCCCCAGGAACGGTCAATCGTCTGCGTTTTCGGCAGGCCGGAACATCGTGCCGACTGAAAGTGCGCTCCGCCGAGGGCCCGAAACGCGTTTGTGGCTGATCACGCAGCCGAAATCCGATACGCAGCGGCGATCGCGGAAATTTTACGAGCGATTCGGCGAAATGTTTCGAATACCCGGCTCACCGTGATTTCCGGGCGGAGCCCCGCTGGTGAAAGTTTCAGCGCGTCATCCGTCCGCGGCGCTCGCGAAGCCGTCCGGTGCCGCCCCGACCTCGCGGCGCACGGCGTCGCCGCCGGTGTGGCCCGCGTCGTCCACTCCCGTGGTCGTACGCTGGATGGGGATACATGCCGGAGAAACCACAGTGGCCGGCGGTGGGTGGAAAAAGCGGTTTCCCACATCGGCGGCCAAGCGTCCCGGACAGGAAACGATGACCGGGAGGACAGACCAACCTATCGCTCTTCCCGAGCACGCGTTCGGAAAAATGTCAGTCCTCGTCGCTATTGTCGAGGTATGGCCAACGTCATTCGGCACTCGCTGACCGCCGAGGAACTCGCCGCCCTCGCCCTGTCGCTCGCTCATCTCGGTGCCGGCCCGCAGTCGGTCACCGCCCGGCGCGGTCTGCGCCACGCTTTCGAGCACCTCGATCTGGACGACGACGTCATCGCCACGACCCTGACCACCCTGACCACTCCGCTGCCCACCGACGTCGCCCGGCGGGCGCGGGCGGTGGCCAACGCGATCACCGCGCGCCTGGTGATCCGCATCCAGTATCACGACGCCGCGGGCCGGATGACGGTCCGCGACGTCGAGCCGGTGACCTGCCTGGTCCACGGCGAGTTCTGGTACCTGGTGGGCTGGTGCCGCATGCGCCGGTCGATCAGGGCCTTCCGCTTCGACCGCATCCTGGCGGTCGAGCCGACCGACCTGCCGGCCCGCGCCCACCTGCCGCAGCGCTACCTGCCGTTCCAACGGCGCTCGCGGGCCAGTCGCCCGTCCGCGGCCTGACGCCGCTGTCCGCGGGCGTGGCGCCTGGCGCCCACGCCCGCGGGCCGCAGGCGGCCGGACGCGGACGCACGGCCGAACACCGCACGCACGGCCGGACACCGCACGCACGGCCGGACGCGGACGCACGGCCGGACACCGCACGCACGGCCGGAAACCGCTCGGATCAGCCGCCGCAGCAGCCACCTCCGCAGCAACCGCCGCCCGCGCCGCCCGACGGACGGGCGGCGGGAGCCCCGGACGCCCTGCCCGTGACGGCCACGGTGGACAGCAGCTTCACGGTGTCGTCGTGGCCGGAGGGGCACACCGCCCGGTCGCCGGCCTCCGCCATGGGACGGTTGAGCTCGAACGTCGATCCGCACGCGCGGCAACGATAGTCATAGCGAGGCATGCGTCCAGATTACGGCCAGGCGCGGCGACCGCCAGCGCCCCCGGGGAAGCACCGGGAAACACCTCAGGTGAAGTGGATGGTGGCGTAGTCGGCGATGGGCCGGTAGCCGAGCCGCTGATAGATGGAGTTCGAGGTGGGGTTGCCGAGATCGGTGAACAGCAGCACCTCGGTGGCACCGTCGTCGAGCGCCTTCCTGCTGGCCGCGTGGCTGACGGCGCTGCCGTACCCGCGTCCGCGCAGATCGGGCGGGGTGTAGACGGGCCCGATTCGCGACATGCCGGCGATCGGCGCGGAGACTCCGGCGATGGACACGGGCCGGTCGTCGTCCTCCCACCAGATCAGTTCCTCGCGATTGACACGCGCGGCGACGACGGGAGTGGGGTCGGCCGTGCGCTCGACGTGTGCCTCGTGCTGGAACTCCTGGAAGAAGCGCACGGCCGTGGGCAGGTCGTCGGGGCTTGCCACGCGAGGCTTCCCCGGCGCGGAGGGAGCCCGCAGCGAACCGAGGCGGTAGAGCCGCTCGGCCCGGCGGCGTGTCTCCGGCCGCCACCAGGCTCGTGCGAACGCCTCGGCGACGGCCACAGGACCGCCGACCGCGGGCACGTCGTGGTCCATCTCGATCAGGTCGCGCGCCAGCAGGGGAAGCGCCGCGAGCGGAACGTCGCCCAGCGCGAGCGGATAGGGCGGCGTCTGGCAGGCCGCCCCCGCCACCGTGTCGCCGTCCTCCAGCCAGGCCAGCAGGGGATCGACCGCGAACTGGCCGCTGCGGATCCCGCGCAACACGGTCAGCATGACCGTGTTGCGGACGGGATCGCGCAACAGCCAGGGCTCGGCCGCCGCGGCGTACTCCTCCACGTCGGCGGTGATCGTCCACTTCATGACGCCATCCGTCAGGCCGCCGTCTCCGACAGGTAGGGCGCCCACTGCGGATCGCCGTCGAGCTGCGCGCCGATGAGCCGCCAGTGCGCGCCGTGCGGCACCACGGGGGGCACGCTCAGCGCCCACCCGAGCTCCTCCAGCAGCCTGTCGGCCTTGCGGTGGTTGCACGGCATGCACGAGGCGACGCAGTTCTCCCAGGTGTGGGGGCCTCCCCTGGATCGCGGGATGACGTGGTCGATGGTCTCGGCCCGCTGACCGCAGTAGGCGCAGCGGAAGTTGTCCCGGCGCATCAGCGCCGCCCGGGTGAGCGGGATGCGCGTCCGGTAGGGAATGCGGACGTAACGCCGCAGCCTGATCACCGACGGGACGTCGAGCGTGCGGGTGGCCGAGCGCAGGACCGCGCCCCGGCCGTCGCGGTGGACGACGTCCGCCTTCTCTCTCAACACCAGGATGACGGCCCGGTGCAGGGAAAGCGTGGTCAGCGGTTCGTATGTGGCGTTGAGTAGCAGGACTTGGCGCATCAGCCGGCCTCCACAGCGGTCTCGGCTGTGCGCCTGGGTTGTGGCCCCGTCGGTTGGGACCCGGGTGCTTCCGTCACAGGGACCTCCGCCGGACGGCCCAGCGGATCGTCACCACGGCACCGCCCTTCACCAAAGTGTGGCCTTTTCGGCGGCCCCTTCGCCACCCCATAAAACGGGTCCGTGAGGTGAACGACTGGAACGCCTGCTGCTTCTATGCCCAGCAGTTCACCCCTTTATTCCCGTCTTGGCCGGGTACGGACGATGTACCGTCGCAGTCGCCCGGCTGATTTAAAGTGCCAGCATGAGCCGAGTGCCGTACCCGCCAGCCCGCCGTGACGACATCGTCGACGATCTCCATGGAACGCCCGTCCCCGACCCGTACCGGTGGCTGGAGGATCCGGACGATCCGGCGACGAAGGAGTGGCTGGACGCGCAGGAAACCCTGTTCCGGTCCGCCCAACTCGAAGGGCGCGACCACTTCCGCGAGCGCATCGCCGAACTGCTGCGGTCCGGGTCGGTGGGGACACCGTCCTGGCGCGGCGAACGCCGCTTCTTCACCCGCCGGGCCCCCGACCAGGAGCACCCGGTCCTGTACGTCGCGGACGGTGGCGGCGAGCGCGTGCTGCTCGATCCCACCGCCCTCGACCCCTCGGGCCTGACCACGCTCGACTCCTACCAGCCGGACAAGGAGGGCAACCGGCTGGCGTACCAGATCTCGATCGGCGGCGACGAGGAGTCGCGCCTGTACGTGGTCGACGTGACGACCGGAGAGGTCGTCGAGGGGCCGATCGACCGCTGCCGCTACTCCCCCGTGGCCTGGCTGCCCGGCGGCGAGGCGTTCTACTACGTGCGAAGGCTGGCGCCCTCGCTGGTCCCGGCCGGCGAGGAGCAGTTCCACCGCCGCGTCTACCTGCACCGCGTCGGCACCTCCCCCGACGAGGACGTGCTGATCTTCGGCGATGGCCTGGAGAAGACCAACTACTACGGGGTGTCGGTCTCGCTCGACGGCAGATGGCTGTCGATCTCCGCCTCACGGGGGACGGCCCCGCGCAACGACCTGTGGGTGGCCGACCTGGTCGCCTCGTCGCCGCGGGCGCCGGAACTGGTCACCGTGCAGCAGGACGTCGACGCCCAGACCGGACTCCACTTCGGCCGAGACGGGCGGCTCTACGTCTTCACCGACCTCGACGCCTCGCGCGGGCGGGTCTGCGTCACCTCTCCGGAGACGCCCGGCCCCGAGCACTGGCGCGACCTCATTCCCGAGGACGCCGAGGCGGTGCTGTCCGACTTCGCGATCCTCGACGGCATGGCAGAGCCGGTCCTGCTCGTCGGCCGGACCCGGCACGCGATCGGCGAGATCTCCGTCCACGCCCTGGAGACCGGCGAGCGGATCGGCGAGGTCCCGCTGCCGGGGCTCGGCTCGATCGGGGGGATCTTCGAGCGTCCGGAGGGCGGGCACGAGGCCTGGTTCAGCTACACGGACGGCATCACCCCGACCGCGGTGTACCACTACGACGCGCTGACCCGCGAGACCTCGCTCTGGGAGGCGCCTCCCGGCGCGGTGGAGGTGCCCGAGGCGACGACCGAGCAGGTGGTCTACCGGTCCAAGGACGGCACCGAGGTGCACATGCTGGTCACCTCACGCCCCGGCTCCGGGCCCCGTCCCACCATCCTGTACGGCTACGGCGGCTTCGGGGTCCCGATGAACCCCGGGTTCTCCGCCACGACGCTGGCGTGGGTCGAGGCGGGCGGCGTCTACGCGGTCGCCCAGCTTCGCGGCGGCGGCGAGGAGGGCGAGCAGTGGCACCGGGCCGGCATGCTCGGCAACAAGCAGAACGTCTTCGACGACCTGCACGCCGCGGCCGAGCACCTCATCGCCACCGGTGTCACCAGCCCGGACCGGCTCGCCATCTCCGGCGGCTCCAACGGCGGCCTGCTCGTCGGCGCGGGGCTCACCCAGCGCCCCGACCTGTATGCGGCCGTCGTCTGCATGGCCCCGCTGCTCGACATGGTCCGGTATGAGAAGTTCGGCCTCGGGGCGACCTGGAACGTCGAGTTCGGCTCGGCCGACGTGCCGGAGGAGTTCGCCTGGCTGTGGGGCTACTCGCCCTACCACCACGTGCGTGAGGGGGTGTCGTACCCGGCCACGCTGTTCGCCGTGTTCGCCTCCGACACCCGCGTCCATCCGCTGCACGCGTGGAAGATGGCGGCGGCCCTGCAGCACGCGCAGGCGGGCGACCGGCCGATCCTGCTGCGCAACGAGACCGAGGTGGGGCACGGCGCCCGGGCGGTGAGCCGGTCGGTCGAGCTCTCGGCCGACCAGCTCGCGTTCCTGGCCCGGCACACCGGCCTGCGGGTCGGCTGAGGCCTGCAGGTCAGCGCGGGAAGATGATGGTCTTGTGGCCGTCCAGCAGCACGCGGTGCTCGGCGTGCCAGCGGACGGCCCGGGCCAGCGCCTGGCATTCGAGGTCGCGGCCGATCGCGGCGAGGTCCTCGGGCGAGTGGGTGTGGTTCACCCGCGCGACCTCCTGCTCGATGATCGGCCCCTCGTCGAGGTCGGGCGTCACGTAGTGCGCCGTGGCGCCGATCAGCTTCACGCCCCGGGAGTACGCCTGGTGGTACGGCTTGGCGCCCTTGAACGACGGCAGGAACGAGTGGTGGATGTTGATCATGCGCCCGGCGAGCTTGGCGCACATCTCCTGCGAGAGCACCTGCATGTAGCGGGCGAGCACGACCAGATCGGCCTGGTAGTGGTCGACCAGCGTGAGGATCTCCGCCTCCTGCCGCGGCTTGGTGTCCGCGGTGACCGGCAGGTGGTGGTAGTCGACGCCGTATGACTGGGTGAGGGGACGCAGGTCGGGGTGGTTGGACGCGACGCCCACGATCTCGATGGGCAGCAGGCCCGAGCGCACCCGGTAGAGCAGGTCGTTGAGGCAGTGGTCGAACCGGCTGACGAGCACCAGCGCCCGCGTCCGCACCGCGAGGTCGAAGAGCTGGAACTCCATGGCGAACTCCGACGCGAGCGAGGCGAACGCTGCTCGCAACTCGTCGACGGCGCTCCCGCCGGAGAACTGCACGCGCATGAAGAACCGCTCCTCGACCGGGTCGCCGAACTGCTGGCTCTCGATGATGTTGCAGCCCTTCCCGGCCAGCAACCCGGAGACGGCCGCGACCACTCCGGGCCGGTCCGGACAGGACAGGGTCAGCACATATTCAGCGCTCATGCTCAGATCCTCGACAGGTGACGGTGTCGGCTTCAAGGGTAGGGCCAGCCGATCGCAGGGTGCGGGCAGGTGCGGGCAGGTGCGGGCAGGTGCGGGCAGGTGGAGGCGGGGCGGCGGACGACCGGCCGGCCGCCCGCCGTGAGCGTCCCCCGCGTCAGCCCTCCTTCTCGTGCCGCTGCAGCGCCGCGCGTACGTCGGGGTCACCGGGGGCCAGGGACAGCGCCCGGCGCAGGTCGAACAGCGCCTCCCGCCCCCGGCCGAGAGCGTCGAGCGCGGTCGCCCGGTTGAAGTACAGGGCCGCGTCCTCGCCCAGCTCGATCGCCCGGGTCAGGTCGTCGACGGCACCCCGTGCGTCGCCTGTCTCGAACCGCAGGGTCGCGCGGTTCGCCCAGGCCGAGGCCAGGCGGGCGTCGGCGGCCAGCGCCGCGTCGAAGGCCAGGGCGGCCTCCGCGTAGCGGCCCGCCTCGGTCTCCAGCTGCCCGAGCACGCCGTGGAGGTGCGCGTTGCCGGGGTCGAGGGCGAGCCCCGCCTCGACGTCGCGCCTGGCGGCCTCGTGCTCGCCGAGCATCTCCAGCACACCGGCCCGGTTGACGTACGCGTCGAGGTAACCGGGGTCGAGGTCGAGCACGTGGTCGAGGTCGGCCCGGGCGCCGTCCAGGTCCCCGGCTGCCAGGCGCAGCTCCGCCCGGTTGTAGTACGCCTCGGGCAGCGGCGGGCTCACCCGCATCGCCGTCTCGTAGTCGGCCAGCGCCTCGTCCGTACGTCCCATCTCGAACAGCAGGTTGCCCCGGTCGAGATAGTGGTCGGGGAAGCCCGGGTCGATTCCGACGGCGCGGTCGAAGTCGGCCAGCGCCTCCTCCCGGCGGCCCAGGCGCGCGAGGAGCTGCGCGCGGTTGGCGAACAACACCATCCGGTGCACGGGGTGGGCGTCCGGTGGAAGATCACGCTCGGCCAGGTCGATGGCCGAGCGCACCAGGCCGAGCGCCTCGTCGATACGCCCCTCCCGCAGCTCGATCAGCGCGCGGCCGTTCTGGTCGAACCCGAGTTTGAAGGCTCGCGTCCGCCGGTCGGGCAGCAGCGTGGAGATCGCTATCGCCTCGTTGATCCAGGCTCTGGCCCTGGTCAGGTCGCGCCGCGCCGGATCGCGGTCGCGCGCGTCGAGCATCGCCGTGCCGTACGCGGCGGCGGCGTGCACGGCCGGATCGACGCTGACCCTCCGGGCCTGGTCGTACAGCTCCTGCGCGTGCGCCCGCCGGCCCAGCCCCGCCAGGGCGGTCGCGGTGCGGTGGGTGAAGCGCCACCACAGGTCGGAACCCGGCTCCACCAGTCGCAGGCCGCGCGAGCCCAGCTCCACGACCGCGTGCAGGAAACCCTCGGTGACGCAGTGGTCCACCGCCGCCCACAGGGCCTGCGCCGCCGCGTCCATATCGCCGCCGTGCTCCAGGTGGTACGGCACCGCGCCCAGCGCGTGCTCCGACGCCGCGGCGTCGGCCCTCAGCTCGGCGACACGCCGGTCGTGCCGGCGCGCCCGTTCCTCCGGCGGCAGCGACAGGTACGCCCGGTAGGCCCGGGGGTCGTCGGAGGTGCAGTCCGAGACGACGTAGTCGTCGGGCGGGCCGCCCTGGACCCGGGCCTCCACCAGCCGCGTGCCCTCCCATTGGGGCTCCGCGGAGGCCAGGACCAGCGTCAGATCCGGCACCCGGCGCGCCAGGACGCGCAGCAGCTCGCGGTCGGCCGGATCCGCCTCGTGCAGGTTGTCCACCAGCAGCGTCCGCGGCTCTTCGAGGCAGTCACGGACGAACTCGGCGATCCCGTTGGCGATCCGCAGCGTGCGGCGCGGCGCGGGCACGAGGATCCGCTCGTCCTCCGTCAGACGGGCCTCGATGGTCTGCCGCCGCGCGGGCACCAGAGGGCGCAGGCTGGGAGCGACGGCGCGGATCTCGATGTCGTGTTCCGCCATCAGGCCCGGGGAACGCTCCAAGGCGACCGGGACGAGGGCGCGCAGGATCGCGCCACCGATCGTGTACGGACCGCGTAGCCGGCGGTGCCCGTTGACGACGGGCGCCATGGGAGGCGGCACCTCCAGGGCAAGCGCGCGGAGGGCCGCCACGCGGTCCCGGGAGAGGTCTCCCCGGACCCAGATGTGGCTCGGGTGGTCCCTCACCCCTTGTGGATGACGCTCGAGGTACCGCTGAGCTTGGTCGTTCCCGGCTTGCGGATAATGATCTTCTTCATCATGCCTCTTTCCCCACTCTTGCGGACAAGGCACAAGTATTCGCAGGGATCAGCTATCCGCCAAGGGATGGAAGCATTATCTATCGGGAGAAAAGCGGAGAGACTACGGCATTCAGCTGCTTCTCGATATAAATCACCACGTTGTCACCGCGTACCTCGCGCCGCAGCTCCCGCCACCCGGATTTGCGATAGAGCTCCAGCGCGGCGACCTGACGCAGGGTGGTGTCACCGCGCAACGTCCTGTAGCCGAGTCCGCGCGCCCGATCCTCGAGCTCCTGCGTGATCTGGGCGCCGTAGCCGCGCCGCTGGTGATCGGGGTGGACCCGGAGCCGGCACATCTCCGCCGTGTCGGCGTCGATGCGCCGCAGGCCGCCCATCGCGACGAGCCCCGCCCCGGACACCTCGCCCACCAGGAAGTCACCCCCGGCGGCCAGGTAGACCTCGGTGATCCGGGGGAAGTCGTCGTCGTAGTAGACGCCGTCACCCGGCACCACGCCCACCTGGGCCAGGCCGATCTGGTGGAGGGACCACACCGCGTCGAGGTCGGACCAGCGGTATCGCCGGATCCTCAGCGGCGCGGCCCCGCTCTCCCCGCCTCTCACGGGATCTCCCGGCTCGAGATCTCCCGCCAGCGCGTCTCCTGCCACACGTCCTCCTCGGTACCCACGTCACCCGGCGTCCCGGAGCAGCTCCGGCGGGATCTCGACCCGGCTCTGCTTGATCACCTCACAGAAGGCCTGAAGCCGGGGCGAGTCGCCGTGCTTGGCCTTGACCTCCTTCGCCAGGTCGTACGCCGGTTTGAGCAGCAGGTCGGTCCGGTAGTCCTTGTCGACCAACTCGATGGCCTCCTGGCCCAGCTTGAGCGCTGCCTCGACGTCGCCGTCGATGAGCCGGCACATCGCCCGGTCGAACCGGATCAGGGTCTGGTCGAGCAGGTCCTCGTCCGTGTACTTCTCGAGCGCCTGCTGCAGGATCACGTCGGCCTCCACCGTCTGCCCCAGCTTCACCAGGACGTCGCCCTGGTAGAAGTAGAGCTGCCGCTCGGTGTAGCCGAACGCCGGGTCCTCCCGGTCGCTGTCGTTCATCTGCTGGAAGGCCGCCCTGGCGCGATGCAGGGCCCGCTTGGCCTGCTCGACCACCTCGTGCCGCGAGCCGTTGACACCGGCGATCTTCGCCAGCGCCCTCGCCTCGACGACGGGCGCCATGGTCCGCGCGGCGCAGGGGGTGTGGCCGGCCAGGTCGCGGCTCTTCTTCGCCAGCGTGAGCGCCTCACGCGGGTCGCCGTAGTAGAGCGGGACCAGCGCCTCGCGGGCGGTGACCCAGGCGCGCAGGGCCCGGTCGCCGGTCTCGTCCGCCGCCATCCGGCCCGTGCGGAAGAACGAGCGGGCCATCCGCTGGTCTCCGAGGTCGATCATGATCATCCCCGAGAGCCCGGCGAGCTGGGCCGCCATCCGGCACAGCCGCTCCTGCACGTCGATGGGCTGCCGGCGGTCCAGGGCCTTGCGCACAGCGGTGAACTCCAGCATGACGTCGCAGAGCAGCCGTACGGGCGGGGTGTTCATGTACTGCCGCCCGAAGCCGAACGTGGCCTGCTCCCACTGGTCGAGCATCGCCGGCGAGACGGTGGCCGTGACCATCGTCTCGTCCATCCGCCGGCGGAGGTTTTCCACCGCGCCGAGCACCTCTTCGTTGAGCTCCTTGAGCCCAACCGCCCCGACGGTGCCGCCGGCGAGGAGCCTCAACAGCGTCCTCCGTAGCACGTTCTCGTCCTCCTCGCCCCCGTCCACCGGATGGGTGCAGCCGCCCGACGGGGGCGGCGCACCCCACGGAGCGGGTGAAGTGATAGGTCTGTCCTGTTCTGGGTCACCGCCACCTGATTCGGCCAGGTGTCCGTGGCCGCAGATGCACGGGCTTTCGAACCCGAGGGCCAGGGGCTCCACCCGGTAGACCGAGCACAGGTAGTGGAGATACTCCGGGCCGGGCCGCTTCATGCCCGACTCGTACGCGGACAGTAGCGTCTCGCCGATGCCGGGGATGGCTTTTCCGTCCCTCTCGAAGAGCGCGCGCACCTGCTCGATCACGTCGGCGAGCGCCACACCGTGCGAGAGGCGATGTGCCTTGATCCGAGTCGTGCCGAACTGCGGTCCGCAGTCGTTGTGGATCTCCTGGGCGATCTCGGCCAGGCTGCGCCCGGCGGCCAGGCCCCGCGCCCGGATCCGGCGCGCGATTTCCGTCTCCCTGTGTTGCCTGCCGGACATTCCGGCCCCTCTCTCGTGGCCGGCCGCACTCGCAGCCCGTGGTCTCGAGCGGTCCTCACCTCGTGACGGAGAGTGACTTACTCGTCGCGCTCCGACCACACCATAATGATGGACCATAGTTGGCGCGGCCAAGCCCCCAACATGAACGTGCCGACTAAGGATCGTCTCCCGATAGGGGTTTTCTTTCAACCGACATGGGTTTTCCTCCACCACGGCCGCTTCTCGCCCTCGTTGACCCGAGCACTTCCGTGAGCCATCTTGGGCGCACCAGAGTGAACAGACGGGAACGCAAAGTACACATTCCGCCCGCGAACGGAAATGAAGGAGGACCTACGGTGGGGGAGGACGATTTCCGGCGCCTGGAACATTTGGTGGCCGAACTCGACGCGCGGGGTCTACTCGCGCGAGTCGTGCGCACCCCGTCGGGCCGCGCCTACGTACGCGTGATCAACCCCGACGCGACGAGCCTCACGGAGAACGTGGTCTGCCAGGCGGCCGACTACTGGTGGTCCTGGGGCGAGCGGATGCACCGGGCGGACGACCCCGCCGGAGCGGCCACGAAGGTGGCCCGTGTGCTTGCCGCGGTGAGCGAGTAGGGGAAGGCGGCGGCCCGGGTGAGAGTGCAGTCGCCGTGGACCGCCGCATCCACCGCGGCCTCAGGGGGCGGGCAGGACGCCCGGTGCGGAGCGTGGCCGTCGCGCCGCCCCGGCGCGACGGCCACGCTGCGGCGTCCCGCCCGCCCCGACCCCGTCCGAATCTCACGGCCGACCGGCTCGCCGGTCGTCATTGACCGCCGTCCGGCCCTGTCGAGCAGGTGGGGCCGGACGGTGATCGAGGGGGATCCCCACTTGGAGAACGGTGCCGGGCGCGCTTCCGGGTGCGCGCCCGCGCCCTGCCACACCGTCACTGGAGCGAGTCCGGTCCGCCCTCCGCGGCCCCGGACGGGACACGCTTCCGTCTTCCCCGGCGATGTGACGGAGGCCGGATCAGTCGGCAGTATTGGCTACGTTCAAGAACTGCCGTTGATCCGATCCGGGGGGGATCCACCTCGTGTTACCGCTGTCGCCCGCGACGCCCAGTCCCGCGCCGACCGTGCCCGACCTGACCGAGGCGGCCGCGGCTGTGACGAAGGCGTGCGAGAAGAGCGAGGGCGTCTTCTGCACGGTTCTCAACAGTGCCTTCCCGGACCGGGACTTCCCGGCCTGGGTGCAGCTCGTGGCCGGCGTCGTCGACGTGCTCGTGATGCTCGTGCTGATCCTGGCCGGAGCGCTGATCGTCCGGAACGTCGTGCACCGGCTGATCACCCGGCTCACCATGCGGGCCAGCGTCGGCGTGCTGCCGGAGCGGCTGCGCGGCAAGACCGTGCTGACGAGCACGGAGGCCGCGGTGGCGATCATGACGGAGCGCCGCAGGGCGCGCGCCGAGACGATGGGCTCGGTGCTGCGGAGCCTCGCGTCCGTCGTGATCCTGGGCACCGCGGCGTTGATGATTTTCGCGAAGCTCGGGGTCGAGCTGGCGCCGCTGCTCACGAGCGTCGGCATCATCGGTGTGGCGGTCGGCTTCGGCGCACAGGAGCTGGTCAAGGACTTCATCGCCGGCATGTTCATGCTCCTGGAGGACCAGTACGGCGTGGGCGACGTGATCGACACCGGGGTGGCCGTCGGCACGGTGGAGGCCGTCACGCTCCGCATCACCCGCCTGCGCGACGCCGACGGCAAGGTCTGGTACGTGCGCAACGGCACGATCACCCGGATCGGCAACGAGTCGCAGGGCTGGTCGAGGGCCCTGGTGGACGTGCCGGTGCCGTACGACAGCGACGTGGCGACGGTCCGCGAGCTGCTCAACGGCCTCGCACACGACCTGTGGGAGGACCCGGAGTATCGGGACACGGTCATCGTCGAGGAGCCGCAGGTCTTCGGCCTGGAGTCGGTCTCGGGCTCGTCCGTCATCTTCCGGATCAGCGCGAAGACCGTGCCGGCGCGGCACCTGGAGGTCGCCCGTGAGCTGCGCCTTCGGGTGAAGCGGGCCTTCGACGAGAAGAGCCTCGCCTTCGCCGCCTGACCTTACCGATCGGTAGCTGACTTAGGCTGAAACCGTGACCAGCGAGCAGACCCTGTCCTTCTACGAGGCGATCGGCGGTGAGGAGGCCTTCGAGCGCCTCGTCCGCCGGTTCTACGAGGGCATCGCGGAAGACCCCCTACTGCGCCCGATGTACCCCGAAGAGGACCTCACCGGCGCGGAGGAGCGGCTGCGCCTGTTCCTCATCCAGTACTGGGGCGGCCCGAGGACCTACAGCGAGCAACGCGGCCACCCCCGGCTGCGGATGCGGCACGTGCCGTTCGTCATCGACGAGGCGGCACGAGATGCCTGGCTCAGGCACATGGGCGACGCCGTGCGTTCCCTCGGCCTGCCGGCCGAGCGCGAGAAGGAGCTGTGGGACTACCTCGTCTACGCCGCCCACAGCATGGTCAACGCATAAGTAACGGAAGCAGCGGGCAGCCCAAGACTCATGGAAACAACCCCCTGGTGGCGTGATGCCGTTGTCTATGAGATCTACGTCCGCAGTTTCGCCGACGCCTCCGGCGACGGTACGGGCGACCTGGCGGGAATCCGCGACCGCCTGCCGTACCTCGCCGAGCTCGGCGTCGACGCGATCTGGCTGACCCCCTTCTATCCCTCCCCCATGGCCGACGGCGGCTACGACGTGGCGGACTACCGCGACGTCGATTCGTTGTTCGGGTCGCTGGCCGACTTCGACGACCTGGTCGCCGACGCGCACGCGCACGGCCTGCGGCTGATGGTGGACATCGTGCCGAACCACAGCTCGTCGGCCCACCCCTGGTTCCAGAAGGCCCTGGCGTCCCCCAGGGGCTCCCAGGAGCGCGAGCGGTACATGTTCAGGGACGGCGGTCCCGGGGGCGGCGGAAGCGGCCACGGAGAGCCGAACAACTGGCTGTCGACCTTCGGGGGCCCGGCGTGGACCCAGGTGCCCGACGGGCAGTGGTACCTCCACCTGTTCGCGCCCGAGCAGCCCGACTTCAACTGGCGCAACCCCGAGGTGCGGGAGGAGTTCCTCGACATCCTGCGGTTCTGGCTCGACCGGGGGGTGGACGGCTTCCGGATCGACGTCGCGATGGGCCTGATCAAGGCGGAAGGGCTGCCCGACACCGATCCGGGCTTCACCTCGAGGTCGCCGATCTGGAGTCAGCCGGAGGTGCACGACATCTATCGCGACTGGCGGCGGGTGCTCGACTCCTATCCCGGCACCCGTGTCGCCATCGGCGAGGTCTGGACCGACTCGGCCGAGGACCTCGCGCTGTACGTGCGGCCCGACGAACTGCACCAGAGCTTCAACTTCGCCTGGCTGGAGGCCCCCTGGTCGGCCACGGCCTTCAGGAAGGTCATCGACGACACCCTCAAGGCCGTCACCTCGCCGACCTGGGTGCTGTCCAACCACGACGTCGTACGGCACGTGACCCGCTACGGCCAGGGGTCGCTCGACCCGGAGGCCGGTCTGGCCCGGGCCCGCGCGGCGTTGCTCGCCATGCTCGCCCTGCCGGGGTCGGCCTACCTGTACCAAGGCGAGGAGCTCGGGCTGCCCGAGGTCACCGACCTGCCTCCGGAGGCGCGGCAGGACCCGATCTTCGCGCGGTCGAACGGCGAGCTGCCGGGCCGCGACGGCTGCCGGGTGCCGCTGCCCTGGTCGGGCACCGAGCCGCCGTACGGCTTCGGGTCCGGCGGGTCGTGGCTGCCGCAGCCGGCGGACTGGGCGGACCTCACGGCCGAACGGCAGGCGGCCGACCCGTCCTCGACGCTGTGGTTCTACCGCCGGGTGCTGCAGACGCGGCGAGAGCTACGCGGCACGCTGCCCGACGCGATCACCTGGCTGGAGTCGCCGGAGGAGACGCTGTTCTTCCAGCGGGGCCGGCTGCTCTGCGTGATCAACTGCGGCGAGGGCGCGGTGGCGCTCCCGCCCCACGACCAGGTGCTGATCACCAGTGGCCCGCTCGACGGCACCGCCCTTCCCGCCGACACGGCGGCCTGGCTGCTCACCGGCTGACCTCGCCCCGCCTCCGGACCGGCCGCCGGCTCCGGCCGTCGCGGCCGGTCACGGAGCGAGGGCGGAGAACCGCTTGAGGTACGCGAGCTCGTCCTCGTCGAGCCTGCGGGGGCGGGCCGCCGCGGCGTCGTAGGCGACCATGACCGTGCGCGCCTCGACGTAGAGCGTCTCGTCGTCGCGGATCTCGTACGCGAGGGTGAAGCGGACCCTGGAGATCTCGGTGACCCACACCTCGACGCGGACGGGATCGGAGCGGAAGGTCAGGGGCCGCCGGTAGTCGATCTCATGCCGGGCGACCACCAGGTCCTGCCGGCGGCCGGTGATCTCACGCGGCCGCTCCCACAGCATGGACACCCGCGCGTCCTCGAGGTAGTCGAGGAAGCGGACGTTGTTGACGTGGCCGAAGCTGTCGATGTCGGCGAAGCGCACCTTGCGCTCGAAGACGAAACGGGTCAGCCGCTCTGGAGGATGGCGTAGCTCGGTCACCGGTCAAACCTAACGGGCCCCCGTCCCCCGCCCGGCGGCGGGGGACGCAGGCGGCAGGCCCGCGAACAGCGGAAGGGGACCCGGCTCAGTCGCGGGTGAGCTTGCGGTAGGTGACGCGGTGCGGGCGGGCGGCGTCCGCGCCCAGCCGCTCGATCTTGTTCTTCTCGTAGTCGGCGTAGTTGCCCTCGAACCAGAACCAGTTCGAGCCCTCTTCCCACGCCAGGATGTGGGTGGCGATGCGGTCGAGGAACCACCGGTCGTGCGAGGTGATCACGGCGCAGCCCGGGAAGTCGAGCAGCGCGTTCTCCAGGCTCGACAGCGTCTCGGTGTCGAGGTCGTTGGTGGGCTCGTCCAGCAGCAGCACGTTGCCGCCCTGCTTGAGGGTGAGCGCGAGGTTGAGCCGGTTGCGCTCGCCTCCGGACAGGACGCCCGCGAGCTTCTGCTGGTCGGGGCCCTTGAAGCCGAACGCCGCGACGTACGCCCGCGAGGGCATCTCGACGTTGCCGACCTTGATGTGGTCGAGCCCGTCGGAGACGACCTGCCAGACGTTCTTGTTCGGCTCGATGCCGGCCCTGCTCTGGTCCACGTAGGAGATCTTGACGGTCTCGCCGACCGTGATGGACCCGGTGTCCGGATTCTCGGACCCGGTGATCATCCGGAACAGCGTGGTCTTGCCGACGCCGTTCGGGCCGATGATGCCGACGATGCCGTTGCGCGGCAGGTCGAAGGACAGCTCGTCCATGAGCAGCCGATCGGCGAAGCCCTTGCTCAGCTTCTCTGCCCGGATGACCGTCGTGCCCAGGCGCGGACCCGGCGGGATCTGGATCTCCTCGAAGTCGAGCTTGCGGTACTTGTCGGCTTCTGCGGCCATCTCCTCGTAGCGCTGGAGACGGGCACGGCTCTTGGTCTGGCGGGCACGCGCGTTGGAGCGCACCCACTCCAGCTCCTCCTCCAGGCGCTTCTTGCGCTTGACGTCCTTCTGGCCCTCGACCTTCAGACGCGCGGCCTTGGCCTCGAGATAGGTGGAGTAGTTGCCCTCGTAGGCGTAGCACCGGCCGCGGTCGAGCTCCAGGATCCAGCCGGCCACGTTGTCGAGGAAGTAACGGTCGTGGGTGACGGCCAGGACGGTGCCGGGATACTTCTCCAGGTGCTGCTCCAGCCACTGGACGCTCTCGGCGTCGAGGTGGTTGGTGGGCTCGTCGAGCAGCAGCAGGTCGGGCTGCTCCAGCAGCAGCTTGCACAGCGCGACCCGGCGCCGCTCGCCACCGCTGAGCTTGGTCACCTCGGCGTCGGGCGGCGGGCAGCGCAGCGCGTCCATGGCCTGTTCGAGCTGGCTGTCGAGGTCCCACGCGTTACGGTGGTCGAGCGCGTCCTGCAGGCGGCCCATCTCCTCCAGCAGCTCGTCGCTGTAGTCGGTGGCCATCTGCTCGGCGATCTCGTTGAACCGGTCGAGCATCGCCTTGGTCTCGGCGACGCCCTCCTCGACGTTCCCGAGCACGGTCTTCGACTCGTTGAGCGACGGCTCCTGCAGCAGGATGCCGACCGTGAAGCCGGGCATCAGCCGGGCCTCGCCGTTGGACGGCTGCTCCAGCCCCGCCATCATCTTGAGCAGCGTCGACTTGCCCGTGCCGTTCGGGCCCAGGACACCGATCTTGGCCCCCGGCAGGAACGACAGCGTGACGTCGTCAAGGACCACCTTGTCACCGTGCGCTTTGCGCACGCGCTGCAACGTGTAGATGTACTCCGGCATACCTTCAAGCCTAGGGGATCGCACCGGCAGCGCCGTCCGCGCTGCGGGGAGGTGGGGCCACTGGGGCGGCGGGGACGCAGACCCTGTCCCTGCCGAGCTCCTTGGCACGGTAGAGCGCGAGGTCGGCTGCCGCCAGCAGCTCGATCAGGTCCTCACCGTGAACGTTCATGATGGCCACCCCGGCGGAGACCGTGACCGTGACCGTCGCCTGCTCGGCGGGGACCACCATCCGGCCGACCCGCGTGCGCAGCCGCTCGGCCACCCGCCTCGCCTCGTGCGCGTCGGCGCCGGGCAGCAGCACGACGAACTCCTCTCCGCCGAACCGCCCCACCACGTCGTACTCGCGCAGCTGCGTACGGAGGGTGGCCGCCACCTGGGCGAGGACCTGGTCGCCCACCAGGTGGCCGTAGGTGTCGTTGACCTTCTTGAAGTGGTCGATGTCCACCAGGACCAGCGCGAGGGCGTCCCCCGTCCGCTGGGCCCTGACGATCTCCGTGTCCGCCTCCCGCTGCCAGGCGGCCGCGTTCAGCAGGCCCGTCTTCGGGTCCGTGCGGGCCGCGGCCTGGAGCTGGGCGTGCAGCAGGCTCCGCTGGAGCAGCACGACGGGCGGCAGCACGAGCAGCAGCAGCGCCAGGTTGAGGCCGCAGACGACCGCGACGAGAACGCCGAGGCAGAGCTCGACCGCGTCAAGCAGGACGCGTTCGCGGTCCCACAGGACCTCGCCCCAGCGGCCCTCCGGGTCGGACGCGTGCGCCGCGACCGCGATCAGCGCGGTGTTGAGCACCGTGAACAGCACCGCGCAGCCCGCCGCGACCGCGATCGGCTCGCCATCCCCCGCGGACAGGTGCACGGGGACGGGGACCCAGCGATGGAAGACGGCCGAGGCGGAGGCCGCCGCGAGCCCGATCGCCGCCGCGCTGAACACGCGGCGATACAGCACGGTCGCCCGGACCCTGAGCTGCAGCAGGATCTGCATCGGTATGGGCGCGAGCAGGGCATAGACCGGCGGAAGCAGGAACGCCACCGGCAACCACCAGGCGGACAGCAGGTCACGGGACACACCGGCGGGCATGCCGAGGCGACGGGTCGCCTCGATGCACACCGCACCGCACACGGTGAGCGCCCCGAACATGGCGAGGTGGTGGGCGTGGAACGCGGTCGACTTCGCCAGCACCGCGATCAGGACCGCGTCGAACGCCACGATCGCGCACACGTAGGACACGAGGGCGGGCGGCTGGGCGAGCAGCGGCCAGCGACTTCGCGAGTAGATCGCGCTTCGCGGCCTGGCCGAGGTCTGACCGGTAGCCGTCATCCCGCCCCCCAGTAGCCGAAGCCCATCTCACGATGAGTAACACAATAGTTGCGGAGTGTGCGATGCGCGACGGGAACCACTACCTTGGCACGATGGCCATCTGCATCCGATGGGCTAAGGCGGCATCTGCGGCGGATTGCCCGACCCGCCATTCACGCAGCTCCCGCCGAGCCCGCGGTGTCGCCCGGAGGGGTGTCGCCCGGAGGGGTGTCGCCCGGAGGGGTGTCGCCCGGGAGCAAGAGCAGGCCGGCTCCACCCGGCCGGGTGTCATGCGGTGTGTGGAAGCGGCGGCAGCGGCAGCGGCAGACCCGGCAGGCCGTCGATACTGGTCGCGACGTGCTCCTTCTTGTGGAAGTACGCGTCGAGCGACTCGTCGGTCTCGCGTTCGAACCGCGAGCCGTGCAGCGGGCGGTCCTCTTCATAGGTCATGAACGGGACGGCGTACCCGCACGTATCACGGATCTTCTCGGCGGTCACGACGATGATCGCGCGCAGGCCGTGCCGAGTCGGGTCGATGTCCGGGAAGTAGCGCATCAGGCCGGCCCAGCGTGGATCGTCGCGGAAGACCGGCTCTCCGCGACCGTGCACCCGCACGATGTTGGGAGGGCCGTCGAAGGCGCACCACATCAGGGTGATGCGGCCGTTCTCGCGCAGGTGGGCGATCGTCTCGGCGTTGCTGCCGGCGAAATCCAGGTAGGCCACGGTGAGTTCGTCGATCACGGCGAACGAGCCGGTCAGGCCCTTGGGTGAAAGGTTGACGGTGCCCTCGCCGTCCAGCGGCGCGGTCGCGGTGAAGAAGATGTGCTGCGCCTCGATGAAAGCACGCAATCTACCGTCTATCCGCTCATAGCTCTTCCCCATGACCTGATTATGACCGGGGTGATCCGGCAGGGCAGGGGCGGGGACGGCGCAGCGGGAGCGGGGACGGCCCAGCGGAAGCAGGGAACGGGGCAGCGGGAGCGGCGCGCGGCGACCCATCGGGTGGCGGGCCGGTCAGCGGCGGGCCCGCAGGCAGGCTCTGCGCGCCTCGATGAGCTGCTCACGGATGTTGTGCACGTTCACTCCCGGCACGTTGTCCGGGTTCTGCCCTTTTGGCCCGCCGGGACCCATTCTGCCCTTTGGCCCGCTGGGTCCCGGCGGGCCAAAGGAGCGAACAGCTCAGCGGCGAACATCTTCAGCCGCTGCCGGACACGCGTGAGTCGCTCGGGGATCACGCCCGCATCGCACCGCCACCTGTCCGGACCGAGCTGCTAAGCCGCCAGTGCGGGCGGGAGCCAGGCGGCGTCGCCGCTTTCCCGCAGGCCGCGCTCCGGGTCCGTCGCCCCGTCCGTCACCCCGTCCGTCGTGCTTTCCGTTGTGCCTTCTTCCGTGCCGGTCTCGTCCGTTCCGCCGGTCTGCGGTGTCTCGTCGTCCTGCCACGCTCCGCCGGCGTGGCGGGCGCCCGCGGTCGCCCACGCTCCGGCGACCGGAGGAGCCGTGTCGTTCGTGCCTCGTTCGCCGACGAGGGCGTCGAACGCCTCGTCGTCGGCCCCATTGACGCCTCCGTCGACGACGGACGCCGCACCGGGGCCGGTGGGACCGGTCAGCTCCCATTCCCGCGTCGCGTCTTCCATCGCCTGGCGCTCGTCGTCACTCGGCGCGCCCGCCGAGTAGGCCCGGACCGGCTTCTCGAACGTGGCGATGCCCCACTTGAGGTCATGGCCCACCGAGCCGGCCTCGATCTCCGCCCAGAACCGCTGCTCGCCGTCGCGCTCGAACTGCTTGATCCGCAGCTTGCCGTACACCACGACCGGGTGACCCTTGCGGATCGACTGCTGCACGTTGTCCGCCAGGCCGCGATAGCAGCGCACGGTGTAGTAGGTGGTGTCCCTGGTCTGCCAGGTATTGGTCTGCTGGTCGAGGACGCGCCTGTTGACGGCCATCCGCATCGAGGTGACACGCGAGCCGTCGCGGAACCGGTACTGCCGGGGGTCGTCGGTGACGTTCCCGCTCAGCGTGACGTAGATGTCGTTCATCGAAGTGCCTCCCCGGCCCGGTCACTCGCCGGGCTCGGGGGACAGACTGGCCGCGCACCCCGCCGCCTCACGGGCCAGAAACCCGTTCTGTGGACGAAGCCACGCCTGTGGACAACGCTTCGGGTCGCCTGCTCGTGCGCAGTCGGGCGGCGGACCGTTCAGCGCCGGGCGGCCGCCATCGCGCCGAAATACTCGTTGTAACGGGTCAGCTCGCGCTCGACCGGCTGGACGACCATGTCCTGTGCCAGGACGCCCACCCGGCGTCTCATGTCGTGCTCCAGCCGGTCGCGTTCCTTGCCCGCCGCGAGCACCACGAAGTTCCTGCTCGCCATGGCCGAGAACAGGCCGAGCCCGAGAACGCTGATCATCATCAGCCCCACCCAGGGCAGCACGGCCACGTCGCCGAGGACCTCGGCCGGCGGACGGCCCGCCTTGAACACGCCGTACGCCAGGATCGCGCCCGCCCAGGCGAGGCTCGCGACGAACATGACCACCAGGAGGTACTGCCAGATCTTCAGGAGCCACCACCAGACGGGCACCCGGTCGAGCGGCGGAGCCACCTCGGACAGCTCATCGGACAGCGCCTCGGGAAGCTCGTCCACCTGTGAGCGGGCCGCCTCGCGCACGCCGTCGCGCCACACCTCCGGCATGCCGGCCGTCAGCCCGTCGGCGAGCGCCTGCACCGCGTTGTCCACCTCGGCGGGCTGAGCGGTGACCGAACTCGCGACAAGGCCGCGGATGTCGTCCTTCACGGCGCCCAGACGCAGGCTCTTGAGCGGGTCGGGCCGCAGCCGGGCCGCCCAGCGCGCGTACGGCCACCCGACCCAGTCGGCGGACCGGACGGCGTACACGTTCTCGAGGGCCTCACCGAGAGCGGAGACGCCGATGGCGTCGCACAGCGCGTCGACCAGCCCCGCGCGCCGCGCGCCGTCCAGCGTGGGCTCCACCCGCAGCAACTCCGGCACGTCCTTCACCAGGCGCAGCACCAGCCGATCGAGGTCGGCCTCCAGCCGCTGGTATGCCGCACGCCGGGCGGCCACGGACTCGGCCAGGACGGCCTTCAGGCTGTCGACGCCCCTGCCGGTGGTGGCGGACGTCGCGACCACCCGGGGATGGGCGACGCCCTCACGCCGGAGAAGGTCCTCCAGGTCGGCCACGCACTCCGCCTGCTCCTCCGGGGTGAGCCGGTCGGACTGGTTCAACACGAAGACCGTCACCGCGTCGTGCCCGGTCAGCTCGGTCACGTAACGCCGGTGCACCGAGGCGTCGGCGTACTTCTGCGGGTCGAGCACCCACACGATGAGGTCGGCCACCTGGATCAGCCGGTGGGCCTCGTGGTCGGTGAGCGCGCGGATCGAGTCGTGGTCGGGCAGGTCGAGCAGGATCAGCCCGTGCAGCTGGCTCTCGCCCTTGTCGAGGGCGCTTGCGCGGGCGAACCGGTGCCGCCACTGGATCTGCAGCCAGTCGAGCAGCGGGCCCGCGCCGTCGATGCCCCACACGCAGGCGTGGGTGCGTGCCGTGGTCGGCCTGCGTACGCCGATGGGCGAAAGCTCCAGCCCGGAGACGGCGTTGAACAGGGACGACTTGCCGCTGCCCGTGCCACCGGCCAGCGCGACGACCGTGTGGTCGGACGACAGCTTGAGCCGGTCGCCCGCGCGCAGCAGGAGCTGGGCGGCCTCCGTGACCAGCGCCGGGTCGAGCCGGCCCTGTCCCAGCTCGACGATCTTGGCCAGGGCGGCGAGCCTGGGGCCGAGCCCGTGCTGCGTTTCGGCGGTGCTGACAGCCGTCATGGATTCCTCACCGTGGTGCCGGAGACGTACCCGGGCGTGATCTGCCGGATCGGCTGCGTCATCGTGCGACCTCGAGGTTGTACGTTGCCTGGTAGAGCCGCGTCGCCGCGGCCTCGTCCGGGATGCCGGCGCTGTCGAGCGCGTCGACATACCGGAGGGTTTCCTCGTCGAAGAGCAGGCCGACGCGGGCGCGCAGGTCGCTGCGGGCCTTGGCGCTGATGTTGCGCAGCGACTCGGCGCCGAGCAGGCCGCGCAGCAGCCGCTGGGGCAGCGCGCCGGCGCCCGCGCCCGCCGGCGCGTCCGTGGCGCCGTAGCCGAGCAGGCCGATCATGAAGATCAGCGAGAGCGACTCCACGTCGAAGGAGATCAGCTTGGCCACCGACCGCTTGGTCACGCCCTCGGTGCGGATCAGCTCGGTGACGTGGTCCTGCCAGGCGGTGATGGTCCTGGTGGTCCTGCGGGCGATCTCCTCCGCCGGGCGGCCGAGCCCCGGAGTCGCGGCCAGGCGGTCGCCCGCGCCCGCCCGCTGCCGCCAGCGCGCCACGGCCTCCTCCGCGGCCTGCTGGACGGCCGAGTTGACCAGCGCTTCGAGGCCCGCCCGCAGGGCGGCCCTCAGCCCGCGCACCCGCTCGGGGCCCTGCTGGTGGCCCTTGGCGCCGCGGCGCAACCGGAGGGTGCGCATGAGGTCGCCCGAGCCGGCGAAGTCCTGCCACCGGGCGAGCACCTCCCCGCGCAGCAGCGAGCCGTCCCTGGTCGCCTCGTCGATCCGCGCCAGGGCGCCCATGTAGGCCGCGTCGACGTCGGAACGCAGATCGGCGCGCAGGGCGACCTGGGTCTCGAGATGCCGGGCGAGCGCGGGCAGCCGGGTGCGGAAGCTGTTCAGCACGCCGTTCAGCGTCGCCTTGACCGCCGCGTTCCGCCGCTCGTCGTCGACGGACAACGCGGACAGCCACATGCGGAGATCCGCGATCTCGATCTCGGGCAGCCGCCCGTCCTGTACGGATGTCTCCTTGATGACGAAGCGTTCGACCTCGCCCAGGCCGTACTCGTGCAGCATCCGGCCGAAGTGTTTCACGACGACCTCGCGGGACCTCGGCGGCACGCGGGACAGCACGATGACCAGGCGCGCCCCGCGTTCCTTGGCCCGGCGCAGCAGGCTCCAGGACGGCGCGTCGGCGTACCGGGACGCCGTGGTGACGAACACCCACAGGTCGGCGGCGTCCAGCATGCGGTGCGCGATCTCGTGGTGCTCCTGCACGACCGAGTCGATGTCGGGCGTGTCGAGCAGCGCGAGTCCCCGGGGCAGGGACGGGCTCGATGTCAGCACCACGCTGCCGGGCGGGGCGTCCCGCGTGGGTTCTTCGAGCCTTCGCACGCCTCCGAGGAGGTCGCCCCGCGCATACCACTCGTGGTCGCCGGGGTGGCAGACGATCACGGGAGTCGCCGTGGTCGGGCGGCGCACTCCCGTGGCCGAGACCTTCCCTCCGGCGAGCGAGTTGACGATGGTGGACTTGCCCGCCCCCGTCGAACCGGCCACGGCGATCAGCGCGGGCGCGGTGCTCATGTGGACGCGCGGGATGACGTAGTCATCGAGCTGCGCCAGGACCGCCGTCTGTGCCTTGCGCGCCTCCTCGGAGCCCGGCACGTCGAGACCGAAGTGCAGTCCCTTCACCGCCGTGCGGAGCTGGTTGAGCGCCTCGGTCAGCGCCGCCGAGACCGGCTCCGGCATCGGGAACGAACGGACCCCATCGCCGTCAAGCTCGTCGGCGGCGTCCTCCGTGCCCTCCGTGCCCTCGGCGTGCTCGGTGTGCTCGGTGTGCTCCGCGTCTTCAGCGCCCTTCGAGTCGTCCTCAGAGTCCTCCGAGTCCTGAGAGTCCGCCGAGTCCTCAGGGTCCGCCGAGTCCTCAAGGCTCTGCGCGTCCTCGGCGTCTGCCGAGTCTTCGGCGTCTGCGGCGTCTGCCGCGCCCTGTTCGCCGTCGCCGTCCGTCGGCCCGCTCTCGCTCTCCTCGGTCTTCTCGGTCGCCGCGTCGTGCGAGGCCCCGTCGGGCTCGGCGGGCCGCACGGGGTCGTCCTCGGCCTCGGGGACGTCCTCATGGGAGGCTTCGCCCTCGATCGCGTCCGCGGCGGACCCGGCGGACCCGGCGGACGGCCGCCCGCCCGAGCCCGAGGGAGACGAAGCGGGCTCCGGCGCGGGCTCGTCGTCGCGGATCGGGCGGAACGCGATGGTCTGCTCCCCCGGCGACTCCGGATGCTCCTCGATGTCCGGCTCCTCGGTCACGGCGTCGCCGGAACCCGCACCGGTCCCGTGGTCGGGCGTGTTCCTGGCTGCCGATCTCACGGGATCCGCTCCGCTCGCACCATTTCGATCTCCTGGCCGACCTTGACGACCTCACCGACGATCACGATCGCCGGAGGCCGCACTCCGGCCGCGGTCACCCGTTCCGCCACGGTCGACAATGTCGCGGCAACGGCTCGCTGGGTCGGAAGAGTACCGTCCTGTACCACCATCACGGGAGTTTCCGGCGAACGTCCGTCTCGGACCAGCGTTTCGGCGATCTCCTTGATCCGTTCGACCGCCATGAGAAGTATCAGGGTTCCCGTCGATCTCGCCAATCCGGGCCAGTCGACGGTGGACGCGGGGTTGTCGGGCGCGACGTGCACGGAGATGACGTGGAACTCCTGGCTCACCCCGCGATGGGTGACCGGGACTCCGGCCGCCCCGGGCACCGCGACCGCGCTGGTGATCCCGGGCACCACGGTCACCGGGATGCCCGCCCGGGCACAGGCGATCATCTCCTCGCCGCCCCGGCCGAACACGAACGGATCGCCGCCCTTCAGCCGTACGACGAATCTGCCCTTGCGGGCGTGCTCGATGAGCAGTTCGTTGATCTTCTCCTGGGCCAGCGACCGGCCGTACGGCACCTTCGCCGCGTCGATCAGCTCGACGTCGGGCGACAGCTCGTCCAGGAGCGCTCGCGGCGCGAGGCGGTCGGCCACGACCACGTCGGCCTGGGCCAGGAGCTGGCGGCCCCGCACGGTGATCAGGCCGGGGTCGCCGGGACCGCCGCCCACCAGCGCGACGCCGACCGGCTTGGTGCGGTGCCGCCGGGCGTCCACGGTGCCGTCGCGCAGCGCGCCCACGATCGCGTCGCGGATGCCCGCCGCCCGGCGGGGGTCGCCACCGGCGGTGACCGCCACGCCGACCTCGTCCACCCGCCCGCTGGCGGGGGTCCAGGCCGCGGAGGCGTCCTTGTCGTCGGCCCGCACGCACCAGATGCGCTTGGCCTCGGCCTCGGCGGCGACCGCGGTGTTGACGTCGCGGTGGTCGGTGCAGGCGTGCACCAGCCAGGCGCCGTCGCAGTCGCCGACCTGGTAGGGCCGCCGCTCCCAGGTCACCCGGCCCGTGGCGATGAGGTCGTCCAGCGCCGGGGTGACACTGGGCGAGACCAGGGTGACGGAGGCTCCGGCGTCGAGCAGTGCGGGGACCCGTCGCTGAGCGACGCGTCCTCCTCCGACCACGAGCACACGCCGCCCGTCGAGGCGGAGGCCGAGCAGGTAGGGCGCCATGACCCCTGTCTCCCTATTGCGTCAAGCGTGCATTGTTAGGAGGCAAACCTACCCGCTGGGCTCGGGCGACATTCACAGGATGAGACTTGTGAGTCCACGGGGCGGTCGCCCGCGGGCCCGCGCGGCTCAGTCGCCCTTGTCCGCCACGCCCGCGGAGTCGAACGTGGCGACCTCGTGCATGACCCGCGCCGCCGCGCTGACCAGAGGGTGGGCGAGCAGCCCGCCGGTTCCCTCCCCGAGGCGCAGCCGCAGGTCGACGAGCGGGTCGAGGCCCAGGTGGGCCAGCGCGACCGCGTGGCCGGGCTCGGCCGAGCGGTGCCCGGCCAGGCAGTAGCCGATCGCGTCGGGCGCGAGCGCGCCGGCCACCAGGGCCGCGGCTCCGGCGATCACCCCGTCGAGGATGACGGGCACCCGGGCCATGGCGGCGCCGAGCACGAAACCGGCGATCGCCGCGTGCTCCAGGCCGCCGACCGCCGCGAGCACGCGCAGCGCCTCGTCGGACCCGTCGGGTACGGCTCCCGCCTCGGTGATCCCGTTGGCCCGCAGGCCACGCCGTACGATTTCGATCTTGTGCTCGTAGGTGGCGTCGTCGACGCCGGTCCCCCGGCCGGTGACCCCGGCGGCGGGCCTGCCGGTGAAGGCGCAGATCAGGGCGGCCGACGCGGTGGTGTTCGCGATGCCCATGTCGCCGGTGACCAGGCAGCGCCCGCCCGCGTCCACCAGCTCGCGGGCGACCTCGATCCCGGCCGTCAGGGCGGCGGTGGCCTGCTCCTGCGTCATCGCGGGACCCTGCGACAGGTCGGCCGTGCCGTACGCGACCTTGCGGGCGAGCAGCCGGGGCGCGGGCGGCAGGTCGGCCGCGACGCCCACGTCCACCACGGTCACCGACGCGCCCACCTCGGCGGCGAAGGCGTTGGCGACCGCTCCTCCCGCCGTGAAGTTGGCCACCATCTGCGCGGTGACCTCCTGCGGCCAGGGGCTCACCCCTTGCGCGTGCACGCCGTGGTCGGCGGCGAAGATCGCCAGGGCGGCCGGGACCGGGAGCGGCGGCGGGCACGTCCCGGCGATGCCGGCGAGCCGCACCGCGACGTCCTCGAGCACCCCGAGCGAGCCGCTCGGCTTGGTGAGCCTGTCCTGGTGGGCCCTGGCCTCCGCCATGGGGCCGGGCTCGACCGGGCGGATGGCGCCGATCGTCTCGCCGAGGGACGTCATGCTTTCTCCTTCTGCGCGGCGGCTACACCGCGCTGGCTACACCACGCTGGCGACTCCGGGCTGGGCGAGCGGCCCGTCCGGCGCATCGCCGCGGGGCTCCTCCCCCGCCTCGCCGCGGCCGGCCACGCCGATCATGCTATCGGCCTCGATCTCGCCTTCCGTTTCCGGTTCCAGGGTCTCGGCGTCGAGCGCCTCCACGTCGAAGGCGTCCACGTCGAGCGATTCCAGCTCCAAGGACGCAGGGCTCAGCGGCTCAGGGTTCAGAGGCTCGGGGTTCAGCGGCTCGGCGTCGGCGTCCCTGGTCGTGTTCAGCCGCGCGGCGATGGCGGTCACGAGGCCGGCGCCGTTGCCGGCGCCCGGGCCCACGTCCGGCGTACGCCCCGAGGGGAACGGCCGGGTCACCGGCAGCACCGTGGACGGGCGGCGCGCGGCCGGCGCCGAGGACTGGCCGCCCCCGGCGAGCGCCTCCTCATACCTGTCGATCACCACGTCGGCGAGGCCCTCGCAGTCGCCGATCACCTCGGCGCAGCGGATGTCGAGGCCCTCGTGGTTGGCGCCGTACGCCAGCGCCTGCGCCCAGATGCGTTCGAGGACTCCGCCGGCGAACAGGACGTACGGCAGGACGATCACGCGCTTGGCGCCGAGCCTGCGGCAGCGCTCCAGGCCGCCCGGCACGCCGGGGCGGGTGTGTGACACGTACGCGGTCTCCACGGTCAGCAGGTCGGCGGCGTGGGTCTCCCAGAACAGCCGCGAGACCCGGTGGACCTCGGCGTTGACGGCGGGGTCGGTGGAGCCGTGCCCGACCAGGACGACCGCGGTCTCGCCGGGCGTGATCTCGGCGGGCGGTTCGTCGGTCACGAACCGCGGCATCTCGGCGCGGGCGTCGGCGAGCCGCTCCGCGAGCAGCTTGAGCACCCGCGAGTCGGGCCCGAGGGGGCGGCCGAGGTCGTATTCGAGCGTGGGGTGCCGCTCCTGCTCCAGGGCCATGGTGCCGGGGATGTCCCCGAGCGCGCGCCGGTCGCCGGTCAGGCTGAGCGGCACCGCGATCAGGTGGTGATGCCCCCGGGCCACGAGAGAGGCGATGGAGTCGCCGAGCGGGGGGCGGGCGTTCGTGATGAAGCCGCCGCTCACCTCGGCGGGAAGCCCGTCGAGGCGGCAGCGAAGGCGGTGAACGAACCTGCCGAACTCGGCGACGCCGGTCTCATCGTGGGTGCCGTGGCCGATGAGCAGCAGCGGCGGTTTCATCTAGCTGATCTCCCCTGCAGTTGACCTGCGTGTCGTTCACAATCCCCCGGCCCGTCGGGCCGGCGCCGCCCGTGCGCATGCGGGGACCGGGTCTCCCGCTTCTGGACGCGCGCTCACCGGCCGGCGGGAGGCTCACGGCTGGCGAGGATAGCCTTCCGGCCCCCAATCATGGTGGCCACTTGACCGATGGCACAGCGACTAGGGGGATTCTTTACCTAATGCCAGGAAATTTCCCCGTTGAGCATGCCGAACAGGACGGCGTCGGCCCAGCCCCCCGGGATCGGCAGCGCCTGCCGCATGATGCCCTCCTCGATGAACCCGGCCTTCCTCGCGACCGCCTGGCTGGCGCGGTTGCCCGTCGCCACCAGCAGGTGGACCCGGTGGAAGCCGAGGTCGAACAGGTAGGCCGTGGCCAGTTGCGTGGCCTCCACCGCGTACCCCCTGCGGCGGGCCCACGGCGCGATCCAGTACCCCAGTTCGGCGTCCCCGCGTTCGTGGTCCTCACGCTGCACGCCGATGGCTCCGGCGAGCCGTTCCCCGTCCTTCGGCTGTATCGCGAAGTTGCCACCATAGCCGGGGCCGTTCGCGTGCGCGAGCCGGGTGCACCACTCCAGCGCGCGCTCCAGCGTGTAGCCCTCGGCCCACGGCATCCAGCGGGCGATCTCGGAGTCGCCCTTCACCGCGTCGACGACGTCGAAGGCGTCCTGCCGGGCGAACGGCCGCAGGACCAGCCGCTCGCTCTCGATCCTGCGGCGCGGAACCCACCGCTCGTCGCCGCGCAGCCGGCCGAAGACCACCAGGTCGTGCGGGCCGTCGTCTTCGAATCCCGCGCCGCGGAGCAGTCCCTCACGGGTGAAGCCCGCCTTCTCCGCGACCCTGATCGACGCGAGGTTGTCGGCGTTGGCCCGCAGTTCGATCCGCCTCAGCGGGCCCTCCCCGAGCAGGCGGCCGACGAGCCCGCGGACCGCCTCGGTCGCGTATCCCCGGCGGCGGTAGGCGGGGTGCACGCCGTATCCCACCTCGGCGGTGCCCACGCCCCACTGGGCCTTGAAGACGCTGATCGACCCGACCACGCCGTCCCGCGCGTGCATCGCGAGGTGGATCCCCTGGCCCGAGCGCCACAGCTCGTGCACGCCGTACGACAGCCACTGCGCGATCCCGGACGCGTGCCCGGGCGCGCCCGGCGGCAGCGCGGTGGAGTGCGCGCCGTCCTCGATGACGGCCCGCACCTGGCCCGCGTCCCCGGGGCCGAACGGCCGCAGGATCAGCCGTTCGGTGTTGATCGTCAGCCGCTCGTCGAACAATGCGTCACTCCATCACATAAGCGGATTTTTCGGCCGCCGCAGATTATGTGGGACACGGCCTCACCGCTCCCGATGTTTGGGGCAGGCGGTCCGGGTACGAGGCACGACAGTGACCCTAATCGGGAGGTGAGGTCATGAGTATCCAACGCGGCAGCGACAAGCACGGCCGCCGGCTCGACGAGCAGCAGAAGCACGAGACGCAAGGCCTCGTGCAGGGCACCGGAACCAGCCGGGCCGAGGAGTGGCGCGAGCCCGAGCCGACGCAGCAGCCCGAGGAGGACATGTCGCCGCCGCGCCGGCAGCCGCCCGGCCGCGAACCCGGGACGCCGCTCGGCATCACCCCCGCCGACGTGGAGCGCCGCAGCCACCTCGCCACCTGGCTCAGCGACGCCGGTTTCCCCGCCGATCCGGCCAAGCTGCTCGCCCACGCGGAACGCAAGAACGCCCCCGACGCCGTGATCGACGCCGTACGCCGACTGCCCGAGATGAGGTTCCACAACATCGGGGAGGTGGCGGAGGCACTCGGACTCGGAGTGGAACGGCAGCGCTGGTAGGGAGGGCCCGTGAGACTGGACTTCATTCGCCGGCTGTACGAGCGGGGCGGCCCGTATGCCTCCGTATACGTGGATACCGACCGGTCGTCCGAGGGTGCGGCCAACGTTATCCAGCGGCGGTGGGCCCATCTCAGGGAGCGGCTCACCGAGGAAGGAGCGCCCGCCTCCGCCCTCGATCCCATCGGCGAGCTGATGCTCGACCCCGGGTGGGTCGCGCCCGGACGCGCCGCCTTCGCCAGGAAGGGCGAGGTCGTGCTCACCGAGCCGCTCACCCACCGGCCCCGCCGCCAGACCGCGCGGTGGTCGCCGCTCCCCCACGTGGTGCCGCTGCTCGCGCAGCGCGGCGAGCACGTCCCACATGTCGAGGTGCTGGCCGACCGGGCCGGGGGCGACGTCGCCGTCGTGGCCGACGGGCGGCGGCGCGAGCTGACGGTGGAGGTGGCGGACCCGGACCGGTCGCTCCAGAAGACCGGCCAGGGTGGCTGGTCGCAGGCCAACTTCGACCGGGAGGTCGAGGAGGGCTGGCGCCGCAACGCCGTGGCCGTCGCCGAGGTGGTGGAGAAGGAGGCGCACGGCATCGGCGCGGAGGTCGTGGTGCTGGCCGGCGATCCCAAGGCCCGCGCGCTCGTGACCGACTACCTCGCCAAGGACGTCGTACGGCGCCTGACGGTGGCCGAGCACGGCAGCCGGGCCCCGGGGGCCGACCTGGACCACTTCCGGCAGGAGGTCGAAGGGGCCTGCCGGGCCTGGACCGATCGGCGCTGCGAGGAGCTGCTGAACACGTACGCGTCGGGCAACGCCGTGGCGGGCCTGACGGAGACGGCACGCGCGCTGCGCGACCGGCGGGTGGGCGCGGTGCTGATGCACGACGACCCGTCCTCCACGGCCATGATGTGGATCGGCCCGGAGCCCACGCAGTTGTCCACCGACCCGGCGGAGCTGGCCGCCTGGGGGGTGGAGGAGCCCATGCGGGAACGCGCGGACGCCGCCCTCGCGCGGGCGGTGGCCGCGACCGACGCCGAGCTGTGGTTCGTCCCGCGCCTCGATTCACCCGACGGCATCGGCGCCCTGCTGCGCTTCTGACGCCCAGGAATCGGGATGGGGTTCAGGCCACGATCAGCACTTCGAGCGTGCGGGGGCCGTGGACGCCCTCGACCCGGTTCAGCTCGATGTCGCTGGTCGCCGAGGGGCCGCTGATCCAGGTCAGGGGCCGCGCGGGGGCGAGCCGGGCGACGGCGTCCGGCACCCCCGCGACGACCTGGTCGGCCCGCACCACGCACAGGTGGTGATCGGGCACCAGCGTGAGCGCCCGCCGGCCCTGGCCCGGCCCGGCGTCGAGGACGATCGTGCCGGTCTCCGCGATCGCGACCGCGCAGGTGGTGAGCACGCCGTCCACGGCGTCGAGGTCGGCGGCGCTCAGCGGCGGGTCGTCGGCGACCGCCTCCACGTCCGCGGCGGCGAGCCATCGCGCGGGGAACCCGGCGGGCACGACGACCCGCCGCGCCCCGCGCCCGGCGAGAGACAGCGCGACGCGCTCCGCCATGCCCGCCTCGTCCACGAGGTGGACCACGGCGCGGTAATCGCGGACCCGCTCCTCGAACAGGCTGATCTCGCCCGGCGTCCGCGAAGGCCCGCGGTAGCCGCGGGTGATCTCGACGTCGGGCACGCCCGCCAGCGCGCGGCGGACCCGGGCGAGGATCAGGTCGCGGGAGCTCATCGGCGTCCTCCGTCCGTGCGGTCCCACCATGCGCGGAACGACTCTTCCGGCACCTCGGGGAGGTCCCTTGTGTCGGTCCAGCCGCCGAGGGGTCCGGGCAGCCGGCGGGGCACGAGCCGGCGCAGCCGTCCCCCGGCCCGCTGCAGGCGTGCCAGCCGTCCCGACCGCTCGAACACCCATCCGGCCGCCGCCATCCCGGCGCGCTCCGGCCAGGGGTGGCGGGCCCGGGCCCGCAGGTCCAGCAGTACGGACGGGATGTCGATGGCCACCGGGCAGACCTCGTAGCAGGCGCCGCACAGCGAGGAGGCGTACGGCAACGAGCGGTCGAGCTCGGAGCCCATGCCGCGAAGCTGTGGCGTCAGGATCGCCCCGATCGGCCCGGGATAGACCGACCCGTACGCGTGGCCGCCCGCCCGTTCGTACACGGGGCAGACATTGAGGCAGGCCGAGCAGCGGATGCAGCGGAGGGCCTGCCGCCCCACCTCGTCGGCGAGGACGCGGGTGCGGCCGTTGTCGAGCAGCACGAGGTGGAACTCCTGGCCCTCGGCGGCGCCGGTCCACGTCGAGGTGTAGG
Source organism: Microbispora sp. H10830 (assembly GCF_014161375.1). Classification (NCBI taxonomy): domain Bacteria; kingdom Bacillati; phylum Actinomycetota; class Actinomycetes; order Streptosporangiales; family Streptosporangiaceae; genus Microbispora; species Microbispora sp. H10830. The sequence continues at coordinate 80,213 of NZ_JABBWX010000007.1, forward strand.
GGTTCATCCGCTCCCCGGTGGAGCTGCGGGGCAGCAACTGCAGGAAGACCTCCAGGTCGCGCCAGGTCGGCAGCACCTTCTCCACGCCGACCACGCTGATCAGGGTGCGCGGCAGGGTGAGGCACATGCGGCCGTTGCCCTCGGACTCCAGCACGACCATCGTGCCGGTCTCGGCGATCGCGAAGTTGGCGCCGGAGATCGCCACCTTGGTCTTCAGGAAGCGCTCGCGCAGGTGGAGCCTGGCCGCCTCGGCCAGCGCCGCGGGGTCGTCGGTCAGGTCCTCGGGGGCGGGCCTGCCCCAGCCGGACATGTGCTCGGTGAAGATCTCCCGGATCTCCGCGCGGTTGCGGTGGATCGCCGGGACGAGGATGTGCGAGGGGCGGTCGTCGCCCAGCTGCACGATGAGCTCGGCGAGGTCGGTCTCGTACGCGGTGATGCCGTGTTCCAGCAGCGCCTCGTTGAGCCCGATCTCCTGGGTGGCCATCGACTTGACCTTGACGACCTCGGTCTCGCCCGTGGCCTTCACCAGCCCGGCGACGATCCGGTTGGCCTCGGCCGCGTCGGCGGCCCAGTGCACGTGGCCTCCGGCCGCCGTGACGGCCTCCTCCAGCTGCACCAGGTATCTGTCCAGGTTGCGGAGCGTGTGCTCCTTGATCGTCCGGCCGGCCTCGCGCAGCTCGGCCCAGTCGGGCGCCTCCGCGACGACGCTCGCCCGCCTGGCCCTGATCGTCCGAGTCGCCTTGCGGAGGTTGAACCGCAGCTGCGAGTCCCGCAGGGCGCTCGCGGCGTTGCGGGGGAAGGGCCGGGTCGCCGGCATGCCGAGGAAGGTGACGCTCATCGGACCCCCGCCGTCTCGGTCGAGCAGAGGATCTCGGCCAGGTGCGTCACCCGCACGCCCGACTTCTGCCGGCCGAGCATGCCGCCGATGTGCATCAGGCACGAGTTGTCGGCCGCGCACAGCACCTCGGCACCGGTGTCGAGGACGGCCCGCACCTTGTCGGCGCACATCGCCGCCGACAGGTCGGCGTTCTTCAGCGCGAAGGTGCCGCCGAAGCCGCAGCACTCCTCCGCGCCCGGCAGCGGCACCAGTTCGAGCCCCTTGACCTGGCGTAACAGCGTCAGCGGGCGGTCGCCCAGGTGGATGCCACGCAGGGAGTGGCACGTCGGGTGGTAGGTGACCCGGTGCGGGAAGTAGGCCCCCACGTCGGTCACCCCCAGCACGTCGACCAGGAACTCGGTCAGCTCGTACGTCTTCGGCACGACCTGCGCCACCGCGTCGGCGAAAGGTCCGGACGCCCCGGCCAGCTTCGGGTACTGCTCACGGATCATGGCCGCGCACGAGCCCGAGGGGACGACGACCGCGTCGTAGCCGCGCAGCGCCGCCACGCTCCGCCGGGCCAGCCGTACGGCCTCGTCCCGGTAGCCGGTGTTGGCGTGCATCTGACCGCAGCAGGTCTGGGCGCGGGGGAAGTCGGCCTCGACGCCGAGGCGGCGCAGCAGGCGCACGACCGCCCGGCCGGTGTCCGGGAAGAGCGTGTCGTTGACGCAGGTGACGAACAGGGCTACCCGCACATGCCCTCCCGGCGTGTATGGTCTGACCAAATATGGTCAGACCATACATCCTGGTTCGCCCCCGGCGACACCGGCATCGGGAGGAGCCGCGGTGACCACCGAAGAACGCCGGCGTCCGGACGCCCGCCCGCGCGCCTTCGAGGAGGTGCTCGCCCGCATCGAGGAGCGGATCACGGCCGACGGCCTGACCGTGGGCGACCGGCTGCCGGGCGAACGGCAGCTCGCCGAGCAGCTCGGCGTGGGCCGGTCGTCGGTCAGGGAGGCGCTGCGCGTGCTGGAGACCCTTGGGGTGGTCGCGTCGCAGGCCGGGCGGGGCCCGGACGCCGGGGCGGTGCTCACCTCCCGCCCGGGAAACGCGCTCACCGACCTGCTCCGGCTGCATCTCGGCCTCGCGACGCTCTCGATGCGCGAGGTGATCGACACCCGGGTGATGATCGAGCAGTGGGCCGCGGCCCGCGCGGCGGCGGCTTCCACGCCAGCCGCTTCCACGCCGGCCGCTTCCGCGCACACGGCGACGGCGCGGATGGCGGAGGCGATCGCGGCCATGGACGCCGCCGGCGATCCCGCCGAGTTCGTCGAGCACGACATCGCGTTCCACCTGGCCCTCGCGGAGGCGGCGGGCAACCGGTTGATCACGGCGGTCATGCGGGCGCTGCGCGACGCCCTGCGCCGCTACGCCGTGGACGCGGTCGTACGGCTCGGCGAGACCGGCGGCCTGCAGGGCGACCACCGGCGCATCCACCGGGCGATCGAGGACGGCGACGCCGGGGCGGCGGCCGCCGCGGTCGCCGAGCACCTGGCGCGGGCCTATCCGGAGTCTGGCCGGGATTCATAGAACGTGTTCTAATCACGCCTGTGGCCGATGATCTGAGACTCGGGCTGAACCTCGGGTACTGGCAGCGGAACGCCGACGACGCGACCGAGGTCGTGCAAGCCGCGGAACGGCTGGGCTACGAGTCGGTGTGGACCGCCGAGGCGTACGGCAGCGACGCGTTCACCCCGCTGGCCTGGTATGGCGCCAGGACCAGCCGCATCAAGCTCGGCACCAGCGTCGCCCAGCTGTCCGCCCGGCCCCCGGTGACGACCGCGATGACCGCGATGACGCTCGACCACCTGACCGGCGGGCGGCTGCTGCTCGGCGTCGGCGCCTCGGGCCCGCAGGTCGTCGAGGGCTGGTATGGCCAGCCGTTCGCCGCGCCGCTCGCCCGCACCCGCGAGTACGTCGAGATCATGCGCAGGGTGTGGCGGCGGGAGGAGCCGGTGACCAACCCCGGCCCGCACTATCCGCTGCCGCTGCCCGGCGGCCTCGGCAAGCCGCTCAAGCTGATCACCCGTCCGCTCCGGCCCGACATCCCGGTCTACCTGGGCGCGGAGGGCCCGAAGAACGTCGCACTCGCCGCCGGGATCGGGCAGGGCTGGCTGCCGCTGTTCGCCTTCCCCGAGAAGATCGAGGCGATGTACGGCGACGCGCTGTCCGGCGCGAAACCGGGGTTCGACGTCGCCGCCATGGTCATGGTGGTCGTCACCGACGACCTGCGGGCCGCGCTCGACGGCGTGAAGATGATGCTGACGCTCTACATCGGCGGCATGGGGGCCAGGACCCGCAACTTCCACGCGGACATCATCGGCCGCATGGGCTACGCCGAGCAGGCCCGCCGCATCCAGGAGCTCTACCTGGCCGGCCGCCGCGACGAGGCGTTCGCCGCCATCCCCGACGAGCTGGCCGACGGCATCGCGCTCCTCGGGCCGCTCGGCCGCATCCGGGAGCGGCTGGAGCTGTGGCGCCGCAGCCCGGTCACCACGCTGCTCGTCATGGGCCCCCGCGACGAGCCCACGCTCAGAGCCGTACGGGATCTGGTCCTCGGCTGAGCATCGCCCGGTCGGCGGCAGCGGCGGCGAACGCGCGCACGAGCGGATGGGGCCGGCGCTCGGCCAGCTCGGGCTGGAACAGCGTGACCAGATAGAAGGGGTGGCCGGGCAGCTCGGCCACCCGCGGCTCCCCCTCCTCGTCGTGGCCGGTGAAACGCAGGCCGTGGGCCTCCAGGGTCTCCAGATAGGCGGGATCGGGGCCGTAGGAGCAGAAGTACCGCTCCACGGTCCGGTCGGCGCCGACGATCCGCTCGGCGAGCGAGCCGGGGACGAGCCGCACCGCCGCCTCGTGACCGGCGAGGGAGCAGGCGAGCTGCCTGATCAGCGGGTTCTGGGCGTCCGGGTCGTTCTCCGCGTGGCTCACGCTCAGCCCGCACACGTGGCGGGCGTACTCCAGCAGCGCATGCTGGAAGCCGGCGCAGGTGCCGAGCAGCGGGATCGCGTTCTCCCTGGCGGTCCGCGCGGCTGTGATCGCGCCCTGCTCGCTGCGGTAGGGGCTGCCGGGCAGGATCCAGACGCCGTCGAACCCGCAGAGATCGGCGACCTCGTCGGTCCTGACCCAGTAGGCGTCGAGGTCCAGCCCCTCACGCTCGCGCAGCGCGTCGAGGATGAGCGGGATGCGGGTGTGGGAGCGGACGGCGGGTGACCGGTCGCCCACCAGCGCGATGCGGGGTCTCATGACCTCCATGCTGGCGACGTGCGAACTTAATGACAAATGATGATTTCTGAGGTCTGCATAAGCGATGCTGATGTCGTGGACCCTCATCTGCTGCGCACGTTCGTGACCGTGGTCGCCGAGGGGTCGTTCTCGGCCGCCGCGGATCGGCTCGGCTACACCCAGCCCGCGGTGTCCCAGCAGATCGCGGCGCTGGAGGCCGACCTCGGGGTGCCGCTGCTCACCCGCCGTCCCGTACGGCCGACCAGGGCGGGCGAGCGCCTGCTGGAGCACGCGGGTCCGCTGCTGCTGCGGCTGCGGGCCGCGCGGGCGGACGTGGCGCGGCTGGCCGCGCAGCCGCGGACCCTCACCGTCGCCGCCGGCCCGCTCGCCCTCACGGCGGGTACGGCGGCGGCGCTGGCCGGGGTGACGACGCTGCGCATCGCCGGCGCGGCGGCGGCCGTGGCGCTGGTGGCCTCGGGCGAGGCCGACCTCGCGCTGGCCGACGGCCCGGCCGCGCCCTCCGACCCGCTGAACATCCCCGAGGCGGGGCCGCTCACCACCGTCGGCGTACGGGAGGAGGAGCTGGTCGTCGTGCTGCCGGAGGGGCATCCGCTCGCGGGCCGGGCCGGCCTGCGACTGGACGACCTGGCCGACGCCCTGTGGGTGGACGCCCCGGAGGTGATGCCGCTCGACCGCCTGCGCGCGGTTGCGCGGCTCGACGGGCTGCGGCCCGGCATCCGCTACGAGGGCCACGACCCGGCCGTCGCGGCGCGCCTGGCCGCGGCCGGGCACGGCCTGACCCTGCTGCTCGCGTCCGCCGCGCCGTGCGGGGTGCGGGTGCCGCTGGTCGCGCCGAGGATCGTGCACCGGGTCGAACTGGTGCACGCGGCCCTCCCGCCGGGCCCCGCCACCGAGGTCGTCCGCGCGCTCACCTCCTGAGCCCTGCGGACCGCCGGCCGGCAGGACGAGAAGACGCCGCGGACACCGGACAGCCGCTGTCCGGTGTCCGCGCCCGAGAACGCGGAGAAGTGCTCGCGTGGCAACGGATATCAACCGGACAGGTCGCCCACCGCGTCGGCGTAGTAGACCGACCCGCCGAGGTGGAAGGCGACCTGGCGGAGCGTCCAGCCCTCCCCCGGCGAGTGGTCGAGCTGCTCCGGGGTCAGCGCCTCCAGGCGGGCCGTCCAGATCCGGGCGAGCCGGGTGAGCCTGCTGCGGGCCTCGTCGAGGTCCTGCTCGGTGAACGGGGCGAGGTCGGCCGCAGTAGTGATCATCGACCCGTGCCAGTGGTCCGGCAGGGGCATACGACCGGCCAGCCGGTCCTCGACCTCGGCCAGGTGGTCCACGAGATGGTCGGCCACCCGGCGGATCGCCTTGTGCGGGGTGTAGATCCGGTCGCCTGACGGCACCGGACGGCCGTCCCAGGCGGTCCAGGTCGCCGCCAGGCGGAGAGCGTGGTCGATCATCTCGGCCACGACCCGTGCGGGCTCGCGGTCGTCGGTCAGCGGGGTGTCGGTCATGTGCGGGCCTCCGAAGTGCGAGGGGATGTGCCGCGCAGGCTAGGCCCCCGGCGTTTCGACGCCCGCCGAAACGTCCCGTCGAGCGTTTTCCGGAAATGAGCGAACCATTCGGAGAACCCGGGCGTTGGCATCGGATGAAGGGTCCCGAATATCACCGAGGAGATCGATGGACCTGTCCGATATCGCCGCGTTGGCGGTTTCCCTGCTCGCGCTCGTCGTGTCCGTCTTCACGGCCCTGCGGCAGACGACGATGATGCGGCACTCGAATCAGCTCCCCGTTCTGGTCGAGCTTTTTCAAGAATTCCGGTCGACGGAATGGCAGCGCGCCGAGGCCTACGTCCTGGGACGCCTCCGGGCCGAGCACGACCCGGAGATCGGCTGCTCAGCCCTGCCGGACGAGGCGAGGATCGCCGTCAACAAGGTGATCGGGTACTTCAGTGGATTCGGCTACTTCGTCTACAAGAAAATGGCGGCCGAAAGTCTCGTCGTCCCGCTGATCGGATATCGCGCGAGCAGGGCATGGGACGCCGTAGAGCCGTTCGTCCGGCGCGAGCGCGAGATTCGCGGATCCGACGACCGATACGCGGGCATGTTCGAGGATTTCGTGGGGCGAGTTCGCGCGCACATGCCGCTGCACACCAGTTATGGACTCCGTCTCAAAACTCTCCCAGTGACACCGAATCAGGTTCGGGCCGAAGAAAAGCCGCAAATGCCCTGAACCATCCTTCCCCGCCGGGTGGTCCCGGACCGGATTAGCGCGATCGCGGACGGGATAAGAGTGAGGCAGGTCACACACCCGGCGCGGGGGGAGAACACATGCGGTCCACGTCGTCAGCGGTGAGCCGGGCGGCCGCCGGCGTGTACGCGGCCCTCGCCGCCCAGGTCGTCTCGGTGGCCGCGCTCGCCGTGTTCGAGGAGACCCGGGGCAGGCGGCTGGCCACGCAGATCGCGGCCTTCGGCGGCGATCCCGCCTCTCCCGCCGCCCGGACCGTCAGCGGCGCGGCGACGGCGTTCGCCGTGCTGGTCCTGGTGGTGATCGCCGCCACCGTGGCGTGCGCCGCCGCCTACCTGTCCTGGCTGCGGCGGGTGCGCCCGGCCACGCCGCCCGTCGCGCTCGTGGCGGCGTGCCTCGTGCCCGGAGTCAACCTCGTGGTCCCGCCGTTCCTCGCCGACCTGGCCTGGCGCGAGGGCCCGGCGGGCCACACCCGGCGAAGCGGCGGCCCCGCGCGAAGCGGCATCGTGCGGAGCGGCGGCATCATGCGAAGCGGCGGCCTCGTGCGGAGCGAGCCGTACGGCGGCTGGGACCGGACGCGGTGGCTGATCGTCCTCGCCTGCTGGTGGGTGAGCTGGCTGGCCGCGCTCGGGCTGGTGTTCGCCGACCCGGCCCGGGACGGGCTGACCGGCCTCGGCACGCCACAGGCCGCCGCGGTCGCCGTCGCGGCGCTCCTGTGCGCCTCGGTCGTCCACGAGGTCACCGCCCGGCACACCGGCGCCGGACGGAAGCGGGCGGCGCGGCCCGCCGTCCGGCCGCAGGTCCGCCTCGGCCACGGCGAACGGCCGTCCGGCATGCCTTCGTCCGGCACCCCTGACACGGCACCGGTGGGAAGCCAGGCAGGCGCCGCCCTCACGGACGGCGGCGGGGAGGATCACCGGCCGGGCGGCGGTCCCGAACTGCCGGAGCTGGCGTGCCAGAGCCGCCGCTGGGGCGCGGACGGATGGCCGGGGAACCGCCCCTCGCGTACGGCCGGCGGGGCGCCGTTGTCGGAGTAGGGCGACACCCGGAAGCCGTTGCCGTACTCGATGGGCCGTCCGCCCACCCCCGCGCCGGGCGCGGGAACCTCGCTGATCACGGCGCGTACGGCGTCGAGCCCCTGGTCGCGCCACACGCGGTCGAGGTCGGCGAGGTTCCAGCAGTGGACGGCGCGCAGCGAGACCGCCCTGGCCCCGGTGCGCCGCACCACTCCCCTGGCGGCGAGCAGCCACGACCCGAACACGGTCGCGGCCGTGTGCGCCTGCACCGACTCGAAGAACGTCAGGTCGATCGGGCCGGTGGAGTCGTCCAGGGTGGTGAAGATGACCCGCTGCCCCGACCGCACGGCGGGCGTCTGGGTGGCGACCTTCACTCCCGCGACCAGGATCTCCGCACCGTTGCGCTGCCGGACCAGATCCCTGGCCCGCGTCACGCCGAGCGCGTCGAGCAGGTCGCGGTAGAAGTCCATGACGTGGTGGCTCACGTCCATGCCGAGGATCTCCAGCTCGGCCTCGACGGCCTCGGCCTCGGTCATCTCCGGCAGTTCGCCTGGCGTGACCCGATCGGTGAATCCCATCGGAAGCTGCCCGGCCGTGCCCGCGGGAGAGCCGCGGTCGAGCGCGCCGACCTGGGCGATCAGGTCGCGCCTGGTCAGCCGCCCCGGCCGCCAGCGCGGCTCCCCCGGCCGCAGGCCGTGCAGCGCGTCGAACCCGCCGACCTCCACGATCCGCTCGGCCACCGGCCGTGAGGGCCGGGCCCGCTCCCAGAAGTCGGCCAGCGAGGTGTAGGGCCGGGCCGCGACCATACGGTCCACCTCGGCCTCGCTCACCCCCCGGACGGCCGAGAACGGCACCCGCAGGCCGTACCCGCGGCCGAACTCCCCGGGACCGTCCTCCGCCGGACCCGTACGCTCGACCAGCCAGGTCTTCCCCGAGCGGTTGACGTCGAGGGGCAGGACGTCCACCCCGCACTGGCGGGCCTCGTCGAGGATGACCCGGCTCGGGTACATGCCGGGGTCGTGGGTGAGCACGCCCGCGAGGAACGCGGCCGTGTGGTGCCGCTTCAGCCAGGCCGACTGGTAGGTGGGCAGCGCGAACGCCGCCGCGTGCGCCTTGCAGAACCCGAACCCGCCGAACGCGTCGAGCACCTTCCACGCCCGCTCGACGACGTCGGGGGCGTAGCCGTTCCCTCTCGCGAGCGGCACGAACCAGGCGCGTACGGCCTCGCGGCCCTCCGGCGTCCCGAGGGCGCGGCGGGCCCGGTCGGCCTCCGACAGCCCCGACCCGGTCATGATGTCGATGACCTTCATGACCTGCTCGTGGAAGACGACCACCCCGTTGGTCTCCCTGAGCGCGTCGCGCAGCGACTCGTGCGGGTAGCGCGCCTCACGGAAGCCGTGCCTGGTCTCCAGGTAGGGCGTGACCATGTCGGAGTTGACCGGTCCCGGGCGGAACAGCGAGATGTCCACGATCAGGTCGTGCATCGTGCGCGGCTCCAGTTTCGCGACCAGTTCGCGCTGCCCCGGCGACTCGATCTGGAAGCAGCCGATCGTGCGGCTGAGGCGGATCATGTCGTAGGTCTCCCGGTCGTCGCGCGGGACGGCGTCCAGGTCGATCCGCCGCCCCTCGACCCGCTCGACCTCCTGGAGGGCGTACGCCAGGGCGGACTGCATGCGCACGCCGAGCACGTCGAGCTTGAGCAGGCCCGCCTCCTCGACGTCGTCCTTGTCGAACTGCGACATCGGGAACTCCAGCAGGCTGCGCTCGACCGGCGTGCGGTCGCGCAGCGTAGAGTTGCCGATCAGCACGCCGCAGGGGTGCAGCGCGATGTGCCGGGGCAGCCCGTCGAGCCGCTCCGCCAGGCGGAACACGGTCTCCAGCGACCGGTCGTTGAGCCCGCTGTCGCGCAGCTCCGGCAGGTCGGACAGCGCGGCCCTGATCTGCCTGGCCCGCACCTGAGGGAACGCCTTGGCGATGACGTCGATCTCGTGCGGCGGCAGGCCCATGGCGGCGCCGACGTCCCTGATCGCGCTGCGGGCGCGGTAGGTCTCCATCATCGACACACAGGCCACCCGCTCCTCGCCGTACCTGTCGAGGATCGCGCGGTAGCAGTCGAGGCGGCGGGCCGACTCCACGTCGATGTCGATGTCGGGCAGGCCCTTGCGGCCCTCCGACAGGAAGCGCTCCATCAGCAGGCCGTGTTCGAGCGGATCCACCTCGCCGATGCCGATCAGGTAGTTGACCAGGCTGCCCGCCCCCGAGCCGCGGATCGCGCACCGCACGCCCATCGCCCGGATCATGTCCGTGATGCCGGCGACGGACGTGAAATAGCCCGACAGCCGCTTCTTCTCGATGACGCGGAGTTCGGCGGCGAGCCGGTCGCGGGCCTCGGCCGAGCGCTCCAGGCCCCGCCGGGCCAGCCCCTCCTCGCAGCGGCGCCGCAGCAGGGGCACCGGGTCCTCGCCGACCTCGGGCAGGTGGAGCCGGGGCCGCTCGGGTTCGAGCAGGGGCACGACCTCGACGGGGTCGAGCACGCACCTGCCGGCCACGCGGCGCGTCTCGGCCAGCAGCCGCGCGGCCCTGCCGGTGTCGCCGCCGCAGATCCGCGCGGCCACCCGCGCCATCTCGGCGCCGTCCTTCAGGTACGCGTGAGCCGTGGGGTCGTCGAGGTGCCGCCCGTCGAGGGGCACCAGCTTGCGCGCCGCGTCGAGCACGTTGCCGATCTGGTGATCGGCGGCGTCCAGGTAGCGGACCGCGTTGGCCAGCACGACCGGCACGCCCATCGAGTCGGCCAGCCCGATCATGCGGGCGGCGGTGTTCGCGTCGCGGTAGCCGTACAGGTCGGACACCTCGACGACCAGGTCGGGGACCACCGCGCGCCAGGCGGCCAGCAGGGCCCTGGCCTGGTCGTCGCGCCGCTCGGCCACCGCGCGGCCGACGCCCGAGCGGGGCCCGAGCAGCACGGTCAGCCGCGGCCCGCCGTCCGGGCCGGTCGCGTGCTCGGCCACCATCCCCGGTGTGACGTACGGCGCGCCGCGCTCCCCCACCTGGTGGGCGGCCGTGACCAGGCGGCACAGCGAGGCCCAGCCGTCCGAGCGCGCGAGCACCACGACTCGCGCCGGCTCGGCCGCCGTCCCCCGGCCACGCCCGTGTCCGTGCCCGTGCTCGTGCCCGTGCCCGTGTCCGGTGCGGCGGCCGGACGGCAGGCCGCCTCCGAACAGGTCGTCCGACGTGGAAGAACCTTGGTCGAGGGCGAGATCGACCCCGACGACCGGGCGGACGCCCTGCTCGTGGCAGGCGATGACGTGCTTGATCGCGCCGTAGAGGCCGTCGCGGTCGGTCAGCGCCAGCGTGTCCATGCCGTGATCGGCGGCCCGCCGGACGAGGGCGGCCGGGAACGCGGTGCCGTACCGCAGCGAGAAGGCGGACGCCACGTGCAGGTGGGCGAAGGCGTGCGTCACAGGCGCGCCCCCGTCCGTCCCCCGGTCCGTCCTCCAGCGGCCCGTCCCCCGGTCGTCGTGGGGAGCTGGAGCGTTCCCATCAGTCCCAGGCCCTCAGCAGGAGCCAGCCGCCGCTGGCGGTGTCGAAGCGCAGTTCATAGGTCCCGACCTCCTTGCCGGCCGCGGCCCCCACCCGCCAGAAACGCCGCTCGCCGGGATCGGCGTCCGAGGTCTTCCACCATTCCCTGGCGACCACCCAGTGGTCCTGGATCTCGCGGACGGTGTAGAGCCGGTCACGCCAGACGAACTGAGCAGGGTGCCCGCCCCGGACCCACACCTCGATCGGATCGCCGTAAAGTCTGCTCAAGACTCCTTCTCCCTGTGGCTTCGTGGCCACCCGGGGGAAGACGGGCGGATGATTCGGGCAGAATCGCCGCTACTTCGAACATACGTTCCCAGCGGGGTGAACGCAAGTCGGCACGGCCCGTTTCCGGGAACAAAAGCCCAGGAAGCGCGTCCGCCGACGGATCACTCGCCGAGCCAGATCCCGCCGCCCCGGTAGGGCGGCTCCTCTCGTTCGGTGGCGTCCGCCACCGCCGCCCAGACGCGCGCCGTCCCCGGCTCCCTGACGACGGCCGCCACCCGGGTGTGCCCGAGCGGACCCGCCGGAAACGTCCCATGCGTCCACTGGCCGCCCGACAGGTGACCGAACGCCGTGCTCCACTCGTTCTTCGCGTAGAACAGCCAGAACCCGCCCCGGCCGTCGGCCTCCAGCCGCAGGTGGGGGTCGAGCTCGGGCTCGCCAGGCAGGCTGTAGCTCCACCGTCCGTTCTCCCGCCGCAGGAGCAGCGTGCGGCCGCAGAAGGTCACGTCCTCCTCCTCGCCGCCGCAGACCCATGCGACCCAGCCGACGGCCGCCATCCCGCCCGACTCGTCCACCGCGAGGTCCACGAGCTCGGAGAGCTGGCCCCGGTGCAGCGTAGGGACCGCGGGGAGCGGGACCGTGCTCCAGGACCAGCCGTTCCATCGGGCGACGGCGGCCCGGCCGCGGCTGGAACCGGCCGCCCAGACCGCACCGCCGGGCAGGCCGTCCACGTCCTTGGCGACCAGCGGCGGCCGTGCCGTGCGCCAGGCACTGCCGTCCCAGTGCCGCAGATCCGACCAGGAGCTCCAGGGCTCCTCGGCTCCCCCTGCCCCGTCGAGGAAGTTCGCGTTGATGATCGCCCAGACGTCGCCGGGGGCCGCCGCGTGCACCCGCTTCGGCTCCGCGCCCGGGCTCGGCGCCGCGGTCCACCTCCGCCCGTTCCAGCGCGCGGCGGTCTTCGCGCCGAACAGCCACACGTCGCGGTCGGAGGAGGCGGCCACGGCCTGCGGCTCCATCGGCGGGATCGCAGCCTCGCGCCACCGCCCGCCGTCGCCGCGCAGCAGCAGCGGCGCCCTCGTCTCGGGCCCGCACGGCTCTCGCACGCGCGTGCCGGCCGCCCACACGGTGCCCTCGCGGGTCACGGCCAGGCCGGTGATGCGGTCACGGTAGTCGTAGTAGGCGACGCGCCACCCGCCGCCCCGGACCGGGCTCGGCTCCGGCGTGGGCGAGCCGGTCAGGCAGGAGGGCGAAGGCCGCTCCCGCGCGGTGGCCGTGGCGGCCGCGGCGTCGGTCTCGTTCCAGGTCTCGAGATCGCGAGGCGTGGTCGACGCGCACGCCGCCGGCAGCACCATCGCGGCCAGCGCCGCCGTCACACCCAGAATCCGCGTCCGCATATCCGTAGGACGCGGCGGGCCGCCATCCGGTTCTGCCGAACCCGCCTGCCGGCCGTGCCCCCTGGGCTCAGACCGCGCGTTCCGCGTAGGCGGCCAGCAGCTGGGCCTCCGCGGTGTCGAAGTACGCGAGCAGCTCCCGCTCGGCCCGCTCGCGGTCGCCGTCGATCAGCAACGTGGCGATGCGCGCGTTGTCCTCCAGATAGGGCTCGTGGAAGGTCCTGAGCTCGCCCATCACGTGGAAGGCCAGCCGCAGCTCGGCGAGCAGGCGCGCCATGGTCTTGTCCACACGGGGACTGGCGAGCAGCGCGGCGATCGCGCGGTGGAACCACATGTTCGCGGTGCCGACGGCCGCCCAGTCGCCGTTCTCCGCGGCCGCCTGACCCTCCTCGACGTGGCGCCGCACCTCCCCCACGGCCTCGGGCGGGGCCGTGACGACCGCCCGTACGCCCGCCGTCTCGAGGATGCGCCGCATCGCGTAGATGTCCGCGACGTCGGCCGCGGCGAGCTTGCGGACGAAGACACCCCGGTGCAGCTCGTGCACCAGCAGGTTCTCGTGCGACAGCAGCCTGAACGCCTCTCGGAGCGTGTTGCGGGAGACGCCGAGCAGGTTGCCGATCGTCTCCTCGGACAGGCGGGTGCCCGGGGGCAGGGAGCCGTCGATGACGTTCTCCCGCAAGACGTCGGCGACCAGTTCGGCGGCGCTGGCCCGATCGAGCACCGGCCGAGCCGCGCTCAACCGTGCCGCCCAGTCCGCCATAGCCGTCATCGCCGCAACCCCTTCTCGACCGCCCGATCACTCCCAGCTTAGGCCGCGGGACGTCGCCGGAATCCAGCGATCACCATCGGGCTTCGCGCGATCACACCCAGTTGTAGCGGAGAAGTAACCGACAAGAGACTTGATGAATCGTTGAACAATCCTCTAGCTTCCAGGGGAGGTGAGCAAAGGAGTCTCGCATGAACCGACCCCCCGACACCCAGACGGCCTCATCCGCGGGCATCACGAGCGGAGGGCGGCGCTCGGCGCTGCTCGGCGCGATGTTCCTCATGGCCACGAGTGCCATCGGCCCCGGCTTCATCACTCAGACGACGACGTTCACGGCGCGGCTCGGCGCGGCGTTCGCGTTCGTGATCGTCGCTTCGATCCTCGTCGACATCGCCGTCCAGCTGAACGTCTGGCGGGTGATCGGCGTCTCCGGGATGCGCGCCCAGACGCTGGGCAACCGGGTGCTGCCCGGTTCGGGATATCTCCTGGCCGTCCTCGTGGCCTTCGGCGGCCTGGTGTTCAACATCGGCAACGTGGGCGGCGCGGCGCTCGGCCTGAACGCCCTCGCGGGGATCGACGTCAAGATCGGCGGCACGGTCTCCGCCCTGATCGCCGTCGCCATCTTCCTCAGCAGGCGGGCCGGGGTGGCCGTCGACCGGATCGTCGTCGTCCTCGGCGTCGTGATGGTGGCGCTGACGCTGTACGTGGCGATCGTCTCCCACCCGCCGGTGGGCGAGGCCCTGCGGCAGACCGTCCTGCCGGACACGGTCGACTTCCTCTCCGTCACGACGCTGATCGGCGGCACGGTCGGGGGTTACATCACCTACGCGGGCGCGCACCGGCTCATCGACGCGGGCGTGACCGGGCCGCGGAACGCCGGGCAGATCACCCGCGGCTCGGTCACCGGCATCCTCGTCACCGGAGTCATGCGGGTGATCCTCTTCCTCGCCTCGCTCGGCGTGGTGGCCGGAGGATTCCGGCTCGCCGCGGACTCGGCGAACCCGGCCGCCGACATCTTCCTGAGCGCGGCGGGCGAGGTGGGCCTGAGGCTGTTCGGGGTCGTCCTGTGGGCCGCGGCCATCACCTCGGTCATCGGCGCCTCGTACACGTCGGTGTCGTTCCTCGCCAGCTTCTCGCCCCGGACGGACCGCTACCGCTCGTGGATCACGGTGGCCTTCATCGTGGTCTCGACCGCGGTCTTCCTCCTCCTCGGCAAGGCTCCGGCCAACCTCCTGATCCTCGCCGGAGCGCTCAACGGCCTCATCCTGCCCGTCGGTCTGGCGTTGATCCTCTGGGTCGCCGCACGCCGTCGTGATCTCATGGGCGGGTACCGCTACCCTGTCTGGCTGCTCGGCATCGGTGTGCTCGCCTGGGCGCTGACCATCTACCTCGGCTGGAACTCCCTCAGCGGGATCAGCGCGCTCTGGAGCTGACGTGCCCTACCCGACCATGTGCATCGACCTCAACTCCGACCTGGGCGAGGGCTTCGGCCAGTGGACGCTCGGCGACGACGACGCGCTGCTGTCGATCGTCACGAGCGCCAACGTCGCCTGCGGGTTCCACGCGGGAGATCCGGTGATCATGCGGCGCACCTGCGAGACCGCGGCCGCGCGCGGCGTGGTGATCGGCGCCCAGGTCGGCTACCGCGACCTGGCGGGCTTCGGGCGGCGCTTCGTCGACGTGCCGCCCGTCGAACTCGCCGACGACGTCATCTACCAGATCGGCGCCCTGGACGCCTTCGCGCGGGTGGCGGGCACCAGGGTCAGGTACGTCAAGCCGCACGGCGCGCTCTACAACGCGATCGTGCACCACGAGGCGCAGGCCGCCGCGGTGGTCGCGGCCGTGCGCGCCTACGACCCCGGCCTGCCCGTGCTCGGCCTCCCCGGCTCGGCGTGGCTGCGCCAGGCCTGCCGGGCCGGCCTCACCACGGTCGCCGAATGCTTCGCCGACCGCGCCTACACCCGCGAGGGCAGGCTGGTGCCGCGCGGCGTGCCCGGCGCCGTCCTGCACGACCCCGCCCGGGTCGCCGAGCGCAGCGTGCGCATGGCCAGGGGCGAGCCGGTCGAGGCCGTCGACGGGACGCCGCTCACCATCACGGCGGACTCGATCTGCGTGCACGGCGACAGCCCCGGAGCCGTGACCATGGCGCTCGAGGTCCGCGACGCGCTCAAGGAGAACGGCATCGCCCTGGCGCCGTTCGTCGAGGACAAGCCGTGAACGCACGGCTGCACCGCTGTGGCGAGCACGCGGTCCTGGTCGAGCTCGACCGTCTCGAGGAGGTGGTCGCCCTCTACGACGCCCTCGCGGCCGACCCCCCGCGGGGAATCGTCGACATCGTCCCCGCGGCGCGCACGCTGCTCGTCCGGTTCGAGCCGCCGACACGCCACAACGAGGTGGAGTCCGCCGTCCTGGCCGTACGGCCGGCCGGAGGCCGCCTCGCGACGAGCGAGGAGGTGGTGATCCCGGTGGAGTACGACGGCGACGACCTCGCCGACGTGGCCCGGCTGACCGGGCTCACCGAACGCGAGGTCGTGGCGGCGCACACCGGGACAGCGTGGACGGTCGCCTTCTGCGGGTTCGCCCCCGGCTTCGGCTATCTGATCGGCGGCGATCCCCGGCTGGCCGTGCCCCGGCGGCCGGAGTCGCGCGTGCGCGTGCCCACCGGCTCCGTGGGGCTCGCCGGGGAGTTCAGCGGGGTCTACCCGCGCGAGTCGCCGGGCGGCTGGCAGCTGATCGGGCGTACCGAGACCGTGGTGTGGGACATCGCGGCCGACCCGCCCGCCCTGCTGCGCCCGGGGGTGCGGGTGCGATTCGCGGAGGCACTGTGAGCGAGGCACTGTGAACGAGGCGATTGTGAACGAGGCATTGTGAACGAGGCACTGTGAGCGAGCTTCGGCGGGCGCTGGTGGTGCTGGCTCCCGGTCCCCTCACCACGGTGCAGGACCTCGGGCGGCGCCGGCACAGCCATCTCGGCGTCGGGCGCTCCGGCGCCGCCGACCGGGGCGCGCTGCGGCTGGCCAACCGCCTGCTGGCCAATCCCGAGGACGCCGCCTGCCTTGAGGTCACCCTGGGCGGGCTGAAGGTGCGCGCCACCGGCGACCTGCTCGTGACGCTCACCGGCGCGCCCTGCCCCGCCACCGTCACCTACCCCGACGGGCGCACGGGCGGCATCGGGCACGCGTCGGTCGAGCGCCTGCCCGACGGGGCGACGCTGCGGCTCGGCGTGCCGCCCCGCGGGCTGCGGACCTACCTCGCGGTCCGCGGCGGGATCGACGTCCCCGAGGTGCTGGGGTCACGGGCCACCGATCTGCTCTCGGGACTCGGCCCGGAACGTCCGGCGCCCGGATCGGTGCTCCCGGTCGGGCCGGCGCCTGCGGAGTTTCCCGCGGCCGATCTCGCGCCGGTGCCCGAGCCGGAGTCCGGTGTCCTCATGCTGGACGTGCTGCCGGGACCACGCCACGACTGGTTCGCGCCCGGGGCGCTGACGGCCCTGTGCGCGGAGCCGTACGAGGTCACGGCGCAGAGCGACCGGGTCGGCATGCGGCTGCGCGGGCCGCGCCTCGAACGCGCGCGCGACGGGGAGCTGCCGAGCGAGGGCATGGTCCCCGGCGCGCTGCAGGTGCCGCCGTCCGGACAGCCGACGCTCTTCCTCGCGGATCACCCCGTGACCGGTGGATATCCCGTCATCGCGGTGGTGCGCGATCACCACATCGACCGGGCGGCGCAGGCCCGCCCCGGGCAGCGCATCCGCTTCCGGATGGCCGGCGACCAGCGGCCCATTCGTCCGAGGAGGTTCTGATGGAACTCGCCCCCGCACGTCTGACCCCCCGCGAGGCGCGGGCGCTGTTCCGGGGTGGGCTGGTCACGCCCACGTCCGGCTGGGCGGCGGGATGGGCGCAGGCCAACCTGATCGCGCTGCCGAGGGATCGGGCGTACGACTTCCTGGTGTTCGCGCAGCGCAACCCGCGCCCCTGCCCCGTGCTCGCCGTCACCGAGCCGGGTGAGCCGTTCGCGTCGATCTTCGACGGCGACCTGCGCACCGACCTGCCCGCCTACCGCGTCTACCGGGACGGCGAGCAGGTCGCCGAGGTCACCGATGTGACGTCCTACTGGCGCGACGACCTCGTGGGCTTCCTCATCGGCTGCAGTTTCACGTTCGAGGCCGCGTTGCTGGAGGCCGGCGTCCCGATCCGCCACATCGAGGCGGGCACGAACGTGCCGATGTACCTGACCGACCGGCCGTGCGTCCCGGCGGGCGAGCTTTCCGGCCCCCTCGTGGTGTCGATGCGCCCGATCCCCGCCGAGCTGGTGCCGGCCGCCGTACGGGTCACCTCGCGCTATCCGGCCGTGCACGGCGCGCCGGTGCACGTCGGCGACCCCGCCGCGCTCGGCATCGCCGACCTCGGCACGCCAGACTTCGGCGACCCGGTCGAGGTGCGCGACGGCGAACTGCCGGTCTTCTGGGCCTGCGGGGTGACGCCGCAGGCCGCGGTGATGCGGTCGCGCCCGCCGTTCGCCATCGGCCACGCGCCCGGCCACATGGCGATCACCGACGCCCGCGACAGCGCCTACCTGGTCCCCTGAGACAGCGCTTACCTGACCTGGCGGAATCAGTCGCCGGCGCGGCGGACGAGGGGGTTGGCGGCGGTGGAGTTGCGGATGCTGAAGGTCACGCTCCCGGCGCGGTAGCGGTCGTCGGAGCACTCGACGGGCCGGCCCTCCTGGGTGGTGGTGACGCGGCGCTGGCGCAGCAGGGGGCTGCCCCGCCGCACGCCGAGCAGCCGGGCGTCCTCGCTGCCGGCCGCCACCGCGTCGATCAGGTGCTCGCCGTACGCGAAGACCAGGCCTACGGACTCGTAGAGCTCCTGGGTCACCGACTCGCAGTCGGGGTCGAGCCGCTCGACGGCGGGGGCGATCCAGCCGGCGTAGACCGTGCGCTCGACCAGCACCGGTTCGCCGTCGAGCCGCCGCAGCCGCAGCACGTCGAGCACCTCCTCCCCCGGCTCCAGCGACAGCCGTACGGCCTCGGAGGGCGAGCACGGGCGACGCCGGGAGGACAGCACGGTGCCGCTGGCGCGGTAGCCCATCGACCGGGCCCACTGGGCGAAGCTGTGCAACTCGGCGAAGCTCTGGCTGCGCTCGCTGCCGAGCACGATGCGCCGCGCGCCCTGCCGGGACCCGACCAGCCCCTCGGCGGCGAGCAGGGCGACGGCCTGGCGAACGGTCCCGCGCGCCGCCGAATAGCGTAAGGCCAGCTCAGCCTCGGAGGGGAGCTGAGCGCCTATCGGATAGTCCCCCCGGACGATGGCATCCCGCAAGTCACTCGCGATCTGTTCGTAGCGCGCCATCGTGCTGAGCCCTTCCGTTCACGCGACCGACATCGATATGCGACTTACTAGCTCTGGCTTGTTTGTACAAGTTCGCCTAAGTTCGATCCACGCACCACAGTGGGAGGGACCGTTGTCCACACGTACCGCCGGCCTCGTGGCCGCGCTCACGATAACCACCTCAGTGATCGCGGCGTGCGGCGCCGCCCCCACGACCGCCGGCGGCGGCGGCTCGGGATCCGGTGACTCCAAGGCGGCCACCGCGACCTCGGCCCAGGACTTCGGCGGGCTGGACAAGCTGGTGGAGGCCGCCAAGAAGGAGGGCCAGCTCAACACCATCGCGCTGCCGCCGGACTGGGCCAACTACGGCGAGGTCATCAAGGCCTTCGAGGCCAAGTACGGCATCAAGATCACCAATGACAACCCCGACGGCTCCAGCCAGGACGAGATCAACGCGGTCAAGACCCTCAAGGGCCAGGGCCGCGCTCCCGACGTGCTCGACCTCGGCAGCGCCTTCGCGCTCAGCGGCGCCCAGGAGGGCCTGTTCGCGCCCTACAAGGTGCAGAGCTGGGACAAGATCCCCGACGGGCAGAAGGAGACCGGCGGCGCCTGGTACTACGACTACGGCGGCTACATCTCCATCGGCTGCGACGCCAAGCGGGTCAAGACCTGCCCTCAGACGTTCGCCGACCTGCTCAAGCCCGAATACAAGGGCATGGTCGCGCTGAACGGCGACCCGACCAAGGCCGGCGCCGCGTTCGCCGGCGTGTACGCCGCCTCGCTCGCCAACCAGGGCTCGTTCGACGACATCCAGCCCGGCATCGACTTCTTCAAGAAGCTCAAGGAGAACGGCAACTTCAACCCGGTCGAGGCCACCCCCGCCACGGTGGAGAAGGGCGAGACCCCGGTCACCCTCGACTGGGACTACCTGCAGGCCAGCTACGCCAAGGAGTTCTCCTCCAAGGGCGTGGACTGGAAGATCGCCATCCCCGCGGACGGCCAGTACGCCAACTTCTACGCCCAGGCGATCAACAAGTGGGCGCCGCACCCCGCCGCCGCCCGCCTCTGGCAGGAGTTCCTCTACAGCACCGAGGGCCAGAACCTGTGGCTGAAGGGCTACGCCCGCCCGGTGCTGCTGCCCTCCATGCAGCAGGACGGCAGCGCGGACGCGGCCATGGTCGCCCAACTCCCCAAGGTCGAGGGCACCCCCACGTTCCCCACGCCCGACCAGGTCAACAAGGCCAAGGAGGCCCTGGCGAGCGGGTGGGGCGCGGCGGTCTCGGGCTGATTTCGTGCGCGACAGCCGTACGCGATCGAAGAGCCGGTGGGCGGCCGTGCCGCTGCTGGTCTTCGTCGTCATCGTCTTCGGCGTGCCGATGCTGGTCCTCCTCGGTGGCACGTTCACCAAGGAGGGCACGTTCAGCACCGCCAACCTCACCGAGTCGCTCCAGGGCGCGTACCTGACCGCCCTGCTCGGGAGCGTCAAGATCTCGGCACTCGTGGCGGTGCTGGGCGGGGTGCTCGGCACCTTCCTCGCCCAGGCCGTGGTGACCTCCAGGTCCCGCACGCTGCGCGAGGCGGTGCTGACCGCCTCCGGGGTGCTGGCCAACTTCGGCGGCGTGCCGCTGGCCTTCGCCTGGATCGCCACGCTCGGCAACGCGGGCGTCGTCACCACCACGCTCGGCCTCGGCGGCCACGGGTGGAGCCTGTACAACTTCTGGGGTCTCACCCTGGTCTACCTGTACTTCTCCATCCCCCTCCAAGTGCTCACGGTCGTGCCCGCGCTCGACGGGCTGCGCCCGCAGTGGCGTGAGGCCGCGCAGAACAACGGCGCGAGCACCTGGCAGTTCTGGCGATACGTCGGGATTCCGGTGCTGACCCCGGCGCTGCTCGGCGGGGTCGTGCTGCTGTTCGGCGGCGCGTTCTCGGCCTACGCCACGGCGCAGGCCATGGTCGGGTCCACCGTCCCACTGGTCACACTGAAGATCGCCGACGCGCTCACCGGCAACGTCCTGATCGGCCACGAGAACGTCGCGCTGGCCCTCAGCCTCGACATGATCGTCGTCGCGGGCCTGGTCATGGCCGTCTACCTCCCGCTGCAGCGAAGGAGCGCCCGATGGCTTCGCTGACCCCTCAGGTGGCCCCCGGGACGGTGCCCGGCGCCGCCCCGGCCCCCGCACCCTCCCGGCCCGGCCGGCCGCGGCGTCCCCGGGTGTGGCGCGGCGTGGTCCTCGTGCTCGCCGCCGTCTACTTCCTCGTCCCGCTGATCGCGTCGTTCGTCTTCACGGTGAAGGTGCCGGGCCAGGGCTTCTCGCTCGACGCGTACGGCCAGATCTTCTCGGCCGAGGGCTTCGGCGGCAGCCTCCTGCTGTCGCTCGGGCTCGGCGTCGCCACGATCGTGCTGGTCCTGCTGCTGACGCTGCCCGCCGCCGTGGCCGTACGGCTCGGCGCGCCGCGACTGCGGCCGGTGCTCGAGGTGGTCTGCACGCTGCCGCTGGTCGTTCCCCCGATCACGTTCGTGGCCGGGATCAGCACCGTGCTGCGGTGGGGGCCCGACTACCTGGCGAGCACGCCCTTCTACCAGACGATGATCGCGGTGCAGAACCCGGACTTCCCGGTGGTGCTCGTGCTCGCCTACGTCGTGCTGGCGCTGCCGTTCGCCTACCGCTCGCTCGACGCGGGCCTGGGCGCGATCGACGTGCGCACGCTGTCTGAGGCGGCCAGGAACCTCGGGGCTTCGTGGCCCCACGTGCTGCTGCGGGTGATCATCCCCAACATGCGGTCGGCGATGGCGAGCGCGTCGTTCCTCACGCTGGCGCTGGTGCTCGGGGAGTTCACGATCGCCCGGCTGCTCAGCTTCGAGACCTTCCCCAACTGGATCTACCGGATCTCCGGCTCACAGGCGCAGGTGTCGGTGGCCGTCTCGGTGTTCAGCCTGCTGATCACCTGGCTGCTGCTGCTCGCCCTGTCGTCCGCCGGCGCGAGGCAAAGGAGTGGATCATGAACGGCGCCCGGGTCGAGTTCCGCGGCCTGCGGCGGCGGTTCGGCAGCACGGTCGCGCTGGACGGGCTCGACCTCACGGTGGAGCCCGGCGAGCTGATCGCGCTGCTCGGCCCGTCGGGGTGCGGCAAGACCACCGCTCTGCGCTGCCTGGCCGGCTTCGAGCAGCCCGACGAGGGCGAGGTGCTGGTGGACGGCGCCGACATCACGCGGGTGCCGGCCAACCGGCGCGACGCCGGCATGGTCTTCCAGTCCTACAGCCTCTTCCCCAACCTCAACGCGCGGGACAACGTGGGCTTCGGCATGCGGGTGCGCAAGGTGCCCGCCGCCAAGCGGCACGCCCGGGCGCAGGAGCTGCTTGAGCTGGTCGGCCTGCCCTCGGTCGGCGACCGCTATCCCCACCAGTTGTCCGGCGGCCAGCAGCAGCGCGTGGCGCTGGCCCGCGCGCTCGCCCTGGAGCCCAGGGTGCTGCTGCTGGACGAGCCGCTGTCGGCGCTCGACGCCAAGGTGCGGGTCACGCTGCGCGAGGAGATCCGCCGCCTGCAGCTCTCCCTCGGCATCACGACGATCTTCGTGACGCACGATCAGGAGGAGGCGCTGTCGATGGCCGACCGGGTCGCCGTGCTGCGCGACGGCCGCCTGGAGCAGGTCGCCGACCCTGCCACCCTGTACGACCGGCCGGCGACCCCGTTCGTCGCCGAGTTCGTCGGCGCGATGAACCACCTGCCCGGCCTGGTGTCGGACGACCGGGTCACCGTCCTCGGGCAGACACTGCCCGTGGAGGGCCGGGCGCCGGGCACGGCGCAGGCGGACGTGCTGGTGCGGCCCGAGGCCGTGCTGGTCACGCCGGTCGACGCGTCCGGCGCCGAGGGCGACGGGATCGTCATGGTGTCGTCGTTCCGCGGCTCCACCGCCCGCCTGCGGGTCCGCCTCGGCGACGGCACCGAGGTGCTGGCCGACGTCCCCGGCCACGACTCGGCGCGCTTCGCGCCCGGCACCGCCGTACGGATCGGGCTGGTCGAGCGGCCGGTGCTCGTGTCGGCGCGTTCGGAGACCGGAGCCGCGGCGGCGGTCCCCGAACCCGATGTCGTCTAGGGAGAGCCCGGCGGCGGTCCTGTTCGACATGGACGGCACGCTGGTGGACACCGAGGACCTGTGGTGGGACGCCTGCGTGGAGGTCGCGGACGACCTGGGCTCCCCTCTCGGGGAGGCCGACCGGGAGGCGCTGTTCGGCCTGTCGGTCGAGGACGCCGCCCTGCACATCACAGCCGCCCTGGGCTCCACCGGGGGTCCCGGGGCGCGGGCCGTCGAGGCCATGCTGACGGACGCGTTCACCGGCCGGCTGGAGAACGGGGTGACCACCCTTCCCGGCGCGGTCGCGCTGCTTGAGGCCCTGCGCGCGGCCGGGATCCCGGCCGGGCTGGTCAGCGCGTCCCCCCGGCCGGTCGTGGACCTGGTGCTCGAGACCGTCGGCGGGCACCGCTTCCGGCTGTCGGTGGCCGCGGGGGACAGCGCCAGGAACAAGCCCGCGCCCGATCCGTACCTGGCCGCCGCCGCGCGGCTCGGCGTCGACCCGGCCGCGTGCGTGGCGATCGAGGACAGCCCGACCGGCGTCGCCTCGGCCCGGTCCGCCGGGTGCGCCGTCATCGTGGTCGGCCCCTCCGTCGCCGTCGACGGTGTGACGGCGGTGCGGACGCTGGAGAGCGTCGACCTGCCGCTGCTGCGCCGGCTCGTCTCCGGTCCTGGGGCGGTCACTCCTCGAACCTAAGTTCCTTTTGGGTATCGTCACAGCATGAACGCCATGAAGACGGTTTGCGACGACCCCAAGGACGTCTACTCGGCCGCCTGCCCGTGCCGCAACATGCTCGACCTGCTGGCCAACAAGTGGAGCGCACTGGCCCTCGGCGCCCTGGAGGACGGGCCGCAGCGTTTCGGAGCGCTGCGCGCACGTCTCCAGGGCGTCAGCCCCAAGGTGCTCACCCAGACCCTGCGCCGCCTGGAGGACCACGGGCTCGTCCACCGCGACGTGTATCCCGAGGTGCCGCTGCGCGTGGAATACAGCCTCACCCCGCTCGGCCGCGACGCCAACGTCCCGCTCGCCCACCTGCGGACGTGGGTGGAGCGCAACATCGACCGCTTCCCCGACCCGGACTAGCCCGCTGACCTCGATGGTTCCCGATGGGTACTCGTGTCCCTTGCGGGTAACCAGGCGCCGGTGGATACCGTTCGGGTCATGCCGCCGAGCCGTACGACCGGCTTCGGCACGGGATCCATGAAGCGCAGGGGACAGACATGACTGAGAACCAGAACGGGACCATGCCCGCCGTCGCCTTCCGGCGCAGCCTCCCCGTCGACGACCCGGAAAGCCTCCTTGACGTGGAGCTGCCGGTGCCGCACCCCGGCCCGCGCGATCTGCTGGTCCGGGTGGAGGCGGTCGCCGTGAACCCGGTGGACTACAAGGTCCGGCGGAACAGCGATCCGGGCGGCGAGCCCAGGGTGCTCGGCTGGGACGCCGCCGGCACCGTGGTCGCCGTGGGCGACGAGGTGGAGCTGTTCGAGGTCGGCGACGAGGTCTACTACGCCGGCGCGATCGACCGGCCCGGCGCGAACTCGCACTTCCACGTGGTGGACGAGCGCATCGTCGGCCGCAAGCCCGCCACGTTGTCCTTCACCGAGGCCGCCGCGCTGCCGCTGACCTCCCTCACGGCCTGGGAGGGCCTGTTCGAGCGGCTGGGCCTGCGCGGCGACGCCCTCGACCAGACCGGAACGCTGCTGGTGACCGCGGCCGCGGGCGGCGTCGGCTCCATCGCCGTGCAGCTCGCACGCGCCCTGACCGGGCTCACGGTGATCGGCACGGCCTCCCGCCCCGAGACGGTGGAGTTCGCCCGCCGGATGGGCGCCCACCACGTCGTGGACCACCGGGGACCGCTGGCGAAGCAACTGGCCGAGGTCGCGCCCGACGGCGTGGACTACGTCTTCAGCACGACCGGCACCGACCGCAACCTCGCGGCCTACGCCGAGGCGCTCACCCCCTTCGGTCAGATCGTCGCCATCGACGACCACGACTCCCTCGACATCGGTGTGCTCAAGTCGAAGAGCATCTCGTTCCATTGGGAGCTCATGTTCACCCACTCGCTGTTCCGGACCCCGCACCAGGTGAACCAGCACCGCATACTCGACCGGATCGCACGGCTCGTGGACGCCGGAGTCGTCACCACCACCGCCACCCGCGACCTCGGCCCGGTCAGCGCCGCCAACCTCCGCGAGGCCCACCGGATCCTCGAATCGGGCACCGCGATCGGCAAGATCACTCTCACGGGCTTCTGAGGCCCGCCGCGCCGGGGCCGGGGAACAACGGGTACGGCCCCTCCGGTTGGGGACCAAAGGAACCGAGCCGAAGACAACAGGAGCCGCGCATGCATGCCATCGTCATCCCCGCTTACGGTGATTCCTCGGTGCTGGAGTACGCCGAGCGGCCCGACCCCGAGCCCGGTCCCGGTGAGGTGCTGGTCGAGGTCGCGGCGACGGGCGTCAACTTCATCGACGTCTACCACCGCGAGGGCCGCTACCCGATGCCGCTCCCGCTGGTGCCCGGCAACGAGGGCGCGGGCACGGTCACGGCCGTCGGGCCCGGCGTGACCGACGTCGTGCCCGGCGACCGGGTCGCCTGGGCCAGCGTCATGGGCTCGTACGCGACCAAGGCCGTGGTCCCGGCGGACAAGGTGGTCCGGCTGCCCGAGGGGCTGTCACCGGACCTCGCGGCGGCCGTGCTGCTCCAGGGGCTGACCGCGCACTACCTGACCCACTCCACGTACGCGGTCCGGTCGGGCGACGACGTGCTCGTGCACGCGGCTGCCGGCGGCATGGGCCTGCTGCTCGTCCAGATGGCCAAGCTCCGCGGCGCCCGCGTGATCGGCACGGTCTCCAGCGCCGAGAAGGAGAAGCTCGCCCGGCAGGCGGGCGCCGACGAGATCGTCGGCTACGAGGGCTTCTCCGAGGCCGTCAAGGAGATCACCGACGGCGCCGGAGTGCACGTCGTCTACGACGGGGTCGGCGCCGCCACGTTCGAGGGGTCGCTCGCGTCGCTGCGGCCGCGCGGCATGATGGCACTGTATGGCGCGGCCAGCGGCCCCGTCCCGCCGTTCGACCCGCAGCGGCTCAACGCGGGCGGCTCGCTGTTCCTGACCCGGCCCACGCTCGCGCACTACACGGCCACCCGCGAGGAGCTGCTGTCGCGGGCGAACGACCTGCTCGGCTGGGTCGCCTCCGGCGCGCTGAAGGTGCACGTCTCCCAGCGCTACCCGCTCGCCGAGGCCCGGCGCGCCCACGACGACCTGGAAGGCAGGCGGACGACCGGCAAGCTGCTGCTGATCCCCTGAACCGCTGATCCCCTGAACGCTGATCTCCTGAGCCGCTGATCTCCTGGGCCGTGGGTACCGTCCTCAGGGCGCCATGGCGACCAGCCGCCGCGCGGCGGCCGCGGCGCCGTCGGTGCGCACCTCGCCCGCGACGGCCGCGGCACGGGCCGCCACGTCGGGGTGGAGGACCCGGTCGAGAGCCGTGGCCAGCGACTCGGCGGTCGGCGCGGCGGGCGGGTGCGCGATCCCGATCCCGAGATCGGCGACCCGCCCTGCCCAGTAGTGCTGGTCGTAGTGCTGCGCCAGGACGACCTGGGGTGCCCCGGCCAGCGCGGCGGCGGTCGTGGTGCCCGCGCCGCCGTGGTGGACGACGGCGGCGACCCGGGGGAACAGCGCCTGCTGGTTGACCTCGTCGATCGACAGGCAATCGGGTCCGTCGCCGGCCGGGGACAGGCCGGCCCAGCCGCGGAGCACGATCACGCGGCGTCCGAGCGCGCGGGCCGCCTCGGCCGTGGTCTGGGCGATGTCCCGGGGAGCGCGGACGCTGCCGAAGCCGACGCAGACGGGCGGCTCGCCGTCGTCGAGGAACTTCTCCAGTTCCGGTGGCAGCGGGCGCCGGTCCGGCAGGATCCAGGCGCCCGTCTGCACGACGCCGACGTCCGCGGGCTCGGGCCAGGGCCCCAGCGTCGGGTCGGCGGCCAGCCAGGGCCGGTCGGTGAACATGTGACCTCGCGTGTCCTCCACCGGAGCCAGGCCGGCCGCGGCCCGGTGGGCGTTGAGCGCGGCGCCGACGGTGCCGTTCCAGCGCCGCGCGTCCTCGGCCCAGCGCGCGCGGTTGCCGGCCGTCGCGTCCGCCGGCGCCTGCCCCCAGACGGGTACGGGCGCGTGATGCGGCGACGGCAGCGTGACGGGGCAGTAGCTCACGTAGACGTAGCCGATCCCCAGCTGCTCCGCCACCGAGTGGGCGGCCATCGACATGGCCCCGCCTCCCACGATGACGTCGCAGCCCTCGGCCGCCGCGGGGATCGTGGCGAACTGGACGGCGACCGTGCCGTCGATCATCCGCCGGCGTTGCTCGGGCGTGGGCGGCGCCTGGACCCGTGGGGCGGCCGACGCGGTCGGGCGCAGCTCCGGCCCGATGGGCACGACGGGGAATCCGAGGCCCTCGACCCAGTCGCGGAAGTCGGGAGGCACGCACAGGCGGGCCTCCTGCCCAAGTTCCCGCAACGCCATGGCCAGCGCCACCATCGGCTGGACTTCCCCCCGCGTTCCGATCGTGGACAACAGCACGCGCATGTGCACTCCCCTTGTGACGGCCCCTGTGACGGCATGGTGAACGTGAGCGTGCTCGCGGCTCGGTACGGCGTCCGCCGTGGGCCGGCCCGGCTCACGGCCCCCGATTGTGCGCCGTCACCGGGGGCTTGCCGCAAGTCCCCCCGTGGCCTATACGTTGAAAGTGGCGGGGATGCCTCGATCAGGCCAGCGGGTGCGCCGGCCACTCCAGAAGGCGGGCCCCGAGCACGGCCGTCTCCAGCGTGAACCGCTGTGTGGGGTCGCTCGGCGAGAAGCCGGTCAGCCTCCTGATCCGCTCCAGCCGGTAGGTGATCGCCCGGGTGCTGACGCCGAGCCTGCGCGCCGCCGCCGTGTGGTTGCCCTGGGAGGCGAAGATCGCCTCCAGCGTCTCCAGCAGTGGCTCGGGGCCGCCGCGGGCGGAGGTCAGCGGCCCGAGCACGGTGGAGACGAGGTCGACGATCGCCTCCCTGTCCCGCAGCAGCACCGGGAAGACCAGCAGGTCGGCCGCCTTCAGCACCTGGGCCCGCAGGCCGAGCCGCTCGCCGAGGTCGATCGCGTTGACCGCTTCCCGATAGGAGGTGACGATGCCGCCGGGGCCCTGGTGGGGGCGGCCCACCCCTGCCCGCCAGTCCGTGAGCGCGGAGCGTACGTGGTGGGTGAACTCCCCGCTCGCGGCGGTCAGCGCGCCCGGGGACACGCACACCAGAAGGCCGTCGCGGACGGCGACCAGGATGTTGTGCGAGCCGAATCTCGCCACCAGCGCCTGCTCGATCCTCCCGGCCAGCGGGTCGCCGGCCGTCACCGGGGTGCCGGGCCTGGCCACGGTCACGACGTACGCCCCGGCGAGACGCAGGCCGAAGTGCTCGGCCCGCTCGGCGTCCGCCCTGCCCTGCAGCAGGTCGTCGACGAACAGGCGGCGGGCCTCCTCCTCCTGCCGGAGGGCGGCCCGCTGGGCCTCCTCGTATCCCTCGATGTAGGCGGCCATGCCGCGGCGTACGGCGCCGAAGGCCCCGCCGACGGTGATCTCGGCGGCGTGCAGGCAGGCGTCGGCGAGCACCCGCAGCGGGATGCCGCGTTCGGCGGCGAGGGCGCCGCACTCACGCAGGCCGTCCATGTCGGCGCGGCCGGGCAGCCTGCCGGTGGCGGCCGACGCGGCCAGAACCGACAGGAACCCGCCGAGTAAGTCGGCGGGCACCCCGGTCGCCTCGCTCACGCGAGCGAGAACGCTGTCCATCAGACTCCTACGTCACGCCGTTCGAAAGCGAGCAGCGCCGTCATGAGGAGGACGGCCGTCGCACCCAGCAGCACAAGGTAGTCGCCGTACGGCCAGCCCTGATAGAGCGGCCTGCCGTCGAGGTAGTAGTGGACGGGCGAGATCCAGCGCAGCCAGGAGATCGCGTCGATGCTCCTGCCCATGGTCTCCACGATGTACCCGGCGACGCCCCAGACGCCGACCACGGCGAGCGCGATCTGCTTGCGCCCGAAGGCCGCGCCCACACACAGCGTCAGCGTCCCGAAGAACAGCACGAGCAGGAACAGCCCGGTGTGCGCGGCGAGGATGCTGCCGAGCGGCACGTCCATGTCGGCGGCGGACGAGGCCCCGGCGGCGACGGCCAGCGTCACCAGCGCCACCCCGAGCAGGCCGAGCGTCAGCGCGGCCCAGCGCTCCAGGAGCAGCCGCCTGCGGTCGATCGGCAGCGTCAGCGTGAGCTCCAGCGTCTTGGCCTCCTCCGGGCCGGCGATGGCCCGGTTGCCGAGGATCGCGGCGCACATGGTGAACAGCAGCGGGCCGAGAAGCTGGTAGGCGACCGCCTGCAGGTAGCCGCGCCCGGTCGCGATGTCGGTCATGCCGCCCATCAGGTCCCTGAACGCGCCGGGGTACTTGGCGATGGCCTGCCTGCTGAACGTCTCGGGGTCCTTCATCATGCTCGCGTAGATCGAGATGTACATCCCGAGGAACGCGCACAGCCCGACCGTCCACCCGATGAGGGCGCGGCGGTACTCTCCGAGGCTCTTACGCACCAGCGTGGGCATGACGGCCCTCCTCCTCGCTGTAGTAGGTCAGGAAGATCTCTTCGAGGTCCGGCTCCGCGCTGACCATGTGGACCACGGTGTAGCGGGCCGCCGCCTTGATCAGCGCGTCGGGCCTGCCGTCGATCGTGCAGCGCAGGCTCGCCCCCTGGACGACCACGTCGCGTACGCCCGGGAGCCCGTCGAACGACTCCTTGGGGACCGGCGCGTCGAAGTGGAGCTCCACGTGCCGTACGGCCCGCTCGCGCAGTGCGGCGATGTCCTCGACCGCGACGAGGCGGCCCGCGCGCACGATGCCCACCCGGTCGGCCACGTGCTCCACCTCGGCGAGCACGTGCGACGACATCAGGATGGTGTGGCCGGCCGTGCGCGCCTCCCGGACCATGGCCAGGAACTCCTGCTGCACCAGCGGGTCGAGCCCGCTCGTCGGCTCGTCCAGGATGAGCAGCTCGGGCTCGTGCATGAACGCCTGGATGAGGCCGACCTTCTGCTTGTTGCCCTTCGACAGTTCACCCATCCTGACCGACAGGTCGGCGTCGAGCCGCTCGGCCAGTTCGTCGATCCTGCCGCGGCTCACCCCGCCGCGCACGTCGGCGAGGAACTGCAGGTAGTCGCGGGCCCGCTCCCTGCCCTCCAGGGCCAGCTCGCCCGGGAGGTAGCCGATCCGGGCGCGTACGCGCGGATCACGGGTGTCGGCGCCGAGGACGGTCGCCCGGCCGGACGTCGGCCGGATCACGTCGAGGAGCAGCCGGATCGTCGTCGTCTTGCCGGCGCCGTTGGGGCCCAGATAGCCGAAGACCTCGCCCGGCCGGATTTCGAGGGTGAGGTCCTCGAGGCCCCGTCTCGTACCGTAGAACTTCGTCAGTCCTTCGGTCTCCACCACTGCTGTCATGCCGCAATGGTGGCGCTCCCGTCAGGCGCGGGGTATGCCCGCTTCCGGACACTTCCCGGTCGTGTTTGTTCGCACCTTCGGCAAAGCGGAGGTCAAGACGTGCCGCAGGTGGTGGAGCCGGGCAGCAGGTGGCGGTAGCGCGAGACCAGCCGGTAGCCCGCCTCCGCGAGCCAGCTCACCGGCGGGGTCAGCATCGCCCGGCCGGCCGCGCGCCAGGCCGCGCGCGGCTGCAGGGCGAGGAGCAGTGCGACGGCGCGCGCGCCGTGGGCGCGCAGTCCGTCCGGGCCCAGGAGCTGCACGGACGTCGCTACCTCCTCGCGCGTCAGGCCCACCGAGCCGAGGTCGAGGCCCTGCCACGCCCGCACGGCGGGCATGTACGGCAGGAACCGATGCCCGGTGTTCACGCACGTCTGGCAGAAGGCGCAGTCGCCGTCGAAGACCAGCAGGACCCGGTTCTCTTCGCTTTCTCCGCCCATGCCGTCGAACCTACCAATCCTGGGACGGATCATTCCGGTCTCGTGGTGGCGGCGCCGGCCGCCGTGACGCACGCATGATCAGCACGGCGAGCACGATCACCGCGACCGCGACGCTGAAGACGACCGCGAACACCAGCAGCAGGACGAGTGCACTCATCGTCGATCCCTTCGGCGGTTCCGGGTGAGGGCGAGCCGGGCGGTGACGGCCAGGCCGACCGACGCGTACGACACCGCGCGCGCCAGCCGTACGGACCTGGGGATGTCGGAGACGGCCGGGCGGGGACCGTCGCCCAGCTCCGGGCGGTGCTCCACCCTGCCGCCGTAGTCGTTGGCCCCGCCGAGGCGTACGCCGAGGGCGCCGGCGAAGGCCGCCTCGCAACGTCCGGAGTTGGGACTGGGATGGCGGTGCCCGTCCCGCACGAGGACGGCCGCCGCGCGGCGCGGGGAACCGCCCGCCAGACCGGCGAGGCCCACGGTGAGCAGGGCCGTCAGCCGGGCCGGCACGTAGTTGGCCACGTCGTCCAGCCGGGCCGAGGCCCAGCCGAACCTCGCGTGGCGCGGCGACCGGTGGCCCACCATCGCGTCGAGCGTGTTCACCGCGCGGTAGCCGAGCAGGCCGGGCACGCCGAAGAGCGCGCCCCACACGAGCGGGGCGACGACGGCGTCCGAGGTGTTCTCCGCGATGGACTCGATCGTGCCCCGCGCGAGCTCCGCGGCGTCCAGCCCCGACGGGTCGCGCCCGCACAGGTGCGGAAGGCGTGCGCGGGCGGCGGCCAGGTCGCCCTCCTGCAACGAGTGGGCCATCAGCGCGCCCTCCCTGCCCAGTGTCGTGCCGCCGAGCACCGCCCACGTGGCGGCGGCGGTGACCGCGGCCCGCGCGATCGGGCTCGACCTGGTCATTCGCTCGGCGAGCAACCCCGTGGTCGTCGCCACGCCGACACAGAGGGTGGTGTAGGCCAGGCCCGCTAACCGCGAATCACGATATATGCGCTTTTCGAGGGCGGCGGCCCGGCTGCCGAACACCGCGACGGGATGACCCCGCCGGGGATCCCCCACCGCGGCGTCGATCGCGGCCCCGGCGAGCAGCCCCGCCGCCGTGGCACCGTCCATGATCCGGGTCACGCACGCATTCTGCCGTACGTGCGCATTTGTCACGCGATGGGCTCGTCGCCGAGGAGACGGCGCTGGATCGCGTCCTCGTTGGCGTCGAGCCAGGCCGCGGCGCGCCTGATCCGTCCGCCCGCGCCGCCGTCCCACATGCGCGCCCAGCCGCCGCCGAGCGTCCTGGCCCGGTCCCGCATGAGCGCGTAGGAGCGGCCGAACCGCACCCTGGCCGTCTCCACCAGCATGAGCCGGTCCCGCGCCGGCAGGCCGTACGCGTCGCAGAACGACCGCACCCGGGCCGCCGCGTCCAGGGACCGCTGCAGCGGGTCGCGGTCCAGCGGATCGGCGAGCGGGGCCCAGTGCCGCAACGTGGTGACCACGTCGAACAGCCGCGTGGTCGGCCTGGCCATGTCGAAGTCGATCAGCGCGTACGGCAGGAGTCCCGAGCCGGCCCGCTCGCGGAAGACGACGTTGGCCGGGGTGACGTCGCAGTGGCCCACGAGTTCGGCAGGGCCCTCCGGCGCCGAGCCGTCCTCCCAGACGGCGCCGGGAGGCGGGCTGAACGAGGCCGCCGCGTCGTGGAAGCGCCGCAGCAGCCGGGCCAGCGCGGTCAGCGCCTCGTCGCCCACCGCGTACGCCGGCAGGGGATGCGCGGGCGCCACGCCCTCGACGTACGTGAGGATCGCCCTGCCCCGCTCGTCGATCCCGAGAACCCGCGGCGCCCGGTCGAACCCGGCGGACTCCAGGTGCCGCAGCAGCGCGTGGACCGACGGCGACGTGGGCCGCATCGGCCGCCGCACCGTCGCCCCCACCCGTACGACCCCCTCGGAGACGTCTCCGATGAGCGGGATCTCGCGTACGGACATGGCGATGCAGTGTAGCCGCGCGATCACTCGACCGCAGTCGCGCGGACGACTTCCCTATCGTTCCCCTGACGGGCTTCTCAGAGCCTCGTATGGCGGCCGGCGGCGCCGGAGGTGACACGATCGGAACATCGGGGACGCCCTCGCGCGCAGGGTCCTAGACGAGGGCCTGAGCGACGTCGGCGCAGGCCGACCGGCCATCTCCGACGAGCACGGACACCGGTCTCGGGGCCCGTGCGAGGCGCGGTCCGGCCCATGTCCGGGAAACCGGGTGTGTACCCGGTCCCCGGATCATGCAGAATTAGGCACGAGCGCCCTTAGCTCAGCTGGATAGAGCATCGGACTTCTAATCCGACGGTCGGGGGTTCGAATCCCTCAGGGCGCGCTCCTCTCCCCAGCCTCCTTGGGCTCTGACCTGGTCTTTCGCTTGATCGCGCCGTCGCCGAGGATGCAGTCGAACGCCACCAGATGCAGCCCCAGGCGGCCGCTCCCGGAACATACCCGGAATGATCTTGGCTACGTTTCCGCGTGTCGCCAGGCGGATTCCGCCAACTTCCGGAACGATCCCGAGCCTTGCGAGCATGCCGGAGGCTCCTAGCGTGAACCGGGACCCTTCGTATCGTCGTGCTGACGTTGCCACACCGGCGAGAGTTCCAGCCTCGGGCTTTCGCGGCGAATCTGAGCGGGCTTGATCGTTTACATGAGAAAAGTGCCTTTGAGCTGGGAGGATTGGGCTTGTCTAAGGTCCTGTCCGCACCAGTTCAGAAGGCACTTTCCGAGTGAAGACTATCGTGTCCCGGCGCAAGATCATGGTGTCCGCTGACGGCTCGGGACTTTTCTCGCAGGCCGGTGGGCTGTTACTGAAGGAGACGTTGCGGGTCACGGGTCTGGATGCGGCGCTGTCGGCGCAGTTGGAGCGGTGGCGTGCGTCCCGGGCCGTGCACGATCCCGGCAAGGTCATCGCCGATCTGGCCCTCACCATGGCGCTGGGTGGGGACTGCCTGGCCGACATCGCGATGCTCCGCGCTCAAAGCGAGGTGTTCGGCCCGATCGCCTCCGATCCGACCGTGTCCCGGCTGATCGACCGCCTGGCCGCCGATCCCGCCCGCGCGTGAATTGCGGGCACTCACGGTCACTCGACCAGCCCTGACCTGCACCCCTGTTTTCCCAGCTCAGCTTGGCAAGATCAGTAGCCTATTCCCAAGCTGACAGCGCGGGTTCGATTCCCGTCACCCGCTCCACTCTCGCCCCGGGCTCTCCCGAGACGTTGATTTCTCTTCGTCATCACCAATCGGGTCGAGCAGGCCACATGCTCCTTCGATGCCTCCCGAGGAGACCAGGTCTCGGATCGCGGCCGCCATGCCTTCGAACCCGACGCCCCTGATGACGATCAAGTCTGAGCACCAGAAGTACCGGCCATCGAGGCACTCACCAGTACGCGCATCCTTGTCCATGATGTGCTGGATCGCGTCCAGGGTCATGAAGGTCGCATACCGGCGCGAGCCGTCGCGGAAGGTGATTGTCGCGTCTGCCTGGTCAGCAGCGTCCGGCTCGTACCCCTCCCAGGCTGGAATGACCATCTCGAACTCAGGATCCGTAACGCGGTAGAAGGTCCCGTCGAAAGTGATCACCTTGTTGCTCCTCCCGTTGTCGGCCGCGCGGTCTCTGCGACGATGGCGGCCGTGACGTAGAAATCGTCCGGAGCGATCTGCGTCACCGCATCAAGGCGGACTGCCCGCTCGTCCGCAGTGATCATGTGAGCCTCGAAGTGCCGGTAGCTGAGATCCTGCAACCAGATCCGTTCGAGCTCTGCCGCAATCTCCACGGTCGAAGACCCCGGCACAGTCCAGCACGTAGCCGCGATCAGGTTGTTCGTATCGCCGGTACGGCGAACTGATACCTCCCTGATCAATGGCGAGTGCCAGAGGTAAGCATCGAAGTCCATTGCCATGCCGTCGAGGTCAGCCCCAGAGCTGGGGAACGACTCGTCCATCACCTGCTGCTTCACAGCGGCAAACTCCGAGGGATCCATCCAAGAAGCGTCCCACCTCCACATCCCGACGCGATCACCGTGCAATTAGCCAGGGTGACGAAGGGTCAACCACGGTCACTCGTGACCGGCCCGACGGCCAGGTCAGCGCCCCTAACGGCCGTGATCCATGCAATTCCCAAGCTGACAACGCCGCTTCTCTCCTTCACTGCCGACCAGGGGAGACGGATTTCGCTAAGGTGGCAACCTTCGGATGGCACAACCTTCCGGAGTCTTCGAAGGTGAACGCCCCCCGATGAACCTCAACCAGACGCCCGCACTGTTCCGTCTCGACGCCGCGTTGAACCGCGTGGCCGTCACCTTCCAGGGCATGACCGCCCATCCTGACGAGCGCAACTGTGAGTGCCACTGGGGCAGCGCAGAAGAGCTCGCGCAGTTGAAGCTGCCAGACGCGGAGCTGGACCTCGATCTGCTGCGCCGCACGTGGCAGGCCACCGACTGGAATGACCATGCATCGGTGTTACGCCGCATTCTGCCCCAGTTATCGAGGGCCCTGGTCAGCGGCCTCGTCGAGCCTCTCTTCGGCATGGAGGAGGTCGGACGTGCATTCGCTCGCGGCCAGTGGCAGCAGTGGCCTGCCGAGCAGGCCGCAGCGGTACGGGAATTTCTGAACGCCTGGTGGGCCTCCACCCTCATCGACGCGGATCCTGCTGTGCCCGCGCACGAAGTCCTCGCTCTGTGTGCCGAAGCCTCCGCGACGCTCAGCCCATGGCTGCACGTCTGGGAGGCACAGACGTGCGGCGTGGCCAACCAGCACCTGACCGAAGCGGTCGCGCACTGGGAATACGACTTGCTGGGAGACCAGCTCCCCTGGAGAAGCTGGGACAACGAGGAAGAGATACGCACCGAGTTGACGGCCTGGCTGATTCGTCACGCCCCCGCCCGGCTCCACGCCGGGAACGCTCCCGTGGAGCTGCTCCACCGGATACGACTGCTCAGCCTTGCCGGCCCCGCCCGCTGGGAGGACCCCCACTGGCCTGGCCACCGCTACTGAGTCAACGCCCAGCTTGCTTCCAGATCTTCGCGTACGCCGAGCCCGAGATGACGCCGTCCGTCCACCGAGCCGGTCTCTTCGGCGTATGTTCAGGTCGATGATTCGCCCAGGGTCTGCGATCGGGTCCGGGGCGGAACGCAGTGGGGCTGCTTGGTTCAGGGCTTGGTGGGCTCGGTGCTGATTGTAGAACCGTTCGTACTCGCGCAGGGCGTGCCGCAGGTGGCGTTCGTTCCATACGAGGCAGCGGTCGAGAAGTTCCCGGCGGCACGACTGCACCGACCGCTCCATGATCGAGTTCATCCGCGGCATCCGGATACCAGTCAGCACCGTCTTGATGCCGGCCTCGGCGAAGACCTCGTCCATGAGCGCGGGGAACTTTCCGTCCCGGTCTCGGATCAGAAAGCACGCCCGACAGCCTGCATCGTCCAGATCCATCACCAGGTTCCTGATCGCTTGGATGACCCAGTTTGCGCTCGGGTATGCGGTGGTGCCGAGCACACGGACACGTCTGGTGGCGTGCTCGATCACCGCCAGGATGTACTGGCGTTGTCCGCTGAGGGTGACGGTCTCGATGAAGTCGCAGGCCAGCAGGGCATCGGCTTGCGAGCGCAGGAAGTCGGCCCACGTGGTGGACGCCCGCTCGGGCGCCGGATCAACACCTGCCTGCTTGAGGATCTCCCATACCGTGGACGGTGCGACCTTGATACCGAGCGTGGTGAGCTCACCGTGGATCCGCTGATAACCCCAGCCTGGATTCTCTCGGACCAAGCGCAGAATGAGAGCGCGGATGGAGCGGACCGTGGGCGGGCGCCCACGTCGCTTCGGCCGGCAGATACGGGCATGACGCCGGTTCATCAGATCGCGGTGCCAGCGCAGGACCGTATCCGGGCGGACGAGGAGCCGCAGCCGGCGCAGGACCTCGCGCGGCATCGAGGTCATGAGAGCGGCGAGAAGGGCCCGGTCTTCGGGAGCGGCTCCGACTCTGGTGTCGGCGCCGAGTTGGCATTCAAGGACGGCGATCTGGTGACGCAGGACGAGAATCTCCATGTCCTTGTCCCGATCGCCCACGGGGAGCAACCTCAGCGTGGCGAACGCGTTCGTGACGGTGAGGTAGGCCAGGCGAAGGAGCACAGCGGATCATCCTGCCGCACCCGCTTCCGCCTCCCGGGTGGCCGGAGCTCGCGTACGCTACGCGAAGCCCTTGCAGAGCCATGACCTGGGCGGATGCAATTATCGGCAGGCGCAGGACCCGTACTTCATGCGGGTGGATCCGTCCGATCACGAGGCGGCCGACGCGCTCGCGCAGCTGGTGAAGCAGATGGGCGAGAACATGTTCGACATGTCATTGGAAAGTGGTGAGTCGACAACTACCGGGTGGTTCACGGTCGCAAGCCGTTCAGGGCCCGGCATGAGGGCGCGCGGACCGGTGGCTCAAGCGCATCAACATCACCCGCGACCTGCGGAAGTCCCGTGCGCAGCGGCGGTCCCGGTCGGAGCGGTCCATCTTCTGAAAGCCAGCAGAGTAACTAGCATGTGGGCGTAGGCACCAAGATCCCTTATCTGCTGGGACAGGTCTTCTCTTGGAGATGGTGGATGTCCTCCCGCTATGGGCTTCGCTCCCGGATAGCCATGTCATACGTGGCCATTTCCGCCATGTCGGCGCTGGTAGCGGGGGGAATCGCCGGTTTCGTCGTCCCCAGCGTGATGAACACGAAAGTGACCGTGCAGACCAGCAACGGCTGCACGCGTCAGGATCGCGCGGGGCTCCTGGGGGCGGGGCAGGCCGCGGGGCTGAGCCTGCTCGCCGACGACCTGACGCGGCAGCAGGACGGCCGGTCCGGCCCAGAGACACTGGCGGCGGTGGCCCGCCGCTGGCTGGCCGCGGGCCCGCCGGCCGATGGCGATGTGGTGCGCGCGGTGGCCGGCCTGGACGGGCGGCTGGTGCAGGCGTCGGAGCCGCCCGTCTACGACGCGGGGTCGACGCCGCCCGGGCTGTCGCCGGGCACGCGGGCGCGCACCGGCGCGATCACGCTATCGGGCAAAGAGGTCGGCTGGGCGATCAACCCGGTGGTGGCGGGCGGGCAGGTGATCGGGGTCGTCTACCTGCAGAACCGCAGCGCCACCGACTGCGGGCCGGTCGTGGACGTCGCCTCCGACGGCGACAACCGGGCGGGACCGGTCTCGGCCGGGCTCGCGCTGGTGGTGCTCGTCCCGGGGTGCCTGGTGTTCGGGCTGCTGAGCACCCGCAAGCTGATCAAACGGATCCAGCGGCTGGCCGCCGTCGCGGCGACCATGGCCGACGGGGACCTGACGGCCCGGGTGCCCGTCTCGGCCGGTGACGAGATCGGCCGCCTGGAAGAGGGCTTCAACGTGATGGCCGAGCGGCTGGTGGCGGCCGGCCGGGTGGAACGGGAAATGGCCGGGGCGCAGGCGCGGCGGCTGGAGCGCACCAGGATCGCCAGGGAGCTGCACGACTCGGTCTCGCAGGATCTGTTCTCGCTGAGCCTGGTGGCCCGCAGCCTGCGGCGCACGCTGCCGGAGAGCTCGCGTTTCCAGGAGCAGGCCGAGTCCATGGTGACGACCGTCGAGCACACGATGCGGGAGATGCGGGCGATGCTCCTGCAGCTGCGGCCGATCGCGCTGGAGGAGGCCGGCCTGGTAGCGACGCTGCGCGACCTGTGCGAGGCATTCCAGGTGCGGCTCGGCGTGACGGTCGACACCGAACTGCAGGAGGTGCGGCTGGGACCCGGTGCCGAGCACGCCGTGCTCCGGATCGTGCAGGAGGCGCTGAGCAACGCGACCCGGCACGGCGGCGCCCGGCGGATCGAGCTGCGCCTGGCCCAGGAGGGCGAGGACGTCGAGATCGTGGTCCGCGACTACGGCCGCGGCTTCGACAGGGAGCGCAACCAGGACCGGCACGGGATGGGCCTGGAGATGATGCGCGAGCGGGTCATCGAGGTCGGCGGGGTCATCGACGTGGTGAGCGCGCCGGACAGCGGTACGACGGTGCGGGTACGGATTCCGGCGGAGGAAACATGATCCGGGTACTGATCGTGGACGATCATCAGGTGGTTCGCCAGGGATTGCGTTACGTCCTGGAGGACGAGGCGGACATTGAGGTGGTCGGGGAGCGCGCGGACGGGCACGGCGCGCTGGAGGCGATCGACAGCCTGCGGCCCGACGTTGTCCTGCTGGACATGGTGATGCCCGGCATGGGCGGCCTGGAGGTGCTGGAACGGCTCAGGGAGCGGCCGGCGCCGCCCGCCGTGATCGTGCTGACCTCGTTCGTGGAGAACGAGGTGGCGTTGCAGGCGGTGCGCGGGGGCGCGTTGTCGTACCTGTCGAAGACCAGCGCGGTAGACCGGGTGGTAGAGGCGGTGCGCATGGCCGTGGCGGGTGGCAGCGTGCTGGACCCGCCGGTCGCGGCGATGCTGGTCCAGCGGGTTCGCGACGACGACGGCCCGGCGAAGGAGGATCCGCTGCGGATGCTGGCGCCGCGCGAGCGGGACGTGCTGGCGGCGCTGGCGCGCGGGCAGTCGAACAGGGAGATCGCCCGGACGCTGTCGCTGAGCGAGACCACGGTCAAGTCCTACGTCTCCAGCATCCTCACCAAGCTGAGACTCCAAGACCGCACGCAAGCTGCCATCTTCGGCTTGCAGTGCGGTCTGGTCCCGCTGGGTGAGGCGCTCTCCGCCGACCAGCTCCCGGTAGAGGATTAACCGGTGGTACGCAGCGCGTCGGTCGGAGACAGCGCCGCGGCGCGCATCGCGGGGTAGAGCCCGGCGAGGACTCCGGACACGATCGCCACGCCGAAGCCGCCGCCGATCGCGGCGGGCGGGATGGCGATCCCCCAGTCCTGCGCCATGGCCATGCCCACGGTCACCCCCGAGCCGATCAGCACCCCGCCGAGCCCGCCCAGCGCGGACAGCACCAGCGACTCGGTGAGGAACTGGGCGGCGATGTGCAGCCGGGTGGCGCCCAGGGTGCGGCGCAGCCCGATCTCCGCCCGGCGTTCCAGCACGGAGATCACCATGACGTTGGCAATGCCGATGGCGCCGACCAGCAGCGCGATCGCGCCCAGCCCGAGGAACAGCGCGCCGGAGGACTGTTTGACCGCGATCTGCGCGGTCAGCGCGTCGGACGGCCGGCTCGCCTTGACCTGGAAGGAGTTGGCCGGGTTGGCCGTGTGGGCCAGCAGGTCGGCGACCTGCGTCACCTGGTCCGGGTCGGTACGTACGTAGATGCGGCTGGGCGCACCGTCGTAGCCGAGCAGGTCCTTGGCCGCGGCGAAGGAGATGAGCGCGGACCGGTCGACCTCGGGCGCCAGGGTGAACGGATCGAGGATGCCCGCGACCGTGAACCAGTGCCCGCCCAGCCACACCCGGGTGCCGGCGTCCAGCCGCACGATGCCCAGTTGCCTGGCCACGTCGTGGCCGAGCACGGTCACCGGCGCGTCCGCCACGGTGAGGAATCGCCCGAGCTTCAGCGACCCCTGGAGGGTGTCGAGGAGCGAGGCGTCCGCAGCGCGCACGGCCAGGCCGCCGGTCTGACCGGTGGGAATCTGGTCGTTGCGGTAGACGCGAGCGGTGCTGATCTGCGCGGTGGGCGCGACCGCGAGGACCCCGGAGATCCGCCGGAGCATCGGCGCGGCCGTGGCGGGCAGCGCGACCTCGGTGCCGCCCAGGTCGTCGCCGTTCACCACGGTCAGCAGGTTGGTGCCGAGCCGGTCGAGCTGCGCCAGCAGGTGGGACTCGCTGGAGCGGGTGACGCCGAGCACCGCGACCATCGAGGCGATGCCGATCGCGATGCCCAGCGCCGACAGCACCGCCCGGGTCCGGCGCGTGCGCAGGCCCAGCGTGCCGGTGGGGATCAGGTCGTACAGCCGGAGCCTGCTGCGCTTGATCTGCGGCCGGGTCCCGACCGCGTCCTTCTCGTCCTGCAGCACGTCGCTCACTGGTGCACCATCCTCTCGCCGGCCGTCACGGGGCCGTTCATGACACCACCACTCCGTCACGTATCTCGATGAAGCGCTGGCAGGCGGCGGCGACGCGCTCCTCGTGGGTGACCACCACCAGGGTCGTCCCCTCCTCGTTCAGCTCGCGCATGATGGAGAGGATCTCGCCGCCCTTGGCTGAGTCGAGGTTGCCGGTCGGCTCGTCGGCGAACACGATGGCGGGGCGGCCCACCACCGCCCGCGCGATCGCCACCCGCTGCCGCTCGCCGCCCGACAGCTTGGTCACCTTGTGGCGCATCCGGTGAGCCAGGCCGACCCGCTCCAGCGCCTCGACGGCCGCCGCGCGGCGCTGCCTGGCCGGGATGCCTCGGTACAGCAGGCCGGAGGCCACGTTCTCGACCGCCGTCAGCGCTTCGAGCAGGAAGAACTGCTGGAACACCACACCGACCCGCCAGGCGCGCAG
Organism: Microbispora sp. H10830; assembly: GCF_014161375.1. Classification (NCBI taxonomy): domain Bacteria; kingdom Bacillati; phylum Actinomycetota; class Actinomycetes; order Streptosporangiales; family Streptosporangiaceae; genus Microbispora; species Microbispora sp. H10830. Next base: position 121,347 of record NZ_JABBWX010000007.1, read on the forward strand.
CCCTGCGAGCTGCAGGTCGGTCAGCACCTCGACGCGCTGGCCGTCCAGGCGCACGGACCCGCTGGTGGGCCGGTCCAGCCCGGCCATCAGGTGCAGCAGGGTCGACTTGCCGGATCCCGAGGCGCCGCGGATCGCGATCATCTCGCCCGCCTCGACGGCGAGGTTCACCCCGCGCACCGACTTCACCGGCGGCTCGCCCGGGTAGACCTTGCGCACGTCACGCAGCTCAAGAACCGTCACCGGGCACCTCCACCAGCATGCCGGGCCGAAGATCGCCGGTCACCTCGGCCATGCCGGTGCTCTCGTCGAACAGCCCGGTCTCGACCGGCACCCGCCGCCGGCCGCCGCCCTCCACCACGACGACCTCGTAGGTGCCGAGCGGCCGGGCGAGCAGCGCCGTCATCGGCACCGCGATCACGTTCTTGTGCTGCTGGGTGACGATCGAGACCTGGACCTGCGCCTGGTCCAGGAACCCGCGGACCTTGCCGGTCAGCTCGATTGTCACCGGCGCCACCGATTTCGCCGCGGCTGCGCTCTCGGTCGCATCGGTGGTGTCGCCGTCGACGGCCACCGCACCGATGATCCTGATGCGGCCCTTGCGCGTCTTGCCGTCCGGCAGCGTGACCACGACCTTGTCGCCGACGCGGATCTGCGGCAGCTCGGCCGGGGACAGCTGGACCAGCACCGCGGGCGCCTGGCTGGTGCCGTGGAAGATGAGCTGGCCGGGCGCCACGACGCTGCCGACCTTGGTGTCCCAGCCGCCGATCCTGATCGCGGCCGGGGCGAAGACGACCTGGCCCAGCGGCACCTGGCCGGTGACCTTGAGCTTGGCCGCCTTCTGCCAGCGGCGGACGGCGTAGTAGGTCGAGTAGGAGAAGTGCTTGTCGACCGTCAGGTCCTTGCCGTAGCCGAGCGCCTTGAGGTTGCGTTCCAGCTGGAGGACGTCCAGCCCGTTCGAGACGCCCACCTTCAGGTCGCGCCAGGCGGGGCGGTCGCCGTACAGCAGCGGGACGCGCACGCCGTCGAGCTCGTAGGCGGCCTTGCCCCGCTTGACGGTCCTGCCGACCGCCGGCAGCCAGGTGACCACGCCCGCGCGGCTGATGATGACGTTGTACGCGCTGGCGTACCCCAGAGAGCCGTTCACCAGCCGCCGCTCGGCCACGTCGGCCTGCTCGACCTTGGCGGTGGCCAGCGCCAGCCCGGCCGCGGGCGAGGGCGTCGGCTGGGCGTTTCCGCTCGTGGTGACCTGGAACACGGCCCATCCGGCGCCGCCCGTCACGGCCAGGGCCAGCACCGTCATGAGCACGGTGCGGCCGCGCCTGCCGCCCGTCCGGCGCTCCGGCGTCGTGCTCACCCGCGCGGGCGTCTCGTCCACCGGCATCTCCTGCCGTCGATCTTCCTGGTGCCTCCCGGAGTTCTGCGTCTCCTGGTCGATGCGCCCGTGCACGCGAACCTCACCCCTTGCTCGTGACCGTCAGACCGCCCGGGGGCAGCTGCGGCTTGCAGGCGTCGAACTGCGTCTGGTACAGGTCCTTGCCCGACGGACCGCCCAGCCGGGAGGGCAGGGTGAAGCTGCCGTCGGTGTTCGGGTCGGGCCAGTCCGAGATGCCCTTCTGACGCATGCACTGCGCCCATACCCGCCATTTCGTCATATCGGCCGCGGTCACCGGCTTGCCCTCCGGCCCCTGGTAGGCCGGGATCTTGTCGAGGATCGACTTGCACGCGGACTGGGCCGCGGCCGGCGGCGCCGTCGTGCCGGGCGCCAGCCGCCACTGCCCGTTGCTGTCCTGCACCGGGTCGGGGAAGTTCGGCTCGCCGTTCTTGCGGATGCACTCCGCCAGCTGGCGGTACTGCGCCGCGACGTCATCCGAGCTTCCGGAAGCCGCCGGCGCGTCCTTGTCGCACGCCGTCAGCCCGAAAGCCAACACGCCCGTCGCCGCCATCGCGACCGTTATTCGCAGGACCTTCTTGGAAGGGATCATGTCTTTACCTTCCTCCCCGGGCACCCGTCCCGGCCTCCGCCAAATGTTGCCAACCCATCCCCTTCCTTTGGGGGTGGGCCCTCCGGATCGTCAGGCTCCGGCGAAGACGATGCGGCGGCCTTCGGCGCTCGCGTCGGCGGCGGGCAGCACGTGGACGCGGTAGCCGCGCTCGCGCAGCGCCCGCAGGACGATCTCGAGGCGGCCCTCGGTGGCGGTGCCGGGCTCGTCGTGGACCTCCACCGCGAGGTGGCGGATGAGCGGCCAGTGCCGGTCGTCGATGCCGTCCAGCGCCTCGATCTCCGACCGCTGTACGTCGATCTTGAGGAGGTCGACGTGGGGCAGTGCCAATTCCGCGATGACGGTGGACAGCCTGCGGAAGGGGCAGGGGTACGGGCTGCCGGCGAACCGGCTGGTGGCCACCGTGCTCGCACGAGTGATGGCGACCGGTGATGCACCTGTTGACTACACGCCTCTCAATCCGAAGAGGCGCTCCGCGTTGAGATGGGTGATCTTCTCCCGCTCCTCAGGCGTGATGTCGAGTTCGTCGAGAAACTCGCGCGTGCCGTCGAGGTGAAGGAAGGGGTAGTCGACCGACCAGACCAGTCGGTCGAGTCCCACCACGGCGCGGACGAAGTCGAACTGGGGTCGATGGAACATCCCGCTCGGGGTGACCCAGACGTTCGAGCGGTAGACCTCGGTGATCGTCCGCGACAGCCCGGTATCGCCCGGTGAAAGGACGTCGTCCAGACGACTGAGGTAGAAGGGGACCATCTCGCCCCAGTGGCCACTGATGACCTGCAGGTCGGGGAGGCGTTCGAAGACCCCGGCGAGAATGAGCCGTAGAACGTGTATTCCCGCCTCATGGTGCCAGCCCCAGCCGCCCAGCGAGAGTTCCGCGGTCACCTTGTCGTTGAATCCCGCGTAGTAGGACTGCTGGACCTGCGGGACCGGATGGAACGGATGCACATAGAGCGGCACCCGCAGCGCGGCGATCCTGTCCAGGATGGGCTGGTAGACGGGATCGTCGAGGAACCCGGCACCGGGGCGCCCCAGGATCAGGACCCCGCGCAGGCCGAGGTCGGTCACAGCGCGGTCGAGCTCGTCCACGGCGGCGGCCGGCTGTTGCCACGGCAGTGCCGCCAGCCCCTGGAGCCGATCGGGGTGGGCGGTGACCGCCTTCGAGAGGCGGTCATTGGCCGACCGGCACAGGGCGATCGCCTGGTCGTCGGGGACCAGTTGTATCGGACTGGTCCAGGAGACGATCTGCATGTCGATGCCGTGCTCGTCCATCCGCCGGATGCGTTCCCACCCGAGGTCGGCCCCGAGTCGGAGCGCTTCCTTGATGTCGACGGCGGGCCGTCGACCAGGACCTGGGTGCACAGGGGAGGGACTGGAGCTCTGCATGCGCATGTACGGTGCTTCGCGGGCGAGGACCGGGTTGGCCGCTTCGGCGATCGACTGATCGATCGCATGCTCTTCGATACAGATCAGTGTCATGAATCTTCCCTAATACGTTCCCGTGATCACGAGTCAGCGAGCCGGTTCCCCTGCCCTGCGTCAGGGACCAGGCGTGGGGCAACGGGCGGGGTCTCTGCGCTTCCGGCCGTACGGCGGAGCGTTGGGAGGCTGGAGACCTGTTCGCCGACGGCGCCGCTCATTCGGCCACCGCCGGCTTGATGGCTTCTTCGGCGAACTCGCGGAAGGTGGTGGGCGTGGTGGACTCAGCGGTGCGCGGCGTGGCGTTGTTGATGCCGCGTTCGCCGGCGAGGTCCATATCCATCATGGACTGGGCCATCGCCTCGGAGAAACCACGGCCGATGAGGAACTGTTTGACGGCAGCGCGGTCTCCGAACTCGAACCGGACGGGTGTGCCGAGAACGTCGGTCAGGGTTTCGGCGATGTCGTGGTACGAGAGGTCCTCACCGCCGAGGACCTCGACCGAGTCCTGCCCGGTCCAGGTATGGTCGAGAAGGTACTTGGCGGCGAGCGCCGCGATGTCCTTCGTCGCGATCCACGGCATCGTGAAATCGGCCGGGAGGGTGCCCGAGATGACCCCGTTCCTGATCGTGGCCGTCTGCCGGAGGATGTTGTCCATGAAGGTGGGCAGAGCCAGAGCGCGCACGTGCGCGCCGGTGCTGCGGAAGAGGTCCTCCATCGCGTGCGATGCGGAGACGTGGCCGGCATAGATCTGCGATCCGCGCCCGAGCGCGGAGATGATCACGACGCGAGGTACCGCGTGGCGCACGACGGCATCCGCGCCTGGAATGGAGGCAGTGACGTACGCCTCGTAGGGGCTGCTCGCGGTCGCGGCCGCCGGCATGAGCCAGAACAGCGCGTCGGCGCCCTCGAGCGCGCGGTCCAGGACGTCGCGATCCCGGTGCGATCCGACGACGATCTCGGCTCGCTCTCGCACCTTGGCGGGCAGCTTGCCGGGGTCCCGGGCGATGAGGCGGACCGGCTCGCTCTGCTGGAGCAGCGCGGCGACGAGCTTGCTGCCGATTTGCCCGGTCGGGGCGGTAATCACAATCATGGATGATGACTCCAACCAGCATTGAGGGCGAAGTAAACTCAACTGTACCGTATACTTTAAGGTGAGTGCCAATGGCCCGACGCGGGCAAGAGTTGCGCGAGCACATCCTCGACACGGCGAAGCTCGCGTTCCTGGAGGACGGCTTCGAGCGGACCTCGATGGATGCGATCGCGGCGCGCGCGGAAACGTCGAAGCGCTCCCTGTATGCGCACTTCCCGACCAAGGACGCGCTGTTCCTCGCGGTCGTCGAGCGCATCCGTGTCCTGTTCGGTGCCCGGATGCGCACACCTGCCGAGTACTCCGGGCAACCGTCGGAAGCGGTCGTGCAGTACTGCGGGCGCTTCGTACAGCTGTTGCGGTGGTCCTCGGTCGCCAGGATGCTCCGTCTCGGCATCGCCGAGGCCGACCGGCTACCGGATCTGGCAGCGGGCCTCTACGACGTCCTCTTCGAGATCACGGTCCGCGATCTCGCCTCACATTTGGCGACAGCCCTGGGGTTCGCGGCTGACAAGGCCGAGGTCGTGGCGAACGAACTGATCGGCCTCGTCATCCACCCGACGCTCCCCCGCCTGCTGTTCGGAGTCGAACCCCTCGTCGACGAGATGCCAGAGGAAACCCGGCTGGCGACCGACGTCGACCTTGACAGAATTCGGCGACTCCTCCACATCGTCATGCCGCCGCCTGCAGCCTGACACGCCATGGTCGTCGACGAACGAGCCCCTGACCTGCGACAACGCAGGTCAGGGGCTCTTCTTTGGTCCAGAGGCACTGGCCCGCTGACCGCGCCATCCCGGCATCAGCGGGTGAGGGGCCTGCGGTGCGGCGGGGTGGTGGGCACCGCAGGCCCAGGCGCCGGCTATCCGTTCCAGGCCCACTTCTGGTTGGTGCCGCCCCAGCAGCTGTAGAGCTGGATCTTGGTGCCGTTGCCGGTGCCGGCTCCGGCGGCGTCGAGGCACAACCCGGACTGGACGCCCTGGATGGTGCCGTCGGAGTTCACCCGCCACTTCTGGTTGTCGCCGCCCCAGCAGGAGTAGATCTGGACCTTGGCGCCGTTGCCGGTGCCGGCCGCGTCGAGGCACTTGTTGCCGTACACCCGGATCTCGCCCGCGGAGGTGGAGGTCCAGGTCTGGTTGGTGCCGCCGTTGCAGTCCCACAGCTGCACCTGGGTGCCGTCCGCGGTGCTCGCGCCGGGCACGTCCAGGCAGCGGCCGGAGGCCGCCCCCTTGATCGGCCCACTACCCCCACCGGAGGTAGGAGTCACGGTCGGGCTGGGGGACGGGCTGGGGGACGGAGACGAGGTACCGCCGTCGAGCGTGAGGTTCTTCTGCTGGACCTGCCACTGGGTGTTGCACAGGCCGCAGTTGGGGCCGACGAAGTTGGCGCCTGCCGTCGTGTCGCCCTTCAGCCGCCACTTGAGGTACAGCACCGCCACTCGGCCGAACTCTCCACCGTTGGTCTGGTCGTAGGTGCCGCCGTGTCCGACGTTCAGATTGCCCATGAACGCGGGCAGCCCCGCCGGCAACTTGCCCCAGTCGTCGATGGCGTTCGGGTAGGCGATGTCACTCGGCCCGCCGATGAAGTAGGCGATCGGCTTCGTCAGCCGGCGGAGCTGGTAGTCGTCTGAGTCGTTCAACAAGCCGCTACTGAAGATGGTGGTCGTGCTGATACGTGAGTCGTTGGAGACGGCGTAGGCCTCCAGCCCTCCGCAGGACCAGCCTCCTACAGCGATCTTGCTGGTGTCGAGCCTGCCGTTGTATTTGCCGCCCTGCCGGCTGTTCTCCGCGACCGCCCAGTCGATGGACTGGGTGAGCATCTGAGACGTCGTCGAACCAGAGCCGTTCGGGCTGCCGCTGGCGATGACCAGGAACCCGTACGAGGCGATCTCGCGGAGGAAGTTCAGCTGTCCCGTCCCGTTGGCGGAACAGCCTCCGTTGCCCCATACGAAAATGGGGAGCTTCTCGGACGGGAGGGTTCCGGGCCGGTAGATGGTGTGATTGGGCAGGCCGGTGGAGGTCTCGTAATCGGCCGGGTAGGGGCCCGAGCCCCCGACCGCCGCGGCGGCCGGCGTCGTGGTCAGCGCCACTATTCCGGCGCAGAGTGGGGCGACCGCGGCCGCCAGCACTGCGCTGATAATCGAGCGTTTTCTCATTTCGCCCTCCGAGGTGTCACGACGGCGCTCTATGTCGGATGTGGCATGCGCGGCGCACGCCGACGGAGCCCGACAACGGCGCGACAACTCCCACCGCAGTCAGGCTGGTCGGCGCCAACCGAATTTCGAGATCGATACAACGGCCCATCGACTGCGAATTCACGCCCGTACCGGACGGAACGAGCCGATGAAGAACAGCGTGCAGTTACTATCACTGCGGTAATAAAAAGTGTCAAGGGACCACACTCGGCACGTTAAGTGGTGCGCGCAGACCGGAAACGCCCCTGACGCACTCGGATCCGGGCGTAGACCGGCCAGCCTCCGGGCCGGCGCCGCCGGCCCCCTGTCCGGTGCCGCGGGGGCGGGCCGGTGCGGACGGCTCCGGCGCAGGTCACAACGCCTGGCAGGCCCGACGCTCCGGTGAGATCTCGCAGGCGGCGGCCAGTCGGGGAGCTACGCGACGCAGCGGTCGCGAGACGCGCCCAGGCGGCGAGGCAGTCGTTTGAGTGCGTGAAAGTTTCTTCAGCCGTCCCCGCCGGCCGGGGCCGAAACGGAATTCTCCGATACCTGGAAATGGGTGATCCAGGACGCGGCGTCCGGCCAGTACGGTGTCGCGACCTGGATGAGCCGCGCCTCGGCGAGCGAGCCGAGAGCGGAATGGATCTCCAACATGAGGTCCCTGGCAGCCTGGCGGGGCCACGGCGCCGGCAGGAGGTGCTCGGGAAGGTTCGGGTCGATGTCCGGGAACTTCCGCCAGGAATCCATGACTGAGGTCCGGGCCACCAGCGCCCGGGTCGCGTCGATCTCCCCGTCGCGGACGGCCACCCGCAGGTCCGAGTACTGCGCGATGAAGGCCTCGTAGGCCGAGGCGAGGCCGGCCAGATCGTAGGCGGCGGCCGGACCATGCGGACCGGCCTCCTCGTCGAACCGCGTGTGCATGACCGACCACCGACCACCGTCGACGTCGTCCAGGACGTCACACAGCGCACGAGTCACCGGACCGGAGTCGGATCCAGGCCGGATCCACACGCTGTCGTACAGCCGCGCGAATCCCAGCGACCCCAGAGCCTTGCGGACCGCGTGCCGCGTGGCCTGGCCTGACTGGGGCACCGAGAAGGAGACGGTCACCCAGTCTCCCGTCCATCGGGGCGGGCGTGCGCCGAAGCTCAGGAAATGATCCATCCGGGAGCGGTGCCTGGCGACCGCCTGAGGCGTGAGGTGGTACACGGGCGGCCGTCCTGATCCCCGTACGGCGATCAGGCCTCGCTTGGTCAGCCGGGACAACGCGGCCCGTGCGCTGGACTCGCTGATGCCGAACTCCCCGAGCATCGCGACGACCGCCATGGAGGGAAGGCCCGCATCCGAGGAGTCGAGGTACTCACCGAGCAAGGTCGTCAGCAGGTGCTGCGGGTTGGGGCCGACCTGCGCCCGCGGGGCTCCGACATCGTCCGGAGGTACATGGACACTCACGTCATCAGCTTGCCTCACGACAACGCCTTCGCCGCACGACTCCGGGCTGGGCTCTCGCCGGGATCGCGTGTGCAGCCGTACGCAACCGGATGCGGCCCCACGCGGCGACGGCCCCGCGTGGCGCAGGTCGTACGCTCAGTGCGAGTGGCGGGGCGGGGCGCTGCCGCTGCCACCGATGAGGAAGTCCAGGTCCGCGCCCTTGTCGGCTTGCAGCACGTGCTCGGTGTACAGCCGTACCCATCCCCGGTCGGCGGCCGGTTGCGGCGGCTGCCAGGCGGCGCGACGGCGCTCGAGTTCCGCCTCGTCGACCAGCAGGTCCAGACGCCGTGTCGGGACGTCGAGCCGAATCACATCGCCCGTACGCACGAGTGCGAGGGGGCCGCCCACCGACGCCTCCGGGGCCACGTGCAGGATGCAGGTGCCGTATCCCGTGCCGCTCATTCGGGCGTCGGAGATCCGCACCATGTCGGTGACCCCGTCGGTGAGCAGCCGTCGTGGCATCGGCATGTTACCCACCTCAGGGAAGCCGGGGTAGCCGCGCGGTCCGGCGTTCTGCACCACGATGATCGTGTCAGCGGTGACGTCCAGGTCCGGGTCGTCGGCCGCGGCGACGTAGTCCTCGATCCGGTCGAACACGAGCGCCTGTCCGGTGTGCTGGAGCAGATGGGGCGAGGCGGCGGAGACCTTCAGCACGGCCCCGGACGGCGCGAGCGACCCGCGCAGCACGACGGTCCCCGACCCGGCGGGCTGGAACGGCTCCTCCATCGTGCCGATGACCTCTCGGTTCCAGCACTGGGCACCGCTGATGTTGTCGGCCACGCTCTTCCCGCTGACGGTGACGTGGTCCAGGTGCAGCAGGGAGGCGATCTCCTTCATCACCACCGGGAGTCCGCCCGCGTACGCGAAGTCCTCCATCAGGTGCGTGCCGGAGGGCATCAGGTTCACCAGCATGGGCACGTCGGCGGTGAGCGTGTCGAAGTCCTCCAGCGAGAGGGAGACGCCGAGGCGCCCGGCGATCGCGAGCAGGTGCACCACGGCGTTGGTGGAGCCGCCGATCGCGGCGTTGACCCGGATGGCGTTCTCGAAGGCCTCCCGGGTGAGCACTGTGGACAGCCGCTGGTCCTCTTCGACCATCGCCACGATCCGGCGCCCGGCGGCGTGCGCGAGCGCGTATCGGCGGGAGTCGACCGCGGGTACGGCGGCGGCCCCCGGCAACTGGACGCCGAGCGCCTCGGTCACACAGGCCATCGTGGAGGCGGTCCCCATGGTCATGCAGTGCCCGCGGCTGCGGGACATGCAGATTTCCGCCTCGGCGCAGTCGGCCGCGGTCATCCGGCCGGCGCGCTGTTCCTCGGTGAAACGCCACACATCGGTGCCCGACCCGATGTCCCGCCCACGGAATTTGCCGTTGAGCATAGGACCGCCGGTGATCATCAGAGTCGGCAGGTCGACACTGGCCGCGCCCATGAGCAGCCCGGGCGTGGTCTTGTCACAGCCGGACAGCAGCACCACCCCGTCGAGGGGGTTGGCCCGGATCAGTTCCTCCGCCTCCATCGCCAGCAGATTGCGGTAGAGCATCGTGGTCGGCCGCATCAGCGGCTCCCCCAGGCTCATCGCCGGGAACTCCAGCGGCAGGCCACCGCTCTCCCACACGCCACGCTTCACCGACTCGGCGAGGTCGTGCAGGTGGGCGTTGCACGGCGTCAACTCCGACCACGTCGTGGCGATGCCGACCACCGGCCGGCCGTCGAAGACGTCGTCCGCGAATCCCTGGTTGCGCATCCACGATCGGTGGATGAACCCGTTGCGGCCCTCCGCTCCGAACCACTGCTGGCTGCGCAGCGGGCGATTCGTCATCGACATCGGCACACCTCTCTGTCATGTGGATCGAACTGCTGGACGACCGGCCACGGCTACCTCAGGCCTCCGACGGACAGTCCGCCGCGCCAGTGTCGCTGGAGAGTGAAAAAGGCGATGATGAGCGGGACCACCGACACGAGCGCGCCCAGGATGATGAGGCTCCAAAGGGAGGTACTGCCCGCGTTGTTCGCCGAGGCGATGCCCTGCCAGAGGCCGAGCCCGACGGTGACGGGGAAAAGGCGGTTGTCGGAGAGCATGGCGAGGGGCAGGAAGTAGTTGTTCCAGGACGCCACGGCCGACAGGAGCAGCACTGTGACCACCGCCGGTCGCATCAGCGGGAAGGCGACCTGGAGGAACGTCCGCACTTCACCCGCGCCGTCGACCCGCGCCGCGTCCAGGATCTCGTCGGGAACCGCGTCACGCGCGTACACGTGCATCAGGTAGACGCCGAACGGGTTGAGCAGTGACGGGAGGATCACCGCCCAAATCGTGTTCGTCAGGCCGAGCCCGGAGAACATCATGAAGGTGGGAATCACCAGGGCGGTCGCGGGCACCATCAACGCGCCGAGCAGGATCGAGAAGCTGAAGCGTCTGCCGGCGAACCGGTATTTGGCGAATCCGTAGCCGGCCATGACGGCCAGGATCGTGGCGCCGATCCCGCCCGCGAACGCGTACAGCGTGGAGTTGAGGATCCACCTGCCGTAGATGCCGCCGTCATAGGTGAACAGCCGCTGGAGATTCCCGAAATAGTCGACCCGATCGGCGAACCACAGCGTGTTGCCGCCGCCGAACAGGCCGGGGGCGTCTTTGGAACTGTTGACGGTGACCCACCAGAACGGCACGAGGAAGTACACGACCAGGAACCCGAGGAAAATCTGCAGGGGGAGGTGGCGTTGGGGACGGCGGCGTGCGCCGGCGCCGGAGCTGCCGGTCATCAGAAGAAGCTCCTCCGCTTGCGGGTGAAGAACAGGAAGGCGTAGACGCAGACGAACACGATCCCGCCGAGGGCGAAGGAGATCGCCGATCCGTAGTTGAAGTTCGCGAGCCCGAACGCCTGCTGGTACGCGTACATGTTGGGGGTGAATCCCGGTGCGATCGTGCCGGCCGCGAGGTATCGCAGAATCTGTGGTTCGTTGAAGAACTGCAGGGTGCCGATGAGCGAGAAGACCAGGATCAGGAGCAGCGCGGGGGCGATCAGCGGGATTTTGATCCGAAGCGCGATCTGCCATTTGCCGGCGCCGTCCATGCGGGCGGCCTCGTAAAGCGTCGGGTCGATGCCCTGGAGCGCCGCATACAGGATGATCATGTAGTAGCCGGCCCACTGCCAGGTGACGACGTTGATCAGGCCGTAGAAAATCAGATTGCTGCTGAAGAAGTCGGGCGCGGTGGCGCCGAACAACCCGAAGATGTCGGAGAGCGGCCCGAAGCTCTTGCTGTACAGGAATCCCCACATGACCGCCCCGATGACCGTGGGAATGGCATAGGGGAGGAAAATCATGAGGCGGGAGAAGCGGGTGAACAGCGAGGTCACGGCGTCCAGGATGAGGGCCATCGCGAGCGCGATGACGATCTGCAGCGGGATGGCGACGAGCGAGAAGCGGATGACGAACCACGCCCCGGAGAGGAACGTCGGGTCGGTGAACGCCTTCACGTAGTTGCCGAGGAAGACGAAGCTGGTGCCGCCGATCAGCTTCTTCTGCCAGAGGCTGAGGTAGAACGCGTACGCGAGCGGCGCGATGAGAAGCGCCAGGAAGACGATCCCGAATGGCCCGACGAAGAGCCACCCCATCAGGTGCTCACGAAGGCGCACCTTGCCGCGGACCTTGTGCGCTTTCTCTTGAGTGCTCGCCGCACTCTCCTCGGTCAGGAGGGTCATCTTGGGCTCCGCAAAGTCGATACCGGGGGGTCACGGGGTGGGCCGGCCGGGGACGACCGGCCCACCCGTGTTGTCACTGAACGGTGAACCCTTGCTCCTTGGCGTAGCCCACCACGTCCTCCTGAATTCGGTCAGCGGCCTGCGCACCGGTGACGGAGCCCTCGATGAGGGCACTGACCTGCTTCGTCATGGCGTCGAAGTAGTACTGGCCGAACGGGCTGTAGGTCATGCCCTTGTAGGCGTTCGCCGCGGGGACGTAGACCTCCTTGTTCGCCTGCTGGCCGTCGAAGAACGACACCTTCAGGTCCACGAACTTGGGATCGTTGAGCGCCTTGAGGTTCAGCGGGAAGATGATCTGGTTGGTCCAGCCGTCGGTGAGCGACTCGTCGTCGGCGTAGAGGCCGTACGCCGCCTTCGCCGCGAGTTCGGGGTTCTTGGCCTGGCTCGTCACCGAGAAGGCCGACCCGCCCCAGTTCACCTGCACCGGGTTGTTGGGATCCCACTGCGGGAGCGGCGCCACCGCGAACTTGCCGGTGTCCTTGCCCTTGCCCACGCCGGCGCCGGTGAGGTATCCGGGCGCCCAGGCCGCCGAGACGTACGTCGCGTACTTACCGTTGACCACACCGGCGATGTACTCCGGCGTGAACTGGTCCTGCGTCCCGACCAGGCCCTTCTTGGCGAGGCGCCCCCAGTAGTCGAGCACATCCTTGGATGCCTGGTCGTTCAGCTTGATACCGATCGACTCCGGCCGCGCCGGATCGTAGGTGAACGGATTCGCGCCCTTCTGGATCTGCAGCGCCATCGTGACGGCCGACACGTTCGCGCCCAAGTCGCCGAACAGCGGGCCCCCCGCGTCCTTCACCTTCTGCGCCGCCTGCTCGTACTCGGCCCACGTCTTCGGCGGCGTGATGTCGTACTTGTCGAAGATGTCCTTCCGGTAGATCATCGCCATCGGTCCGCCGTCGACCGGCACGCCGTAGACCGCGCCACCGATCGAGACGTCCTTCCACGCGCCCGGGCCGTAGTTGTCCTTGACGGCGTCATAGCCGTACTTCTTGATGTCGACGAGCGCCTTCTGGATCTGGAAGGTCGGGATCCGGTCCGCCTCGATCATGATCACGTCGGGAGCACCGGTGCCCGCCGAGATGGCCGTCTGGAACTTGTCGTACTCGTCACCGCCTTGGCCCACGTTGGTCCAGCAGACCTGCACCTCGTTGTTCTGCTTGTTGAAGTTGTCGACGACGAGCTGCATGTTGGGGTACCAGCCCCAGAAGGTCACGACCGGCAGGTCCTTCTTGCTGATCGTGTTCGTGCAGTTGCTCGCCTTGTTTCCGGCCGCATCGCTTCCGCTGTTACCGCTGTTGCCCGCACTCGCGTTGCTTTCGCTTCCCGCGGTGGAGGAGCAGGCGGCAAGCACGCACGCGGCGGCGAGCATGGATGCGGTGGCGAATAGTCTTTTCGTCTTCATTGACATGATTTCCCTTCCGGGATCGCTGCGCACAGGGGTCATGCGCCGCCGCTGAGGCCGAGCGATCGGCCGGGACAGAGCGCGGATGACGCGATCCGCGCCCTGTCCTTCGTGCCGATCCTCACATGTGAACGTTCACATGACTTCGCTGCCTGGCGAGTACGGCCGGGGTTGCCGCCTCGACGGGCCTGCCTAGCGCTTGAACAGGCGCGGCGCCAGGTCGATGAGGTTCTTCTGCCACACGTCCCAGCCGTGCGGTCCGGGGGTGACCCCGTCGAACTCGTAGTGGACGCCGAGGCTGTCCATCGTGGCCAGTCCCGCCATGAACGACGGGTTCACGAAGTCGGTCACATCGCCGACGTACATGCGCAACAGCTTGGTCCCGCTGTTGATCGCCTCCACGTCGACACCGGTGCCGCCGCCGAACCCGGCCGAGAACGCCGCGATGTAGGCGAACCGGCCCGGATACGCCTTGAGCACCCCGATCGTCTGTCCACCGCCCATCGAGAGGCCCGCGAGTGCCTGCTGCGACGGATCGCTGGAGACGTTGTAGTGGGCGCGGGCCGCGGGAACGATGTTGTCCAGCAGCTCCTTGTTGAAGTTGGACGTGTTGCCGTTGCCCATCACGACCACCATCGGCACCAGCTTGCCGTCCAGGAACTCGTGGTCGAGGATCTGCTTGGCGCGACCCATCTCCACCCAGTCGGTGTAGTTCTGGCCGCCACCGTGCTGGAGGTAGAAGACGGGATACGGCTGCGCGCGGTTCGGGTCGTATCCGGGCGGGGTCCACACCAACGCGGTCCGGTCCGCATTCGCCACGTTGCTCCGGTACGTCAGACTCTCGACCTTTCCGCCCTGACCGGCGGGAACGTCCGAGAGCAGGCGCGACCTCTCTCCGGAGACGAGGAAGGTGCTCCAAGTCGGCTCGGTGGTCACCTTCGTCGGGTTCGACGCGTCCTTGACCGAGACCCGGTCGACGATGAACTTGTAGTAGTAGAACCACGGGTCCAGCGGACCCACGGTCGCCCGCCACCGGTCGCCCTCGCGAGACAGCGGGATGCGCAGCCAGCTCCCGCCGGGAGCCGTGTTCGCCCACACCGTGACGTGCTGGGCATCCTTGAAGTCCGTGGTGGTCTCGAAGGTGACGAAGCCGCCCTCGGACACGAACGGCGTCGGAGTGGTACCCGCCGGCGGCGGGGTGAACTCGCCCTTCAGCTGCCCGTGACCGGCGCTCGGACCGTGGTCCGACACCTTGCGGAACAGCCGCGGCACGAAATCGATCAGGTTCTCCTGCCAGGCGGTCCAGTTCGCCCCGGCGTCGGGGTTGACCCCGTCGAACTCGTACCTCACACGGGCGCGGTCCAGCGCCTTCGTCAGGCGGACGGTCGCGTTGTAGGCGGGATCGGTCACGTTCCCGGTGTACAGACGCACCAGTTTGGCACCCGGGTTCGGCCTGGGACCGGGTCCCCCACCGGCGATCTCCGTGAGGAGACCCGAGAACGAGCCGGCGTAGGCGAACTGGCCCGGGCCGGTCAGGGCGGCGCGCAACGCCTGCGACCCGCCCTCGGACACACCGGCGATCGCCTGGTGCTCCCGGTCACGATGGACGCGGTAGGCGTCCCCGACCGCCTTACGGAGGTCCTTGAGGTCCTTGTCGTCGTCCGGCCCGCGACCATCGGTCATCACGACCACCATCGGCTCCATGGCACCCTGAGCCGACAGGTTGTCGAGAATCTGCTTGGCGCGGCCGAGGTCGAACCAGTCGGTGGCGCTCCTGTCCGAGCCGGACTGCAGGAACAGCACGGGGTAACCCTTGCCCTTGGCTTGGTAGCCCGGCGGCGTCCAGACCAGCGCCGACCGCTCCTCCGTCTTGACCCGATAGGTGAGGGTCTCGACCTTGCCGCCCTGCCCCTCAGGCGCGTCCGCCAGCAGACGCGCCGAGTCGCCCGAAACGAGGAAAGTGCTCCAGAGCGGCTTGGACGCCACAGTGGTGCTGTTCGTCGGGTCCTTCAGACCCTTGGTGTCGTCACCCGTGACCTGGTAGTAGTACAGCCCCGGCTTGAGCGGGCCGAGGATCCCCGACCACACGTCGCCCCTGCGGGTCAGACCGAACTCCGCCCAGGCGGAGGAGGGACCGAAGTTCCCCTCGATGACAACCTGGGACACCTGGCCCACGTTGGCCTGGACGTCTGCCGCCGGGACGGTGAACGACGCGTAGCCGTCCTCGGAGACACTCAGCCACGGCGTGTCCGCCACCGCCGGCCGAGGTGCGAGCAACACCGCCGCGAGCGCCATGACTCCGGCGACGATCACCGCCGAGAGCCGGCGTACGCCCATGGGGCGCACGCTGCCGTGATATAATGACAACGTCATACCGAACTCCTTAATAGTCGACAGCGGATTGGGCCCGACTGGTCGACTGATTCATCGGTGGATGTGTCGTGGACTCTGTTCCTGCACCTCCGTCCGTAACGGGTTCGTTTTTGATTGACCTGACGTCAGGTACGGCCGAATACCGCGCCTGTGGTGTGTCAGGGCCTTGTTGTGGTCCTCGGCGGTGCGGTGCTGCCGCGGACCACCAAGCGCGTCGGGAGCAGTATCTGGCGGGGGCCCTCCCACTCACCGGTCACCAGCGACTTCAGCATGTGAGCGGCCTCGTATCCGAGTCGGTACATCGACTGGTCCACCGTGGTCAGCCCCGGCTCCGCCAGCGCGGACTCCGGAATGTTGTCGAATCCGGCCACCGACAGGTCGCCGGGAACGCTGAGCCCCAGCTCCTTCGCGACCTCCAGAACCTTCAGGGCCATCCCGTCGCTCGCCGCGAAGATCGCCGTCGGACGGTCCGCCCTTTCCAGCAACTCGCGCGCCAGCGGGACCGCGGACTCGGGATTGAAATCCCCCCTGCCGATCAAGGCCGGGTCGACCGGCACACCGGCTTCGGTCAGCGCCCTCCGGTAACCCTCCTCTCGCGACCACGCGGCCGCGAGGCTGGAACGGCCCGCGATGAATCCGATACGCCTGTGACCCAGGCCCAGCAGGTGCTCGACCACTGTGATGGCGCCCGAGAGGTTGTCCGCCGTCACCGACGGCACTGTCGAATCCCGCACCGGATCGATGACCACGACCGGAGTGCTGCTGCGCACCTCGCCCCAGGGTGTGACGACGATGCACCCGTCCGTGAGCGTGCCCGACAGGCGGGTCAGATGCCGCTGCTCCCAGCCTTCCGAGTACGTTCCGTAGAGATCGCTGTTGGCGTAGATGATCAGATGGAAGCTCGACTGAGCCAACGCCTCCATCACACCCTTGAGCACCTCGGCCGTATAGGACTGGAAGCTGTGGGTGACCAGACCCAGGACATTGGTACGGCTGCGCCGCAGGCTCGTCGCCACCAGACTCGACTCGTAGCCCAGCCGCTCGATGGCGGAACGGACCTGCGCGATGGTGCCGGCGCTGACGCCGTAGCGTCCGTTGACCACCCGCGAGACCGTTGCGGTGGAGACACCCGCCAGTCGCGCGACATCGCTCATTGTCACCGGCGCACCGCCTTCGGCCATGCCGTCCTCTTACACTGCAATCGTTATCGGTTACGTTTCCAGCGCTTAACGTAAGCGATAACGATTGCCAACACAAGCCTCATTTCGGTCTCTTAGCACGCGGTTCCCACGCACATAGGGGATGCGGCGGCGGGGTTACCGGTCTCCATCCCAGCGGGCGCCGTGAGGTTGTCATGGCAGCTCACCGACACCGGCCGTGCCCGTGTAGACCTTCTGGACCTGCGGCCGGTCGGCGTCGCCCGTGACGGTGAACGCACCCACGTGGGTGTGAGCGTCGGAGGAGAATCCGACGTAAACATCGATATGCCCGGTTTCTACCGTGTAGGTCATATCTCGGCCGTAGAAGCCGAGTTGGCCCGTAGGCACGTGGAAACGTACGGCCGCGCGCCGCCCGGGAGCGACGGACACACGGGCGAAACCCTTCAACTCGAGCACGGGCCGGGTGACCGTGGCCTCGGGGTCACGAATATAGAGCTGGACGACTTCCTCACCGGCTCGATCACCGGTGTTGGCCACGGTGACCTCCACCGCGACGCCCTCCCCGGCGGTCACTTCGGTCCGGTCCAGCGTGGCCTGTTCGATGACGAACGGGGCGTATCCGAGACCGTGACCGAAGCAGTAGCGCGGGCTGACGGGCGAGTCGACGTAGTCGCCGTGCCAGTGTGACCGTCCGCCGGACACCTTGTGCCCGTAGAAGACGGGTATCTGGCCCACGGAGCGCGGGTAGGAGATGGGCAGCTTCCCGCTCGGGTTCACCTCGCCGAGCAGCACCTCGGCGATCGCCTGTGCCCCGGTCTGCCCGGGCAGCCAGGCCATCAGCACCGCGGCGCATTCCTCGTGCAGGAAGTCGCCGCCGACCGGGCGACCGGCGACGAGCACCGCCACCACGGGGGTGCCGGTGGCGACGACGGCACGGACCAGGTCCTCCTGGACACCGGGAAGCTCCAGGCTGGATCGGTCCCGCGACTCTCCCGTGGTGGCCTGGGTCGTCAGCCCCGAACGATCCCCCAGAACCAGCACCGCGACGTCGGCCGCAGCGGCGGCCGCGACCGCCTCGTCGAAACCGTCCTTCGACGTGTCGATCACGTCGCAGCCACGCGCGTAACGCACCCGATCCCCCAGGCGGGCCATGAGCGCGTCACGCACCGAAGGCAGCCCCTCCGTACTCTCCTCGATCTCAAGGTCGTCCGGGATCGTCATCATCTGGCCGAGCAGGCCCTGCCGCTCGCGCGCCTGCATCAACGACTCGACATGAGCCGCGAAGGAGTAGTCACCGAGCAGGTGCCGCGCGTCGTCGGCGTTCGGCCCGATGAGAGCGACCGTTCCGGCGCCCGGTCGCAGCGGCAGGACGCCGTCGTTCTTGAGCAGGACGAGGCTGCGCCGAGCTATCTCGAGCGCCACCTCCTGGTGCCGCTCGGCGTTCACCGTCACCGCGACCGCGGCCTCGTCGACGTAAGGGTTCTCGAACAGGCCGAGCTCGAACTTGTGCCGGAGAACCCGTGAAACCGCTTCGTCCAGTTCCCCTTCGCCGACCTCGCCGACTTCCAGGGCGTCCGCCAGGGGATCCGCGTACGCATCCGTCGCCGGCAGTTCGACGTCGGTACCCGCGGTGAGTGCCAGAATCGCCGCCCGCCGCTTGTCCTGCGCGAAGTGGTGATACGAGTGGAGATCGTCGACGGCGAAGTAGTCCGACACGACGGTGCCGGTGAAGCCCCACTCCCCACGGAGGACATCGCTGAGGAGCTCACCGTTGGCGTGGCAGGGAATGCCGTCCAGCTCGTGGTAGCCGGCCATCACCGACTGAAGGCCCGCCTCGCGGACCGCCGTCTCGAACGGATACAGATACACCTCCCGCAGCAGACGAGGCGGCAGATGCGCCGGCGCCCAGTTCAACCCCCCCTCGGACGCCCCGTACCCGACGAAGTGCTTGGCCGTCGCGATGACGCCCTCCGCCAGAGAATCGCCCTGGAGGCCACGGACGAACGCCGCGCCCATGCGGGCCACCAGGTAGGGGTCCTCCCCGTAGGTCTCCTCCGTCCGGCCCCACCGCGGGTCCCGCACCACGTCCAGCACCGGTGAGAGCCCCTGATGACTTCCCATCGCGCGCATCTGCGTGCGAACGGCATCCGCAAGCAGCCGGTTGAGTTCCGGCTCCCAGGTGCTCGCGACGCCGATCGCCTGCGGGAAGACGGTCGCCTCCCGTGCCATCACCCCGGAGCACACTTCCTCGTGCACGATCGCGGGAATCCCCAGCCGGGTCTCGGTCACCAGAAAGCGCTGGATCGCATTCGCCACCCGCGCCACCTGTGCCGCCTTCAGGCTGGTGGCCCCCGCGACGCGAGTCACGTGCCCCAAGCCGTGCCGAAGGACCGTCCGCGCCCGCTCCGCCGAGTAGTGGCCGCCCTCGATCAGTGAGAACGCCCAAGCGCTCCCCAACTGCGCGAGCTTCTCCTCCCGGGTCATCCGGGCCAGCAGATCCGCCACGCGCTCCCCTACAGGCGCGGCCGGATCGATGTAAATCGCTTCGGATTCCCGTCTCACCGTGGTCACTCGATCACCCCAATCACCACTGCAGCCCCATTTCCGGCGTCATCGATGACATCGCCAGTCGCCTCTGAACAGACCAGGCCAGATCACCTCGCCCCGGTCCCTGCCTCGTCGCCGCCGATTCCCCAGATGCGCCGTCAAGCGCGCCGGGACGACGGCGTCCGGGCCTCACCACCGGCCCCTGGCGACGTCCATCACATGCGTCCGGCCCTTGCGTAAACGTAATCGGTAACGTTTACGATGCAACCGTCGCCGATCACGTCCGGTTTGTCCATAGCCCGCACCACAGCTGCCAGGCCGGCCGTTCGGCTGAATGAACCGCCGGCACCTCTGCGCCTGACGCCCATCACTTCACGACAAAGGGGAAATCGAGTGCACATCGTGCGATACCAGCGGCATAACGACCCCCACCCACGCATCGGGGTGGTGAATGACGGCGTCCTGTCCGCCCTGCCGGTCGCCGGTATGTTCGAGCTCCTTCAACATCGGAAAGAGGAAATCGAAGGGATTTGTGCCGACGCCGCCCCTGCCTGCTCGCTCAGCGAGGTGCGTCTGCTCGCCCCCGTGGACGGCGCCACGGAGGTGTGGGCCTCGGGCGTGACCTACCTGCGCTCCCGGGATGCCCGGGTGGAGGAGAGCGCCCTCAAGTCGGTCTACGAGCTGGTCTACGACGCCGAGCGTCCCGAACTGTTCTTCAAGTCGCCCGCCTGGCGGGTGGTCGTCGACGGCGAACCCGTCGGCATCCGCTCCGACTCGGAGCTCAACGTTCCCGAGCCCGAGCTGGCTCTTGTGGTGAACCGCTTCGAGGAGATCGTCGGCTACGTCGTCTGCAATGACATGAGCTCACGATCGGTCGAGGGCGAGAACCCGCTCTACTTACCGCAGGCCAAGCTGTACGCCGGCGCCTGCGCCCTCTCCCCCGGTATCAGGCCCGCGTGGGAGGTCGACGCCTCCGACCTCACCATCCGCCTGACGGTTACGCGCAAGGGCGCCGTCATCTGGGACGGCACGACCTCCACCAGGCAGATCCGTCGCCCGTTCAGCCAGCTGACCGCCTATCTGTTCCACTCGGAGAACCATCCCCACGGGGTCGTGCTCTCCACCGGGACCGGCATCGTGCCCGATCTCGACTTCCGGCTCCATGCGGACGACCTGATCAGCGTGACGATCGACGAGATCGGTGAGCTCCACAATCCGGTTGTCGTAGGCAAGGACCACTTCCGCTTCCTGACGACCCCGTGACTCCGGGGTGATCGCTTCCGGGAAGAAGGGGAGCCGGTGCGTATCGTCGTGTCCGAGAGCCAGGAAGGCCAGGAAATGAAGATCGCTGCCATCGGGGGAACCGGCCTCATCGGATCCCGGCTGGTCAATGTCCTGAGCGCGCGTGGGCACGAGGCGGTGCCGCACTCGACGTCCACCGGAGTGGACCTGCTCAGCGGGCGGGGCCTGTCCGAGGCGCTGGCGGGCGCCGACGTCGTCGTCAACCTGACGAAGCCGCGGACCTTCGACGACGCCTCGCCCGCCTTCTTCCAGAAGACGATGGACAACCTGCTGGCCGGTGCCGAGGCGGCGGGCGTCGGCCACGCGGTCATCCTGTCGATCGTCGGCGCCGACCTGGTGCCCGGCTCGGTCTACTACCGTGCGAAGGTGCTGCAGGAGGACCTGCTCAAGGCAGGCCCCGTGCCGTACTCGATCGTGCGTTCCACGCAGTTCTTCGAGTTCGTCGACACGGTGCTGTCCTGGACGTCCGACGAGCACACCGTCCGCCTGCCCGCCACCCTCATGCAGCCCATCGCCGCGGACGACGTCGCCCAGGCCGTGGCCGACGTCAGCGTGGGCGTCCCGCTGCGCGGCACCCTGAACATCGCGGGCCCCGAGGTCTTCGCGCTCGACGAGCTGGGCAGGATCACCCTGACCGCCCGCGGCGACCACCGCGCCGTCGTCACCGACGACAGCGCCGGCATGTACGCCGCCGCCTCGGGCTCCGCCCTCGTCGCCAAGGACGGCGCCGTCATCGCCAGGACCACCTATCGGGAGTGGCTCGCGCGCTGACCGGCCGGCACCCCGCCGGCGCCCGTTCCGCGCATTCCTCCAGCCGCGAGCGTGCGAGTCCGGTGCCGCGTTGTCACAGACCTAAACTCTGCCCTGTCTTCGGAGCGGACCGTACGTTGGACAGCGACAGGAGCAGGACCTTGCCACCAGCAGGCACCACGATCCGGATCCGGGTCCGGATGAGCGCCCGTGCCATCGATGAGCCGCACCGCGTTTCGAGTCAGCTCGAACTGTTGTTCGATCTCACCTTCGTGGTCGCGGTCGCGGCCGCCACCGCGCAGTTCGCGCACGACATCGCCGGCGGTCACGGCCTGGCCGGGCTGGTGCCGTTCCTTCAGGTGTTCTTCGCGATCTGGTGGGCGTGGATGAACTTCACGTGGTTCGCCTCGTCCTACGACACCGACGACGTCGCCTACCGGTTGCTGACCATGGTGCAGATGGCCGGTGTGCTGGTCCTCGCCGCCGGCGTGCCCGCCGCGGCGAGCCACTCCGCCTACGGGGTCATCACGCTGGGCTACCTCATCATGAGAATCGGGCTCGTCGCCCAATGGCTGCGGGCCGGTCTCGAAGATCCGGCGGGGCGCCGCACCGCGTTCCGCTACGCCGGCGGCATCGGCTTCCTGCAGTTGGGCTGGCTGTCGCGGCTCGTCCTCGTGGAGACGGGAGTCCTGCCCTCGTCCTTCGGTCTGCCGTTCTTCGTCTGCCTGGCCGTCCTGGAACTCGCGGTGCCGCGGTGGGCGGAGCGGGCCAGGGCCACCAACTGGCACCCGCACCACATCGCCGAGCGCTACGGCCTGTTCACGATCATCCTGCTCGGTGAGAGCGTGCTGGCCGCGAGCAGAGGGGTCGGAAGAGCGCTCGAGACGGGCGAGGTCGGCGGTCCCTTCGTCGTGATCGCCGGCGCCGGTCTCACCCTGCTGTTCGCTCTTTGGTGGCTGTATTTCCTCGGACCCGCCGGGGACGGTCTCAGCGATCGCCGTCATCGGTCCTACCTGTGGGGATACGGCCACTATGGAATTTTCGCAGCTCTGGCAGCCCTCGGCTCCGGGCTCGAGGTGGCGGTGGAGAAGAGCGGGCACGACGTCGTGGCGTCGTCGCCGGCGCTCGGCTACGCGGTCGCCGTCCCGGTAGGGGTGTATCTCGCCCTGCTGTGGGCGGTGCACGTGCTCGTCGTCACAGAGCCCGTCATTTTCCCCGCCGCGGTTCTGGCGTGCGTCGTCATCGTCTTGTCACTGCCGCTCGCGACGCCCTGGGTCGGCGTGGCCGGCACGGTCGCGGCGATCGCGGCCGTCTGCGTTCTGCTGGTCGCCGTCACGATCTGGTCGGCGGCCGCCGGGGCCCGCACGGGAGCACGTCGTCATGACCCGTCCCACGTGACCGGTGACGAGTTGACGTGAACTTCGCGGCTGCCGTCACAACCCCGGAGGCTGTCCGGTCTTAGCTGGCGACCGGGCGGCAACGAGGTGGCCCGGCGGACAGAAAGAGAGCGCGATGAAGATCGTGGTAATCGGCGGCACCGGCCTGATCGGGTCGAAGCTGGTGAAGAAGCTGGGCGAGCACGGTCACGAGGCGGTCGCGGCGTCGCCGAACACCGGCGTCAACACGCTGACCGGCGAAGGGCTGGCCGAGGTGCTGGCGGGCGCGCAGGTGGTGGTCGACGTGTCGAACTCGCCGTCGTTCGAGAGGACCGCGGTGCTGAAGTTCTTCGAGACCTCCACGGGCAACCTGCTCGCGGCGGAGGCGGAGGCGGGCGTGGGTCACCACGTCGCGGTGTCGATCGTGGGAACGGAGCGGATGCCGGAGAACGGCTACTTCGCGGCGAAGATCGCCCAGGAACAGCTGATCGAGAAGTCGGGGATCCCGTTCTCGCTCGTGCACTCGACCCAGTTCTTCGAGTTCGCCCGCGGCATCGCGGACGACGCCATGGTGGACGGCAAGGTGCACATGCCGCCCGTGCTCTTCCAGCCCATCGCGGGCGACGATGTCGCCCAGGCGGTCGGCCGGACCGCGGTGGGGTCGCCGCTGAACGGCAGGGTCGAGATAGCCGGGCCCGAGCAGTCCCGGATGGACGAGTTCTTCCGGCAGGCGCTGGCCGCCTGGGGCGACCCGCGCGAGGTGGTCACCGACCCGCACGCGCGTTATTTCGGCAGCGAGCTGAGCGAGCGGTCGCTCGTTCCGATCGGCGACGCCACCCTCGGCACGATCCGCTACCACGACTGGCTCGGCCGCACCGCCAGCGACAAGTAGGCCGGCGAGGCCGTTCATCCCTGAGGGCGCGCACGCGATGACCGCGATCACCGGCCACGCCGCTGTCCCGGCCGCACCGCTGTCCCGGCCGCCGCGGTCATCGCGTCCCGCCCCCCGGCCGAGTCATCCGCACACGACACGGAGAGAGGAACGATGACCGCTCGAAACGACGAGACCGAATTTCTGCACGAGCTCGAAATCGAGGTCGAGGCGGAGGTGATCCGGGTCGAGTCCAGCCGTCCGGAGGACGCCGCCGGCCTGCCGGTCACCGACTGGCTGTTCGACCCGACGGACGCCGAACGCGAGGAGATCGGCCTGCGAGGGCTGCTCGCCGCGGTCGAGGTGCTGGAAGACGACCCCCGGCCCGGCGATCCCGCCGAGTAGAGCGGCCTAGGTCGTGTCTGACAAATCATGGCCCTGCTGCGCGTGGCCCAGGCGGCGCCTCGCTGCGTTGCCCCACCCACGAAAATCCCTCGCAGGCTCAGGATTTCCGCGGGGCCCGGGGTCGTCGTCGCCGATAACGCTGTTATCGGCTCCTCCTCCGCCTTGCGATGCATCCACCTGGATCCACGCTCGCGACGGGCAGCACTTGTCAGACACTCCCTAGGAGGCGACGCCGGCGGCGAGCAGTTCCTCCAGTTCGGCGAGGTCGCCGGTCTGCGCGGCGGAGAGGAACGTCCGTACGAGGCGCCGGTGCCCGGTGGTGCTCACCGGGTTGCGCCGCTCGCCGGCGAGGTGGTGGCGGGCACGTCGTACGAGTTGCCGCGCGTGGTCTTCGTTCAGGCCGAGGATCTCGGAGATCCGGCGGTGGGGGTAGTCGAAGGCCACGCGCAGGAGATAGACCGCCCGTTCGGCGGGGGTCAGTCTCTCCAGCAGCAACCGGATCGCGGCGTCGACCGCCTCGTGTCGCTCGGCCGCCGTCTCGGGGCCGGCGGAGTGGTCCGTCGGCTCGGGCAACCAGGGGCCGGCGGGCGTCTCGCGGCGCCTGCGGGCGGACTGGGCGACGTTGAGGGCGAGCCTGGTGGCGGTCAGCGCGAGGAACGCGGGCGGATCGACGACGATCGAGCGGTCCGCGCGGGCCCAGCGCAGCCACGTCTCCTGCACCACGTCCTCGGCCTCGCCCACGTCGTGCAGGACGCGCAGGCCGATCGCGAAGAGCCGGGGCGCGACGTCGACGAACGCCGAAGCGGCTCCGTCCCGTCCTCCGATCGATCCTTGGCCGGTCCGCTCCGCGTGGTCTCTGTGCGACTCCAACAGGTTCATGGTCACGACCTCGGCTCCGTTCACACGCGGCATCCGGCGATGCCGCTGTGATCACGGTCGCGTCCGGGGTCCTTTCATCGCGCCCTGGAGAGAGCGTGGTCGACACCCTGGTCCGGGTGCCGCGGGCGCCTAGGGGCCCCGTGGTAGGCACGCGGGGATCGGCGCGAGCCGCTTCGCACCGGGGTCGTCGCGCTGGTCATCGCAGGCAGGATCACCCCAACCGCGAATAATGACCAGGCCGGGGTTAATTGCCGGGTTGACACCGGAAAGGTAGGCTGCGCGTCGATCCGAGGGGTAGCGCCGGTAGCCTCCTACATTCGGCGGTCGACGGTCAACGGGTGAAGGGGGCGGCGGGGCGGTGCCCATGGCAAGCAAAGGTTTCGATCCGCCGCTTCGTGGGCGGCAGATCGAGTGCGAGACCCTGGACCAGCTCGTGTCGACGGTGCAAGCCGGCCACAGCTCGGTCCTGGTCCTGCGCGGCGAGGCCGGCATCGGCAAGACGGCGCTGCTGGAGTACGCGCGGAGCAGCGCGTCCGGCTGCCGGACGGCCAGAGCGGCGGGCGTCGAGTCCGAGATGGAGCTGGCCTTCGGCGGCCTGCACCAGCTGTGTGCCCCGTTCCTCGATCACCTCGGTCACCTGCCGGGCCCGCAACGCGACGCGCTCGGCACGGCGTTCGGCCTGAGCGCGGGACCTCCGCCGGACCGCTTCCTGGTCGGGCTCGCGGTGCTCAACCTGCTCGCCGAAGTGGCAGGGAAAGGGCCGCTGATCTGTCTCGTCGATGACGCCCAGTGGCTGGACGAAGTCTCCGCGCAGACCCTCGCCTTCGTCGCGCGACGCCTGCTCGCGGAGCCGATCGGGCTGGTGCTCGCGGTGCGCGAGCTCCACCTCGGACAAGAGCTGAGAGGGCTGCCGCAGCTCGACGTAGGACGGTTGAGCGACAGCGACGCCCGCGCTCTGCTCGACTCCGTGACTCCTGGACGACTCGACGAGCAGGTCAGGGACCGGATCGTCGCCGAGACGCAGGGAAACCCGCTGGCCCTGCTCGAAATGCCCCGGGGATTGACGCCGGCGGAGCTGGCGGGTGGATTTGGGCGGCCCGACGCGCGGCCGCTGGCGAGCCAGATCGAGCAGAGCTTCCTGCGGCGGGTCCAGTCGTTGCCGGCCGAGACGCAGCGGCTGCTGCTCATCGCGGCGGCCGAGCCGGTCGGCGATGTGACCTTACTGACTCACGCGGCCGAGTTGCTGGGCATCGACGCGGCCGCCGCATCGCCGGCCGAAGCGGCGGGGCTGATCACCATCGGGACCCGGGTGCGTTTCCGCCATCCCCTCCTGCGTTCGGCGGCCTACCGCGTCGCGGCCCCGCAGGACCGGCAGGACG
This sequence comes from Microbispora sp. H10830, assembly GCF_014161375.1. NCBI lineage: Bacteria > Bacillati > Actinomycetota > Actinomycetes > Streptosporangiales > Streptosporangiaceae > Microbispora > Microbispora sp. H10830. Next base: position 147,724 of record NZ_JABBWX010000007.1, read on the forward strand.
TCCACCGCGCGCTGGCCGACGCGACCGATCCCCAATCGGATCCCGACCGCCGGGCGTGGCATCTCGCCAACGCGGCGGCCGGCCCCGACGAGACGGTGGCCGCCGAGTTGGAGCGCTCGGCCGACCGGGCGCAGGCGCGCGGCGGAGTCGCCGCGGCGGCCGCCTTCCACGAGCGGGCGGCCGAGCTGACCCCCGATCCCGCACGCCGCGGCGCCAGGGCATTGGCGGCGGCACGCGCCAAACATCGGGCCGGTGCGTACGACGCCGCGCTCGAACTGCTGGACGCGGCCGAGCTCAGCCCTCTGAACGAACGCGAACTCGCCCAGGCCGGCCTGCTGCGCGGTCGGATCGCGTTCGCCTCCAGAAGCGCAGGCGCTGCCTTCCCCCTGCTGCTCAGAGCCGGTAAGCGCCTGGCGCCGCTGGACGCCGGGCTGGCCCGCGAGACCTACCGTGACGCGTTGAACGTGGCCATGAACGCGGGCCGTCTGCCGAGCGGCGCTCAGGTGGTGGACATCGCGAAGGCGACGCTCGCCACACCGCCGGGGCCGCCGCCTGAGCGCAACGATCTGCTCCTGAACGGTGTGGCCGTGGCGCTCACCGAGGGTTACGCGGCGGGCGCGCCGATGGTGCTGCGGGCCCTGGACGCCTTCCGTGCCGAGGGGGCCTCCAGGGAAGAGGGCCTGGGCTGGCTCCCGTTCGCGTCCCGCATGGCCCATAACGTCTGGGACTTCGACAACTGGTCCGTGCTCTCCGCGAGGCTGGTCGACCTGGCACGCGAGGCGGGTGCGCTGTCGGTGCTGCCCTCGGCTCTCCACATGCTCGTGTCGAACAGGGTCCTCGCCGGCGAGTTCGCCCTGGCAGATGCGCTGGTCGCCGAGGCGGCGACGATCGGTGAGGTGACGGGCAGCCGCTTCCTGGCCCAGTACGCGGCCCTGGTACTCGAGCCGTGGAGAGGCCGGGAGGCCGCGACACGTCAGGTCAGCGACGCGATCATGCGGGACACGGCCATTCAAGGGGAGGGCAAGGTGCTGACCGCCACCCAATGGGCGAGCGCGGTGCTCTGCAACGGCCTCGGCCGCTACGAGGAGGCGTACGTCGCGGCCGAGCGAGCCTTCGAGCACCCGCAGGAGCTTGGCGGGACGGCCATCAGATCCACGGTCGAACTCGTCGAGGCCGCCGCCCGGAGCGGAAGACCGGCCCGAGCCGCCGAAGCCGCCCGGCGACTCGACGAGATGGCACGAGCCAGTGGCACCGACTGGGCCCTGGGCACCTCGGCGTGCGCGCGTGCCCAGGTGAGCGACGGATTCGACGCCGACACTCTCTACCGCGAGGCGATCGAGCGGCTCGGCCGGACCGAGGTCCGGACGACGCTCGCCCGCACCCGGCTGCTCTACGGCGAGTGGCTGCGCCGGGAGAATCGCCGCCTCGACGCACGCGAGCAACTGGGCACCGCGTACGAGATGCTCAGCGACATGGGGGCCGAGGCGTTCGCGGAACGCGCCCGGCGTGAGCTCCAGGCCACCGGCGAGACGGTACGCAAGCGCACCGTCGAGACGCGCGCCACTCTCACCGCCCAGGAAGCGCAGATCGCGCGCCTGGCCGGTGACGGGCTGACGAACCCCGAGATCGGCGCGCAGCTCTTCATCAGCCCGCACACCGTCGAATGGCACTTGCGCAAGGTCTTCGCGAAGCTCGGCATCGCGTCCCGCAGGCAGATCAGCACCGCGCTGCTCGCGGGCACCGGGGCCACGGCCTGAGGTCTCGCTGATTCGCCCGTTGACGGGCGGTGCGACATTTCGTACGTTCCGCGTAGGCCGCACCCCGGGCGCCCCCGACGGAAGGGGTTGCAGTGACCACCGAGCCGGATTCGAACGGGACTGAGCCGAATATCGGGCCCAATATTGAGCCGGATATCGTGCCGGGGCCACTTGCCACGCCACCACCGGAGTTCGCCCGAAGACGCGAGTCGGGGCCGCTGGAGCCAGCGACCATGCCCAGCGGCGACCGCGTCCCGATGGCCGTCCGGTACGAGGACGTCCGCGCCCTGCTGGCCTCGCCCGCATCCAGCCGCAATCTCCGCCTCCCGGGATTGCCGCGGTTCGTGAGCGGCGTCGGCATCGACGACGACCCGGACGCGCTGATCAATCAGGATCCGCCGGAGCACACGCGCTACCGCCGGATCATGCAGGGCACCTTCACCCCGCGCCAGATCGAACCGTGGCGTCCCCGCATCGCGGCGATCGCCGGAAAACTCCTCGACGGCCTGGGTGACCGCTTCGACGTGGTCCAGGGATACGCGCTGCGGCTACCGGCCCATGTCATCTGTGAAATGCTCGGCGTGCCGATAGACCACTACGAGCAGTTCGTCCAGTGGACGGACATGTTCCTGACCACCTCCACGGCCACCGAGCAGGCGCGTTACGAGAGCTACAACGACTTCATGGCCTACGCCGCGGAGCTGGTGGCCCAGCATCGCCTCTCGCCCGGCGAGGACCTCATCGACCTGCTCATCCAGGCCAGGGACTCCGGCGACCGGCTGTCGGAGGGCGAGCTCGTCAACACCGTCTTCTCTCTCATCACGGCCGGTTACGAGACGACCGCCTCGATGATCGCCCGTGGCGTGTTCCGGCTGCTCCTCCACCCAAGCCAATGGGACGAACTGGTCGCGGACCCGGCCCTGACGGCTACCGCCGTCGAGGAGATCCTGCGCTTCGACGGACCGCCCGCGAGTGCCTTCATGCGCCGCGTCACCGAGGACACCGACCTGCCGAGCGGCTCGCTGAGCGCGGGGACCGTCGTCATGCCGAACCTGAACGCGGCCAACCACGACCCGCAGGCGTTTCCCGAGCCCGGCCGGTTCGACATCCACCGTTTCACCGAACACCCTCCCAACCCGCATGTGGCATTCGGTTACGGTCCGCACCGCTGCCTGGCAGCCAGTCTCGCCAGGGTCGAGCTCACCGAGGCGATCAGGGCCCTGGTCACCCGGCGACCCGCTCTCCGCCTGACCGCCTCGCCCGAGTCGGTGACATGGACCGATGGTCTGGTCCTTCGGCCGGTCGCGCTGCACGTCACCTCGGGGGCGGCAGGCGCCTGACCGAGGCGGGCCGGGCGCGCCTGGTGGCCGGTCGACGGCAGCGCGCGAAGTCGTGACGGCTCCCTTCCGCCAGGCGCGGAGCTCACGGGTCGTGAAGAAGTTCCCTGCGGCTGTCACACGTCCGGCGGCTGTCCGGTCTTAGCCTGCGACCGGTTGCGTCACACGCACAGACACACTTCTGCCAGTGAGGTAGGACTTCAATGAACGATCTGGAACCGCAGGGGACTGTCGCTGTTCCCGGACCGGCGCCAATCGACACCCTCGACAGTTTGCGTGAGCACCTTCAGTGGGCGGTCGAGCTGGAACACGCGACGTTGCCGCCGTACCTGTGCGCGCTGTACTCCCTGGAGCCGGAGCACAATCCGGAGGCCGCGCAGGTGGTCGGCGGCGTCTTCGCCGAGGAGATGCTGCATCTGGCGCTGGCCGCGAACCTGCTCAACGCCGTCGGCGGCCGGCCGCGCCTCGACATGCCGGAGATGTTGGCGCCGTATCCCCGGCGGCTGCCCCACAGCGATCTGGAGCTGTCGCTGCTCCCGTTCGGCCCGGAGTCCCTGGAGATGTTCCTGCGACTGGAACAGCCGGCCCCACCCGGCGCTCCGGCGGAGGGCGACGGCTACGAGACGATCGGGCAGTTCTACGACGCGGTCGAACAGGGACTGCGCCACCTGTGCGAGCAGCTCGGCGAGCGGGAGGTCTTCTGCGGCGACCCCGCGCGCCAGGTGAGCGGCAGCCATTTCCGGCACACCGCGGGCTGGTTGTTCGCAGTGGAGGATCTGGAGTCGGCGCTGGGGGCGCTGAAGGAGATCGTCGAACAGGGCGAGGGTACGGCCCGGGGCGAAGTCTGGGACGGAGACCAGGACATCTTCCACCCCGATCGGGACGAGGTCGCCCACTACTACCGCTTCCGGGAACTCCAACTCGGCCGGCGCTACCGTCGCGGCGACACCCCGCAATCCGGGCCGACCGGCGAGACGATCTCGGTGAACCTGGCCGCCGTGCGCCCGATGCGGCCCAACCCGCGGCTGTCCGATCACGCCCCGGGCAGCGCGATCCGTACCGCGCAGGACGAGTTCAACAGCACCTACTGCACGCTTCTGAACCAGCTGGAGCAGGCCTTCGACGGCGACCCGAAACTGCTCGGGGCCGCCGTCGGCACGATGTACGCGCTCAAGGCCCAGGCCGACGCCCTGTTGCTGATGCCCGATGTGGACGGCACCACGGCCGGCCCCACCTTCGACTACGTGCCGCCGGAGTCACGCTCATGAGCGTGTCCCGCCGAGGCTCGGAGTCGAGCTCGGCGAGCGCGGTCTTCAGCTCGGCGCGCCCCCTGATGCCGAGCTTCGTGAAGACCCGCGCAGGTGATACTCGGCGGTGCGCACGCTGCCACCACGGGTGAGAGCGAACCCGCCGGCGATCTCGGCCGGGCTCAGCGCCCGGGGCAGCTCCCGCAGTGCGAGCGGATTGCCGCGGGCACGGCAGGGCCGGTGTGCGCCAAGGCTGAAGGCGGGAACCGGAACCGGTTCCCGCCTTCTTCGCTCTCAACGTGTGGTGGTGAACAGGAACGCGCAATCCTGTACGGCCTCCACGCGGTGGCGGCGTTCCGGCATGACCAGCAGATCGCCGGGCAGCCCGTCCCACGAATCGGGCCCGGCGACAAGCCGCACCCGCCCGTGCAGCACGTGCACCGTGACCTCGCCCGGATGCTCGTGTTCGTGTATGTGCTCGCCCTGTCGCAACGCCATCACGGTCTGCCGCAGCGAACGGTCGTGCCCGCCGTGGACGGTGGTGGCGCTGCGACCGCTGTCCGCCTCGCGGGCGAGTGCGAGCAGATCACGGACGAGTGCGGTCAGCGAGACCTTGGTCATGACCGCGGCGCCCGACGGTCGCGCCGAGCTTCCAGCTCCTCCGGGCTGACCACGGTCAACATCGGCTGCCCGGGCGCGCAGAACATCGTCACCACGAACGCCGACTCCTCGTCGGCGAGATGGTTGCCGTCCTGGTAGTGGATCACGTCCCCGCCGGGCTCCCAGAACGTCTCCCCGGCCCGGACGACCCGCGCGGGCTCGCCTTCGAGCTCGAAGTCGATCGCTCCCTTGATCACGAAACCGAACGCGGGCCCGGAGTGCCGGTGAGGCGGCGCGCCAGGGCTGTTCGGCGGCAACGTGACCAGGATCGTCATCGCCTCGGCCCCCTCCGGCGCAGGCGGGGCCCCCGGCACGGTGCCGACCACGTCGATCTTCGGTGGCGGACCGCTCTTGTCGGGGTTCTCAAGGTGGTGAACGTGGGTGTGATCGGTGCTCATCGGGCTTCCTTCGCGTGACGGTGGCCGGCTCGATCCGGCCGTGCACCAGCTCAGACAAGACAGCGTCCCGATGCGTGACAACGCGGTCCTCGGCGAGGCTGGTTGTGAACGCCGGAGGTTCACGCGGCGCGCCTGCGGGAACTGCACGGCGTGACGTTCGACGGCGTGTCGGCAGGGGGCGACCCCGCGACCTTCAGCGCTCCGGTCGACCGGATGGTGCTGCGCCAGGTTCTCCTGGCCGGGCTGGACGGCGGACCTTCCAACGTCACCGTGCTGGGCGACGCCGTTCACGCGATGAGCCCGCCCCAGGGCTCGGGGGCCAACTGCGCGTGCCTGACGCGCCGCCCTGTGCCTGCCCTGTCCGGCGCCGGCTGGTTCGCCGTCAGCGCGTGATCCGGGACCGTTGCGCGACCTGCTCCATGACGCCCGGGTCTACCGCCAGGTCGCGGACTCCGGGTCGACGCCATGCGCCGCGGCATTCGCGCAGATCGTGTCGCGTAGCCAGACGGCCAGGCCCGGCTCGACCGCGTCGTAATGGCCGGCGAACCGGGGATCGGCGGTGAACATCCGCCCGATGCAGGCGTGCATCGAGTGCGTGCAGTCGAAATACCTCGACATCGACGCGCGGTGCCGCTCCGCGAGCGCGTTCGCGCCGGTGGACCCGGGCGTGACGCCGGCGCGTTTCGCCGCGGCGAGGTCGGCGTTCAGGGCATCGGTCTCGGCCGCGATCCTCTTCCAGTCCTTCTGGGTCATCTCGCCGGCCCGCTCGACGTACTGCGACCACTGCGCGCTGTCACCCCAGCGGTCCTCGGCCTCGTCGGCCCAGGCGGGCTGCCAGTCGTCGCCGAAGATCTCGACCTGCTCCTCCGGGGTCAATCGCATGGCGGTGTTCGACGCACCCAGCATGCGGTCGACCGCGCCGACCATCTTCCGCAGGCGGGAGATGCGCTCCACGAGCAGCATCCGCTGCCGCCGCAGATGGTCGCGCGCGTCGGTGCCCGGGTCGTCGAGGATCCGGCCGATCTCGGCGAGCGGAAGCCCGAGCTCCCTGTAGACGAGGACGCGGTGGATCCGCGCGACGTCGTCGGCCGAGTACACGCGATATCCGGCCCGGGTGCGCCCGCTCGGACGTACGAGGCCGATCGCGTCCCAGTGGTGCAGCGTCTTCACGCTGACCCCGACGAGCGCGGCGGCCCGGCCGACGGTGAGGCCGTCGGAGCCGTCCGGTCCGGTGGTGACCGGTCGGCATTCGCCGGCGTCGCTCGTCACCGGCCCAGTATCGCCGACCTCGCCGGAGGCACACGGCCTGAGGCGGGCGTACGGGGTGCTCACTCGGCCGGGATCTCGATGCCTATCGCTCGCAGGTCGTCCGCCCGCGCACTGTGCGGATCGAGCGGCTGAGCGGCCGTCATCACCACCCGGGCGTTCTCGGGCGTGACGACCGTCAGCTCGATGGAGTTCCACGGCATCTCCCTCGGCCCGCTGGTGCAGCCCGGCACGAGTTCCTCGCAGCGGGCGGCGATCTGGTCGATCTGGCTGAGGACGCAGGCGAAGCTGACACTCATCGCCGGGACCTCGCCCACGTGTTCCGCGGGCACGAGCAGGACGTCCTGGAAGGCCCAGCGGCGCAGATGGGTCAGCCGATCCGGCACGGAGAACAGGTCGACGAACCCGAGCCCGCGGGTCCAGAAGTCCTTCGACGCCGTGAGGTCACGGGTGGGGATGCTGACGAACATCGGCATGCCGTAGTAATCCCGGTAGATCTCGGGGGCGGTCGCGTCGAGCGCGGGCATGGGGACGGGACTGATGTACTCGCTCATGCCCTGATCGTCGAGCCTCCTGCCGCGTCAGGGTCAAGGCAGTGACGCATGCCGGTGTCGGCGGCCGCGGCGCTCAGAGACGCGACCCGGTGGGGAAAAGAGGGGGCGCGTTCCCGCTCCTCGGAACGCGCCCCCGGTCATCGGCGTGGACGTCAGGCGACGTTCACCGTGGCGGAGCTCTGCCGCTTGGCCGGCGTGCCGGCGAAGGCGGCCTTCCATGTGCCCGTCCCGCCGCTGTTCACCTTCAGGCTGTACTGCCCGCGCGACCCCGTACGCGTCGAGGTGACGTACGTGTAGCGGGCGGAGCCGGCCTTGCGGAAGTAGACGGCGATGGTCTGGGCGGCAAGGCCCGATCGGCCGGAGGTCAGCGAGCCCGAGAGCGTCAGCTGCTTGGCAAACCGGTCGTTGCGGGACCGCTTCGCCGTCTCCTCACTCGCCGAGGCGGTGATGGTCAGCGAGGTGGCCGCGGCGGAGCGGGAGCCCTCCTCGCCGTCATCCCGCTTGAGGTCCTGCTTGGTGTCCGGCCTGGGGTCCTGCTTCGGGTCCTGCTTGGGGATCGTGGTGGCCACGGGTCGCGGGGCGCCCGGCTGACCGGTCGCCGCGAAGGCCGACGCCGTCGGGACGAGCACACAGGCGCCGACCGTGGCGGTCAGCAGTCCGGCGGTCACTTTCGCACGCATTGGTTCCTCCTCGGGAAAACCACCGGCGCGGGTTTCAATGGACAAAGAGGGTGCCCGCACCGGATTTCGCCTTCACCGAAGAACGTATCGGCCTTTTTCGCGGCCGAGACTATTCTTAAATATCCGCACGACCACGGCGGCCCGCTTACGCCATTCTTATGACGCCAGCTCAGAGCGGGCGCATGTACGACGATCGACCCAATGCGAAAGAAGCCGCCCGGGCGACGAAGTCTCATCCGATGTTCAGCCCGCGTGAGAATCCGATGAGACGACACCCCGGTCCGTTCATCGTCTTCTCAGACGCCGCGAGACGACCGCGACGTGAGGATCGCGCCGCCGTCCACCGCGCTGCCCGCCGCAGAGAATTCAGCGGCCTCGCGTCGGACGGCTCGGGGGCCGGTCGTCGTCCATGGCTCCGTAGCCGGACGCCCGGAACAGGAATGAGGCCCAGGACCGGTAGGGCCGCCACGCCTCGGCCACCTGCCGGTACGCGGCAGGCGGGGCGTCCTCCGGCAGCCCGTACGCCTCGCGCAGGATCGCGAACAGGCGTGGTTCGTCGCCCGGGAACGCGTCCGGCGCGCCCGCGCCGCGGATCAGGATCAGGCCGGCGGAGAACGGCCCCACGCCCGGCAGGGCACGGAGCTCTGCCAGCGCCTCCTGAGGGTCGAGCGCGCGCAGGTGCTCGGCGGTGAGCACGCCGTCGAGGGCCGCGCGGGCCAGCCCGCGCAGCCACTCCTCCTTCTGCGCGGGCAGGCCGAGACCGTCGGCCTGCAGCAGCGTCATGGGCGGAGGAAAGGCGGTGTAGGTCTCCCCGTCCACGACGACCTTCGCGCCGTATCGCTCCGCGATGCGCTGTTTGAGCCGGGCGGCGATGAGCATCGACGAACGCTGCACGATCACCGCCCAGCAGGCCGCCTCCCAGGGGCTCCAGAAGCCCAGCGGGCGCAGGCCGGGATTCTTCCGCTGCAGGTCGCCGAGCACCGGGTCGGTCTCGCCGGCCGCGGCGAAGCCGGAGCCGTCCACGTCGAGGGACAGGATGCGCGCCACCTCGCCCCGGATCCGCGGCCCGGCGGCCCGCGTCGTGGCGACGGCGACCCCGTCCGGCGCGGCGGTCACGGTCACGCCGATCGGCAGCCAGTCGGACTCCGCGCAGTAGGCGAAGCGCAGCGCCCGCCCGCCGGAGGGCAGGCCGCTGGTGGCCGGCCAGTCCTCGACGAAGCGCAACGTGGCGCCGAAGTCGAACGGGCCTTCTGCCGTGAGCGTGAAACCGTGCCTGGCCATGGGCGACATCGTACGAGGCCGGGCCGACAGACGATCTTGCCGGCCGGTATGGGCGTGACCCCCCGTGGGCCACACCGGATCTTCGGGAACGAGGACACCCTGAGAGGACGGGAGGTATGGTCGGGATCATGGAGATGCTGGCGTGCGCGCTGATTCTTCTGGCCCTGCTCGAACGCCTGTGGCGATGGGCGGCCAAGGTCCGCAAGTCCGGCCGGTCCATCTCGGCCACCGGATTCGACGAGTTCACGGCGGCCTTCCTCTCCACCAAACGGGTGCAACTGGAGCAGCAGCAGAGCGAGACGATGCTCCGCGACGACGAGTCCGACGGCGCGCCACCCGCCAACCGCATCGACGCCGCCCGCAACAAGATCACGATCGTCGTACCGGACAAGAGATAGTCCCGCGCCTCGGAGCGCTCTCCTTCGAAAGCTTTCGGCAGAAGACTTGCGACTTTCACTGTCGCCCTTCCACTCCTGTTGCCTATTCTTCCGTTGCACGGCGACTTCCGGCGTGACCAAACCGGACTAACAGGCATTCCCGTGCCGATCATGGAGTGGCATCGTGTCGAAACTTTTCGGTGACAGCGTGGAGATCGGCCTCGGCGACGAGCCGGCCTCCCGAGGGATGACGGGTTCATGGTGACGGTGGCGTTCAGCGGCAGCCGGGAGGGCCAGGCGCCGCTGACCTGGGGACAGCGACTGATATGGCGGGCGGTCCACCTGATGGGCGACAGCCAGACGTTCCTGAGCTGCCCATGGGTGCTCCCGGTGTACGGCAGGCGCGACCTCGGCAGCGTCCTGGACGCGCTGCGCGTGCTGCTCGAACGCCACGAGAGCCTGCGTACGACCTTCGCTCTCACCCCGGAAGGGCCGGTGCAGCGGATCCGCCGCGGCGGCGAGCTGGCCGTGGATCTGGTGGACGCGGGACAGGAACGGGCGCTGCGGGTCGCCGAGCGGCTCGCGGGCGAGCTGGGCCGGACGCCCTTCGCGCACGACCGGGACCTGCCGCTGCGCTGCGCCGTCGTCGTCAAGAACGGCCGCCCGATGGCGCTGGCGGTCGCCTTCTCCCATCTGGCGGTGGACTTCCAGGCGCTGAACACGCTGTCGGAGGAGTGGAAGGCCCTGCTGCGCGGCGAGGAACTGCCGCCCGCCGAGTGGCAGCCGATGGACCAGGCGGCCGCGGAGCGCGAGGAGCCGTACCCCGCCCGTTCGGCCAGGTCCGTCCGATACTGGCACTCCGTGCTGGCGGAGGGGCCGCTCGACGTGTTCGACCATCCGCCGCGTGAGGCGGACGACCCGCGGTTCATCGAGGTCGGCATGGAGTCGGTGGCGCTCGCCACGGCGGCGCAACGGCTGGCCGAGCGCTGGACGATGAGCACGACCAGCGTGCTGCTCGCCGCGTGCGCCACCGTGCTGGCCGTCGTGAGCGGCCGTCCGCGTGCGGTCATGCAGCTCGTGCACAGCAACCGCCGCGACGTGCGCGTCCGCACGATGGTCGGCACCGTGGAGCAGGACGGCCTGTTCGTGCTCGATCTGCCCGCCGCGGACTTCGCCGCCGCCTGCCGGGCCGCGCAGCGGGGGGCGCTCAGGGCGTACCGCAACGCGCACTACGACCCGTTCGAGATGCAGGCGATGCGGGAGGAGATCGGCCGCCGCCGCGGCCGGGAGCCGGACCTCGACGCGTTCTTCAACGACAGGCGGACCGTCGGCACCTGGCCGGGCCTGCCTCCCGTCGGCCCCGACGAGGACGTGGCCCGCCTCACCGAAAACACCAGGACGTACGTCACGAACGCCTGGCCGGGTGTCCGGTTCAAGGCGTTCTTCACGGTCGTCTCGGCCCCCGACACCGGGAAGCTCAGCCTCATCGTGGACACCGCCTACCTGCCCCCGCACATTGCGGAGGCGATGCTGCGGGGCGTCGAGGCCCTGGTGGTCCGCGCCCTCACCGAGGAGGTCCCGATCGCCGCCGTCCCCGAGGTGTGCGGGGTCGGCCCCTACGACGGGCGGCTCAGGACTGCTGGATCGCCAGGCGCAGACCGAAGCCGATGACGATGAGGCCGGTGAGCCGGTCCAGGCCGCGCTTGACCGCCGGCCTGCGCAACCAGCCGCGCAGAATCCCGGTGAACCCGATGAGCACGGCACTCCACACCAGCGCCTCGCAGACGTGGACGCCCGCCAGCAGTACGCCCATCACCGCGTGCGGCACGCCTTGGGGCATGAACTGCGGCAGCACTGCGACGTAGAAGGCGCCCACCTTCGGGTTGAGCAGGTTGGTCAGCAGGCCCCGCCGGAACGCCGGTCCCCATCCGGCGTCCGGCGGGCCAGGCGGGGCATCGTCGTCCGCCCGGCTCGTGCGGCTCTGCCAGAGCATCCTGCCGCCCATCCAGACCAGGTAGGCGACGCCCGCCCACCGCACCACCTCGTACGCCGTCTGGGAGGCGGTGAGGAGAGCGGACAGTCCGGCGGCCGTGAGCAGGCCCCACAGCAGGGTGCCGGCCTGGATGCCGAGCACCACGGCCCAGGCCGGTCTCCGGCCGGCGAGCAGCGACGTACGCAGGATCAGAGCCGTGTCCAGACCGGGCGTGAGCGTGAGCAGCGCCACGATGGCGGCGAACGAGGCGATCGCACCATAGACGTTCACAACGGCCACCGTAACCCACGCGCACGCACCCGGCTCGACCCTCTTCACATCGACGGGCACCCCGCGGTGGTGATCAGCGTGGTGAGGAAAACGCGCCATCGTCGGTGTGACGTGACTCGGGCCGCGACAGAGTTTTCGCGGCAGACCGGGATAACGATCGGCGGCATAGCATCGAAGGCATGGACGAACCACAGTCGGTCACGCTCCCCAACGGCCGCGATCTGAAATGCGACACGTGCGAGAACGAGCTGTTCGAGCTGCGCCGGTGGAAACTCCAGACCACGGGCATGACATTCATGAATCTCGACTGGGCCAACCGCGACGCCACCTGCTTCGTTTGCAGCAGTTGCCGTCGCATTCACTGGTTCCACTGGTGATCGGAAATCAGAGATAGCGCCAGGCCGCCGCGATCTCTCGCAGCGCGTCGGGCACCTCCTCGGGGGTGGGCAGCGGACGGCCCGGCTGGACCCGCCCACTCCGGATCTTGTCGCGCCAGTCGCCGATGCCCTTCACGAAGTCGCCGTGGTCCTTGTCGCCGTACCGGACCATCTCGGGCTCGTACTCCACGCCCAGCCAGGCGCAGAGCCGGCGCAACTCGCCTTCCGTGTCGTCGACGAGCCGCTCGTACCGGACGTCTACTCCTTCGTGACGGCGCCTGGCCTCCTCAAGGTGGCGCATGTACTGCAGCGTGTGCCGCACGGCCTCGTCCATGGGCCGTGCCCGCGGATCGGCCTCGTGCCAGGACCGGGCGATCGACGCGGGGTGGCGCAGGAGGAAGACGAATCGGGCATCCGGCCAGCACGTCGTGATGCGACGGCAGGCGAAGACGTTGCTGGGCGTCTTGTCGACGATGACCTCCTTGCCGCTCCTGACCAGCTCCCGATGCAGCAGGCGGTCCCACAGGATGTGCTCGACGTCGCTCGTACGGTGACCGGCCGCCGCCATGGCCTGCCGTACGGGATCGGTGGTGAGGGTCACGGCGATCCGCCGGACATGCAGTTCGTGCGGCGCGTGGATCCTGCTGTGGCTGTTCAGCAGCACGCGCAGGAGCGTGGAGCCGGACCTGACCGGTGAGAGCACGAAAACGGGCGCGCGCAGCAGGCGGTCGGCGGCGGGATCGACGGGCGGGCGCGGCTCGTCTCGTGCCTCCGGAACCGGTACGGCCCGTGGCCTGGCTCGTGTGATGACGTAACCGGTCATCCCTTCGACGGCGGCGTTGACCCTGCTCTTCCATGCCATGGCCGCGACCGTAGGGAGGCGTGGTGGCCTCGCGGTTAACGCGGGCTGGGGATTTCCGAAGTCGAGCCGGCCAAGCCGGGCGCGCCGGTTGCGGTCACCCCGGTGACAGGACCAGGACCGCCTGGTCGGGCGCCACGCTCGCGAGCCGCAGGCGGATGTCGCCGATCCTGCCGGGCCGTCCCATGGCCAGCGTCAGCCCGCCCTCCGTCCGGCAGCGGCCGTTGACGCAGTCCTGGCTGACGCTGGTGTTCATGCCCTCGACGTGGAAGGCACCCGCGCCCGCTTCGAAGCGCAGCCGCAACTCGCCCCGGTCGAGCGCGACGATCGTGATCGCGTCGAGGCCGGTCTTCCGGTCGAGCCGCAACCGGTCACCGGGACGGACCGCCACCTCGCAGTCGGCATTCCGGCACGCCTCCGGATGGTCCGCGGCCGAGACGACCGACGGGCTGGGCGAGGGCGATGCGGCGGGGACTTCCGTGGACACCGGGCCGCCCGTGGCCACGGGCCGCGGCCGCATCTGCGGCTCCGGGGTCCCGCATGCCGTGAGCAGCACGGTCACCGGAACGGCGACGAGGCCGGCCCGGCCGATCAGGCGGGACACGTAGGGTCCTCGACGCATGACTCTCCCCGAGACCACGACGGCTACGCCGGTCCGTGGCACCGGCGGCCCGAGCGGCTCAGGCCCCGCCGCTCGGCTCGTTCGAGCCTTCCCCGAGCCCGGCGACCCCAATCCCCGAAACGGGGATCACAGGAGGAGCGCGCCGGTGATCTGGTGGGCGGTCCTGCGCACGGCCGCACTCAGGCGCGGCAGCGCCGCCGCTCCCACCGGCGCGGCGACCGCGACGGCCATGCACACCCCGCCGTCCGGGCCGAAGACGGGCGCGGCGACGCAGCACACTCCCTCGGCGAACTCCTCCCGCGCGTACCCCACGCCCTCGCCGCGGACGGCCGCGAGCTCGCGTTCCAGCGCGGCCGGCGCGGTCACCGTACGGCCCGTCATCCGCCGCAGGGCCGGGGCGGCGAGGAACGCGGCGCGCAGGCCTGCGTCGTAGGCGAGCAGCACCTTGCCCGTGGCCGTGCAGTGCAGCGGCGCCCGGTCGACGCCGTCCGACGGTGACTTGACCCGGTTGTGCCCGTACAACCGCTCGACGTACGCGACCTCGAATTCGTCCCGCACGGCCAGGTTGACCGTCTGCCGGGTGGCCTCGTACAGCTGGAGCAGGTGCGGCAGGACCGCCCTGCGGGAGCCGGGCAGGCGACGGCCCTGGACCGCCCAGCCGCGCGGCGGCACGAGGTCGGCGAGGCGTCCGCCGACCGTGTAGTCGCCGCCCGTGCGCGTGACCAGGCCCCGCCGCTGCAGGGTCCCGAGCAGGCGATGGGTGGTGGTCTTGGAGAACCCGGTGGACCGGTGCACCTGGGTCAGGTTCATCGGCCTCATGCCGGCGGCGAGACACAGGAGGATTTCTATCCCGCGTTCCAGGCTGCCCAGCGCGGAGGCCGCCTCCGCCCGGCGGGCGCGATCCAACGGTACGAACAACCTCACCCCGCGACGCTCGTGAACCACATCCTGATCGGCCAGCGGTCACCTTAGCCGCGCTGCACGGCGCATGAGGGGCGAACGCGGGGGCGAATGCGCGGCTCCTCACCTCTGCGGCTCCTCACCTCTGCGGCTCCCCGGCTCTGCGGTTCCTGAGCCCTGCGGCTTCTCCCCCGCGGCTCCTTAGCCCTGCGGCGCGTGGCTTGAGGACGCCAGCCCGACCTGCCGGCCCACTCCGTCGCACTCCGCCGCGGCCAGCACGGGAGCGAGCAGGCCGGGGAACCGGGTCTCCATGTCGTCCCGGCGCAGCACGACGAAGCAGCGGGTGCCCTCCTGACGGGTGCGGGTGATCCCGGCGTCGCGTAGAACCCTGAGGTGATGGCTGAGCGTCGACTTGGCGACCGGGGCCCGCAGCTCCCCCCATCCGCGCTCCCGCCCGTCGGCCAGCAGCCGGACCAGACCCACCCGGATCGGGTCACTGAGCGCCGCCATGACCGCCGTGAGGGAAATCTCGTCCAGTTCGGGGTGGTGCGCCTGCTTCATGGACCGATGGTAGCTTGTTCGATGTTTCGCGAACATCGAACAACGGGAGTCGTGTTGATCGGACAGTCAGCCGGCCGCTTCGCCGGCCGGGTCGTCGTCGTCACCGGTGCGGGCTCGGGCATCGGACGCGCCGCCGCCCTCGCCTTCGCACACGCCGGCGCCCAGGTCCTCGGGATCGGGCGCCGCGCACACGCCCTCGAGGAGACCGCCCTGCAGCACCCGCGCATCGCCGCACTCGCCGCCGATGTTCGCGGCGCGGGCTCGCCCGAGACGATCGTGCGTACGGCCGTCGACCGCTGGGGCCGGTTGGACGTGCTGGTCAACAACGCCGGCGCGACCACGGTCATGCCGCTGGCCGAGACGACGGCCGCGCGCGTCGCCGACCTGTTCGACCTCAACGTCACCGCGCCCAGCCTGCTCGCCCGGGCGGCGCTGCCCCACTTGCGCGAAACACGCGGATCGATCGTCAACATCTCGAGCACCTACGGCCACCGGCCGCTGCCCGGCGGGTCGCACTACGCCGCTTCGAAAGCCGCGATCGAGCACCTCACCCGCAGTTGGGCGCTGGAACTCGCCGGGGACGGGATCCGGGTCAACGCCCTGGCCCCCGGCCCGACCGAGAGTGAGGCACTCACCGCCGCCGGTCTTCCCGAGGCCGTCGTCGAGCAGACCAAGCAGGACGAGGCCCGCCGCATCCCCCTCGGCAGGCGTGGCGAGCCCGGAGAGGTGGCCGAGTGGATCCTCCACCTCGCCGATCCCGCCGCGACCTGGCTCACCGGCCAGGTCCTCACCCTCGACGGCGGCCTGGAGCTCACCTGACCCGGGGAACCGCATCCGGCCGGGATGCTCCCCGAGCGCCCCGGCCGGAGGCGCGCCTCAGTTCACCTCGACGCTTTCCAGTACGCCGAGGGCGTCGGGGACCAGGACGGCCGCCGAGTAATAGGTGGTCAGCAGGTAGGAGATGATCGCCTTTTCGTCGATGCCCATGAAGCGCACCGACAGGCCGGGTTCGTACTCGTCCGTCAGCCCCGTGCGGCGCAGGCCGACCACGCCCTGTTTCTCTGCCCCGGTGCGCATCACCAGGATCGAGCTGAGCCCGCCCTCGGTGATCGGGATCTTGTCGCAGGGCAGTATCGGCACTCCCCGCCACGCCATGACCGTCGCCCCGTTGACCTCGGTGACGTCCGGATACACGCGGCGCCGCGTGCACTGCCGGCCGAAGGCGGCGATGGCCCGGGGATGGGCGAGGAAGTAGTGCGAGCTGCGCCGGCGGGCGAGCAGCTCGTCGAGGTCGTCGGGGGTGGGCGGGCCGGAACGGGTGTGAAGGCGCTGCTTGAGGTCGGCGTTGTGCAACAGCCCGAAGTCGCGGTTGTTGACCAGCTCGTGCTCCTGACGCTCCCGCAACGCCTCGATCGTCAGCCGCAACTGCTGCTCGGTCTGGTTCATCGGCTCGTTGTACAGATCCGCCACCCGCGAGTGCACCCGCAAAATCGTCTGCGCCACACTCAGCTCGTACTCACGCGGCCCCAGCTCGTAGTCCACGAACGTCCCCGGCAGCGTCGCCTCACCCACATGCCCCGCCGCCAAAGCGATCTCCGCCTCGCCATACCGGTTCACCGGCCGGTCCGCGGGAGGGCGGCCGAGATGCTCGCGCAGGCCACCGGCGAGCGCGGTCAGGTTGTCCAGCGCCGACCGGTCGAGGACGAGAACGATGCAGGAGGTGAGGGCCTTGGCGGGCGAGGCCCCCGGGCCGGTGAGGTCCCCCAGGTGGTCTCCGTCGGCCAGGACCTGGAGCAGGGCCTCGCCGCCGTACGCGCCGGCGCCGACGCGTGCGATCTTGCCGTGGGCGACCAGCACCACCTGGCCCGGCGGCACCGGCTCGCCCGGACGCAGGTCGTGCTGGACGAACCGGTCCGCCAGCGCCCCGAGGGTGTCCAGGTCGCCGTAGTCGTGCAGGGACGGCAGTTCGCACAGCTCGGCCGGGATGACCCGCACCCGCGCCCCGGTGGAGACGAAGCTCACCCGCCCGTCCCCCACCGTGCAGGTGAGCCGGCGGTTGAGCCGGTAGACGCCGCCCTGGACCTCCGTCCACGGGAGCACCCGCAGCAGGTGCCGGGGAGTGATCTCCCGCATCTGCGGCGGCGTCTTGGTGGTCGTCGCCAGGTTCCGCGCGGCGGCCGTGCTCAGGGTCAGGCGCGACGCGGTCATGGCGCCCCCACCGGCAGCGAGTGAGCCGGCACCGCCAGATCGGACGCCGCGAGATCGGACGCCGCCAGATCAGACGGCGCCAGATCAGACCGCGCGAGAGCGGGCGCCGTCACGGACGACGCCGTGAACGCCTGCGACCCGTGAGCCGGCGGCGCCCTGTGTGCCGGCGACGCCAGGGAGAGGATGCGTGCGGTGGCCGTCCCGAGCCCCGTCGGCCCCTGGGACCACCGGGCCGCCGGGCTCCTGCGCAACTCCTCCTCGAAGTAGCGCCGGGACCGCTGGTGCCAGCGCAGGATCGCGGCCATCCAGTTGCGCAGGTCGGACACGTATCCCTCGACCGACTCCCGTACGGCCTCCTCCGCCTCGACGCGGTCGAGCAGGGTGGGCAGGTCGACGGTGGTGATGTGCTCGAACTGCCTCATCCGGCTGGTCATGAGCGCGTCCACCACGGTCACCGCCTCGTCGGGCGCGCAGTCGAAGAAAGAGCCCAGCACCACGACGGCGTTGTGCAGCTCACCCTCGAACTGGATCTCCTTCTGATAGGAGAACAGGTCGTTCAGCAGACACGCGTAGTCCTGCGCGGCATCGGTCATGCCGAGGAACTCGCGAGTCCGCTGGATCTCGGTGGGGATGACCCGGCCCGGCGCCAGCCTGGCCAGGCTCATCGTCATCTGCGAGCCGAACGTCCTGCGCCGCATCTCGATGTAGTCGACCGGATCGGGCACGCGGTGCTGGGCCTGGTTGGCCAGCTCCCACACCCAGCTGTCGATCATCTCCTCCACGGTGGCGCGGAAGGCCCGTCGGGAGCCCTCCGGCAGCGGCCCGGCGGTGCGCGGCCACAGGTCGGCCAGCCCGCGTTCCAGCCCCGTCATCGGGGTCAGGCGCGGAACGAGGTCCAGCGGCATGAACTCCTTGAGCCGCCGGTTGCCGAGCTTCGCGCCGACCAGGTCGCGCGCCGCCCCGTAGACCCGGGGATAGTAGTCGTCGCCGTACGTCCCCCAGGCCAGCCAGTTGGTGGCCAGGATCAGTTCGTCGGCCGGGGCGTCCGGGTTGATGCCGGACGCGCACAGGGCGAGGTCGAAGCCGACGAGTTGCGGTTCGTTCCACACGGCGGTCGCCGGGATGCCGGGGACGCCGTCGAAGAAGCCCATGGCGGCACACCATTCGACGTCCGCCGCTCGCGCCGCGTCCAGGTGCGGGTTGTCGCGCACCTCGAACGGCATGTACGGCTGCGGCAGCCGCACCGCGGCCTCGGAGAAGGGCCGGTGGGTGTGGTTGCGCAGGCCGCCCGCACCCGTGAGATGCGCGCGGGCCACGTTCATCCCGAAGAACCCGGTTTCTCCCGCAGTCTTGGTGTAGCGACTGGAGGCGGTATGCCAGGCGTGTCCGCCCGCTTGCCAGTCCTGCAATCCCTTGACGTAGCTCAGGACCGGCGCCTGCTCGGGCGCCAGGGCTCCCTCGTCGGCGAACAGCGCCGGAAGCTCGGTCAGCGCGGTGTGCTCGAACTGGTGCAGCCGGGAGGTGAGCAGGTCGTTGGTGATCTCCACGGCCCGCTCGGTGTCGCAGCCGAAGAAACGCTCACAGACCAGCACGCAGTTGGACAGCTCACCCTCCCGCAGCACCTCCCGCTCGTAGGAGAACAGGTCGTTGCGCAGGTGCACGGAGTCGGCGAACGACTCGGTCAGCACCCGGATCGGCCGGGAATCCGCGAGCCGGGCGGGCAGTTCCGCGCCGGCCGCGTGCTCCACCAGCGCGGCCGACCACGGGGCGCCGCCGACCTTCCTGCGTTCCTCGATGTACTCGATCGGGTTGGAGACGGCCTCGCGCTCGATGTGGAACAGCTCCCACATCGACTCCTGCAGGAGGTCCCGCGTGACCCGGACGAACCGGCGCCGCCACGCCTCCGACATGGCGGGCACGGTCCGGGGCCAGAGGTCGGCCAGGCCCCGCTCCACGGGGTTCGTCGGCTCGGGCGGGTCGTCCGTCATGAACGCGTCGAGCCGGTCCAGGTAGTCCTGGGCGCCGTCCAGGTCCCTGCTGCGTTTGAAGGTCTCCAGGAAGTGGTCGTCGAAGTAGAAGACCCACACGTACCAGTCCGTGACCAGGTCCAGTTCGGTGGCGGAGCAGTCGGGATGGGTGTAGGCGCACATCAGGCCGTAGTCCATCGCGTCGAGCGACTCCTCGGTCCAGATGTCCGGGTCGTCGAGCATGCCCATGTCCGCCGCCCACCCCCGTGTGTGCGCCCGGGCGGTCTCCACGTGCGGGTTCAGCCGGGGCGGATAGGGGAGGTAGAAGTCCGGCAGCCGGTAGGAGGGCATCACAGGACCTCGACGCTCTCCAGGATGCCGAGGGCGTCGGGGACCAGTACGGCCGCCGAGTAGTAGGTGGTCACCAGGTAGGAGATGATCGCCTTCTCGTCGATGCTCATGAAGCGCACCGACAGACCGGGCTCGTACTCGTCCACCAGTCCGGTGCGGCGCAGGCCGACGACGCCCTGGTCCTTCTCCCCCAGGCGCATGACCATGATCGAGCTGATGCCCTTGTCGTTCACCGGGATCTTGTTGCAGGGCAGCATCGGCACCCCGCGCCAGGCCGGGGCCTTCTGGCCGTTGAACTCCACGGTCTGGGGGTAGATGCCCCGGGCGTTGCACTGACGGGCGAAGGCCGCGATCGCCTTGGGGTGGGCGAACATGACGTTCGGGTTCTTCCAGACCGTGGCGAGCAGCTCGTCGAGGTCGTCGGGGGTGGGCGGGCCGGAACGGGTGTGAAGGCGCTGCTTGAGGTCGGCGTTGTGCAACAGCCCGAAGTCGCGGTTGTTGACCAACTCGTGCTCCTGACGCTCCCGCAACGCCTCGATCGTCAGCCGCAACTGCTGCTCGGTCTGGTTCATCGGCTCGTTGTACAGATCCGCCACCCGCGAGTGCACCCGCAAAATCGTCTGCGCCACACTCAGCTCGTACTCACGCGGCCCCAGCTCGTAGTCCACGAACGTCCCCGGCAGCGTCGCCTCACCCACATGCCCCGCCGCCAAAGCGATCTCCGCCTCGCCATACCGGTTCACCGGCCGGTCCGGGTCCTCCCGATAGGCCTGCACGTGCTCACGCAGGCTGTCCGACAGCGTGAGCAGCCGTTCGAACTCCTCCCTGCCGAGCGTGAGCACGGTGCACGACGTCACCGCCTTGACCGTCCACTCCCACCGCGCGTCCGCGTTCACCAGCATCTGCTCGCCGACGTACTCGCCGTCGGCCAGCACCCCGAGCCGCGTCTCGTTGCCGTACGCCCCCTCGCCGAGCCTGTCGACCTTGCCGTGGGCCAGGAGCAGGACCTCGTCCATCGGGGTGCCGGCCTGCGCGATGACCTGGCCGGCCTCGTACTCCCGCTGGGTGAACAGGTCGGCCATGGCGGCGAGCACGTCGGCGTCGCCGAAGCCGCGCAGGGCGGGCAGCTCGCACAGTTCGGCGGAGATGACCCGCACATCCGCCCCGGTCGAGACGAACGTCACCCGCCCGTCGGCCATCTGGTAGGTCAGCCGCCGGTTGACCCGGTAGGCGCCGCCCACCGCCTCGACCCAGGGCAGCACGCGCAGCAGATGACGGGAGGTGATCTCCTGCATCTGCGGCGGGGTCTTGGTCGTCGTGGCCAGGTTGCGCGCGGCCCTGGTGCTGAGGCTCAACCGGTTGTCGGTCGGCATGGTGTTTTCGGTCACGGCACATCACCCCATCTGTGATCGGCACGGCGGCCGGTTGTTCGGTGACTGGACACGCTCGTCGCCGAGCGGCGGAGGGGGAGAGAAAAGATCAGAGTCGTACCGGCCCGGACAGGGCCACACCGCGTGCACCGAATGCACCACCGCATGCGCCGGGTGCCCGTACGGCCGCATGTGGCGGCGGCCGGAGTGTTCCGGCGCCGGGAGTCAGGAGAGCGGAAGTCAGGAGAGCGGGAGTCAGGAGAGAGGCGGGCGTACCGATCGCGCGCCTCACCGGACCCGGCGGGTGAGCCGCTCGGTGAGCACCGCGAGCGCCCGCGCCGCCTCCGGGGCGATCGCGCAGTCGCTCAGCGCGCCGAGCGCCTGCCCGGCCCGCAGGGCGATGAGGTCCTCGACCTCGCCGAGGGCGCCGGTGTCCACGATGATCTGCCTGAGCTCGGCCGCCCGCCGTTCGTCCAGGCCGGGGGCGCCGTGCCAGGTCCGCAGCCGGTCCCGTTCCGGTCCTCGCGCCCGCGCGTACGCGTACGCCATGAGCACGGTCCGCTTTCCCTCACGCAGGTCGTCGAGGACCGGCTTGCCGGTGACGGCGGGGTCGCCGAAGACGCCGAGGACGTCGTCGCGCAGCTGGAACGCCTCTCCCAGCGGCAGGCCGAACCGGGAGTACGCCTCCAGCAGGGCGGGCGGGGCCCCGGCGAGCGCCGCGCCGATCTGCAGCGGGCGCTCCACGGTGTATCGGGCCGTCTTGTAGCGGATCACCGTCAGGGCCTGTTCGACGTCCGCGTCCGCGCGAGCGTGCGCCAGGATGTCGAGGTACTGCCCGGTGACGACCTCCGTGCGCATCCGGTTGAACAGCTCGCGCGCCGCCCGCCCCCGCACGTCGCCGGCGACGGCGTCCGCGAGCAGCTCGTCCGCCCACGCCTGCGCGAGCACTCCGAGCAGGATCGCGGCGGACTGGCCGAAGGTCTCCGCGCCCGTCCACCGCGGGGCCCCGGCGAGCCCCCTGTGGATGGTCGGGCGCCCGCGGCGTAGCTCGCTGCCGTCCATGACGTCGTCGTGGATCAGCAGACCGGCGTGGTAGAGCTCCAGCGCCGCGCCGGTGATGACGGCCCGGTCCTCGTGCGGCTCCTCGCCGCCCGCGCCCCGCCAGCCCCAGTAGCACAGCAGCGGCCGGATGCGCTTGCCGCCCTCGACGACGAACTCGCGCAGCAGCCGGTAGCCCTCGGCGACGTCCGGATCGCCGACCGGGGGACGCCGGGCGTCGAGGAAGCCGGCCAGCAGCTCGTCGACCCGTCCCCGGACGGCGCTCGTGACGGCGGCGATGCCGCCGGTGTCACCGACACCGGTGATTCCCTTGATGGACGTGTCCACGGTGTCCGCGGTCATGCTCGGCCTCCTCGCTCGGCGAGCCGGTATCCCTTGCGGAAAGTTACTTAATGAACACGCAAAGTAGAACCGGCCGTTCCGATAGTCGGAACTTCTCGCCGAGCCGCACGCGGAGCGCCCAGCTCAGTCGGCTCTGCCGAACTGCGCCGCTCAGTCGGCTCTGCCGAACCGTGCTGCTCAGTCGGCTCTGCCGAACCCTGCTGCTTAGTCGGCTCTGCCGAACTGTGCGATCGCGGTCGCGAGCAGGGCGAGCCCGAGGACCGCGAGGACGGCCACCTCGACGGGGATGGGCACGTGCCATCCGCCCCACGTCAGCCCCGGCGCGAGCCGTTCCCGTACGGCGGGCGCCAGGTTCAGATGCGCGAAGACCAGCCGCCTGATGGGATCCACGGCGTACGAGAGCGGGTCGATCCGGTTGAGCGCGGTCAGCCACGCGGGCAGGTTCGAGGCGGGGAACATCGCGCCCGACATGAAGTACAGCGGCATGATCAGCAGCTGGTTGAGCGCCATGAACGACTGCATCTGCCTGACCCGCACGGACATCGCGACCCCGAAGGCCGTGATGGTGAAGGCCAGCAGCACCTGGATGCCGAACACGCCGAGCATCAGGCCCGGCGCGTACGGCACGCCCACGGGGCCCGCGATGCAGATGACGACGAGGCCCTGGAAGGCCGCGACGGTGGCCCCGCCCAGGCATTTTCCGAGGACGATGGCCCCGCGGGACACCGGCGCGACCAGCATCTCGCGCAGGAAGCCGAACTCCCGGTCCCAGACGATCGAGGCGGCCGAGGACATGGCGGTGAACAGGACGGCCATGGCGAGGATGCCCGGGTAGAGGAAGGTCCGCAGACCGAGCCCGCCGGTGCCGCCCGAGGTGAGCTGCGACAGGCCGGTGCCGAGGACGAACAGGAACAGGAACGGCTGCACGAGAGAGGTGAGGATGCGCAGCGGGCCGTTGAAGAACCTGATGATCTCGCGCTGCCAGACCACCTTGACGGCGCGCAGCTCGCTCATCGCGCTGCGCCCGGGCACCCGGACCGCCGTGACGGGCGCCGTCATCGCCGGCCTCCTCGCGCCGCGGCGAGCGCGGCCGGGCCGCGTGCGCCGCCGGTCGACTCCGCGTCGCGGATCGACCGGCCGGTGTAGGACATGAACACGTCGTCGAGGCTGGGCCGGGCCACGCTGACGGACCGGATCGGCAACCCCGACCGGGAGAACAGCTCCGGTAAGAACCGCTCCCCCTCGTCCACATGGAAGACGACCACGTCCCCGGACGCGACGGCCCGGATGCCGAACCGCTCGTCCAGCGCGGCGACGGCCGCCGCGCCGTCGTCGGTCTGGATCTGGACGCGGTCCTTCCCGACACCGGCCTTCAGCGCGGCGGGGGTGTCGAGCGCGATGATCCGGCCGCCGTCCATGATGGCGATGCGGTCGCAGTGCTCGGCCTCGTCCATGTAGTGGGTGGTCAGGAAGACCGTGATGTCCTCGGCATCCTTGAGCTCCCGGATGTAGGACCAGATGGAGCTCCTGGTCTGCGGGTCCAGGCCCACCGTCGGCTCGTCGAGGAACAGCACCCGCGGCGAGTGCAGCAGGCCGCGGGCGATCTCCAGTCTTCGTCTCATGCCGCCCGAGAACGTCGCGACCCTGGCTTCGCGCCTGTCCCACAGCCCCACCATCTCGAGCACTCCGCGCAGCCGTGGACCGACGTCCGCGCGGGGCACGCCGTACAGCTCGGCGTGGAAACGCAGGTTGCGCTCGGCCGTCAGATAGCCGTCCAGCGTCGGGTCCTGGAACACCAGCCCGATCGAGCGCCGCACCCTGTCGCGTTCGCGCACCACGTCGTGTCCGGCCACGCGCGCCTCGCCGGCCGTGGGCGTGGTCAGCGTGCAGAGCATGCTGATCGTCGTGGACTTCCCGGCGCCATTCGGGCCGAGGAAACCGAAGATCTCCCCTCTTCGCACGGTCAGGTCGATGCCGCGTACGGCCTCGACGTCGCCGTAGTGCTTGGCCAGGCCGGTGGTTTCCACCGCCGGATGCGTCATCCCGCCTCCCCATTCATTACACTTGGTGTAACGGTACACCAGGTGTAACCAAGGAGGCCGATACGCTGTGCCCATGAGTGCGGGCGGACTGCGGGAGCTGAAGAAGAACCGGACCCGGCAGCTCATCGCCGACACCGCGAACGCGCTCTTCCGGGCCCGGGGGTTCGACGAGGTCACCGTCGACGAGATCGCGGCGGCCGCGCAGGTGTCGAAGAAGACGGTGTTCAACCACTTCCCGACCAAGGAGGACCTGGTCTTCTACCGGGCCGAGGACCGGGAGGCCATGTCGCTGGCGGCGGTCACCGACCGCCCGGCCGGGGTCTCCATCCTCGACTCCTTCCGCGCGCTGTGCCTGGCGCAGACCAGGTTCGTCCCGGGCATGCGGCGCGACCTCGTCCATCCGCGCAGCTTCTTCGAGCTCGTCAGCGGCAACCCCTCGTTGCAGCGGAAGATGCACGAGGTCAACGAGCGGATCACCCGGGTGCTCGCCGACGCGCTCGCGGCCGAGGCGGGCGCCGAGCCCGGCGATCCGCTGCCCCGCATCGTCGCCTCGACGCTGGTCGGCGCGCAGCGGGCGCTCTACCGGCGGCTGCGGCAGCGGGTCCGGGAGGGCGGGCCCGACGAGGACATCGAGCGCGCCCACCGCGCGGACGTCGAACGGGTCTTCGACCTGCTCGGCAAGGGCCTGGGCGGCTATCCGCCGGCCTGACTCTATTCGGCCACCGCGACCCTGGCCTCCTGGCCGTCCACGGCCTCGGCGCGCTCGCGCCGCCAGGGGCCGTGGAACAGGAAGACGGCGGGCGCGAACAGCGCCAGGCACACCAGGGAGACCACCAGCCAGGTCTGCCAGCTCGTGGCCTCGACCACGTGCGGGATGACCAGCAGGCCGACCACGGCGATCGCCTTGGTGAGGAAGCCGAACAGCCCCCATGCCGTGCCCTGCAGCCGGGGGTCGACGTCCTCTGCGTCCTCGGAGTAGTTCGCCATCCACGGCCCGTACGCGACGCCGAGCGAGCCGCCGAGCAGCGCGCCGACGATCATGAGCATGCCGCTGGAGACGTCCTGGCCGCCGAGGAGCGAGGCCAGGTAGGCGGTGACGAGCACGGCCGCCACGGTGCCGCCCAGCGTGAACGGCTTGCGCAGCTGGGTGCGGTCCGAGAGGCGCCCGGAGACGATCAGGGTGATCAGGTTGAGGCTCCAGAAGCAGGCCATGATCGTGGACGCCTCGGCGGCGGTGATGCCGAGCGCGCCGACCAGCATGGTCTGGCCGAACAGCGTGAGCGTGATGTAGAGCACCAGCCACAGCGAGATGCCCACCACGTGGGCCCAGATGTTGCGCCGGACGAACAGCGAGGTGGCCCTGGCCGGCCTGGTCAGGTCGACGACGTCGCTGGCCTGGCGCTCGGTGTGCTGGATCTGCGCGCGCAGCTCGGGCGACAGGTCGGCGATGTTGAAGGCGATGACGATCGAGATGACCAGCGAGAAGCAGCCCATGATGACGAACTGCGACCGCCAGGAGTCATGGAAGATCGGCAGCGTCCAGCCCGCGACGGCGGCGGCGAGGAAGTTGGCCCCCACCGGACCCCAGGTCCAGAAGCCGAACGCCTGAGCCCGGCCCAGGCGCGGTGAGAAGTCGCGGACCAGCGGCGCCGTGCTCGCCATCGCCACCCCGTCGACGAAGGCGAGCACGATCCTCGCGATCAGCAGGTCCCTCGGGCTGTGGACGAGCGTCATGGCGAAGCAGCACACGGCGGTCAGCAGCATCAGCGGGACCAGCAGGCGCACCCTGCCGATCCGGTCGGTGAGCCTGCCGCCGAGCGCCGACGCGATCGCCCCCGCGACCGCCGCCGCCCCGGACACCGCGCCGTACGTCGCGAGGGACATGTCGAGGTCCTTGAGGAGCAGCGGGACCACGGGGGCGATCTGCGCCTCATAGGAGCCGATGAGGACGGCCAGCACGGCCATCGTGAGGATCTTCATGCGACGGGCACCGGTGGGGTACTCGTCGAGCTCGCGTACGTAGGACAGGCCCATTGACACGCCTTTCTCGTCAGCCCCCGTCCCAGCGATGAGTTCTAGAAGCCAGCTCTAGAATTCATTTCCACGAATGCTCCGCCTCCTCACGGCTGGAGTCAAGGGTTGTGAGCATGGTGTTTCCTGGGAATCGGATGACTAGAATGAGATTCTAGGATTTCGATCGAAGGAGGACGGGTGGACATCGCCGAGGAACTGGCCGGGCTGGACGTGGCCTTCGACCACACCGCCGTCGCCGCGCCGCGCATCAGGGACCTGCTGCCGATCTACCGGGACCTGCTGGGAGGCGACTACCTCGGCGGGGGCGACAACATGGTGAACGGCTACCGGACGCTCCAGCTCAGGTACGCCAACGGGAGCAAGATCGAGCTGATGGAGCCGCTGGCCGGATCCTCGTTCTTCGACAGCTTCTTCGACCTCACCCGCGGCAGAGGCGGGGTCCACCACCTCAACTTCCACGTCACCGACATCGAGGCCGCCGTGACGGCGCTGCGCGAGCGCGGCTACCGGCTGTTCGGCCTCAACCTCGCCGAACCCCGCTGGCGCGAGGTCTTCCTCCACCCGAAGGAGGCGCACGGCGTCCTGGTCCAGCTCGCCCAGCCGGGGCCGCGCACCCCCGAGCCGGTGCCGTCACTCGATGACCTGCTGGCCGGTCGCGGCCGGCGCGGCAACGGCGTCCCGAGTCCCTGACAACGGACCCTCGCCAACTCTAGATTGGAGTTCTAGAATCTGGCTCTAAGACTTCCTCGGCCTTCGTAGGAGAACGATGACCGCATCGCACAAGCCCGTCCCGAAGCCGACACCGGAGACCCAGCCGTTCTGGGACGGCGCGGCGGAGGGACGGCTGCGCATCCAGCGCTGCGACGCCTGCTCGCGGCACTACTTCTATCCACGGCCCGCCTGCCCGCACTGCGGCTCCGACGACGTCACCTGGGTGACGGCCGGCGGCAGGGCCACCCTCTACTCGTACGTGATCAGCCATCGCCCGGCGCCCGGGTTCGAGCAGGACGGGCCGTACGCGATCGCGGTCGTGGAGCTGGAGGAGGGCGTGCGGATGATGACGAACATCGTCGGCGTCGAGATCACACCGGAGAACCTGCCCCTGGACATGGAGCTGCGCGTGGTGTTCGAACAGCGCGGCGACGTGCACGTGCCCCTCTTCGAGCCCGCTGGGGGTCCCGTCCGATGAACATCGTCATCGCGGGCGCGGCCGAGACCGACGAGCTCGGCAAGCTGCCCCACATGTCCACCGCGCAGCTCCACCTCCAGGCCGCGCGCAACGCTCTCGCCGACGCCGGGATGACCAAGGACGACATCGACGGCGTCGCCACCGTCGGCATGCCCGGCCCGATCCAGATCGCCCACGCGCTCGGGATCGCTCCGGCCTGGCTCGACGGCACCGGGGTGGGCGGCTCGTCCTTCCTCTTCCACGTACGGCACGCCGCCGCGGCCATCCGGGCCGGGCTGTGCACGACCGTGCTCATCACGCACGGCGAGTCCGGGCGGTCGCGGGTCGGCGCGCCCCGGCCGGCCCTCGGCCCCGACTCGCTGATCGGCCAGTTCGAACTGCCGTACGGCGTGCTCGGCCCGCCCACCATGTTCACGCTGACGGCGCTGCGCTACATGAAGGAGACCGGGCTCACGCACGAGCAGCTCGCGGAGGTCGCGGTCGCGCAGCGCCGGTGGGCGCACCGCAATCCCCGGGCCATGTTCCAGGACCTGATCACCGTCGAGGACGTGCTCGCCTCCCGGATGGTCGCCTACCCCTTCCACCTGCTCGAGTGCTGCCTCGTCACCGACGGCGGCGGGGCGCTGATCGTGACGACCGAGGAGCGCGCCCGCAGGTCGCCGGTCCATCTGCTCGGCTCCGGCGAGTCCGCCGAGTCGCCGATCATCTCCCAGATGGAGGACTTCACCACCTCCGCGGCCTTCCGCCGCTCCGGTGAGGCCGCCTTCGCCGAGGCGGGCATCTCCCACGACGACGTGGACCACCTCATGATCTACGACGCCTTCGCGCACGTGCCCATCTACGGGCTGGAGGACCTCGGCTTCGTCAAGCGCGGCGAGGCCGGGCCGTTCATCGCCGAGGGCCACACCTCCCCCGGCGGCCGCCTGCCGCTCAACACCAACGGCGGCGGCCTCTCCTACACCCACACGGGCATGTACGGAATGTTCGCCATCCAGGAATCCGTACGGCAACTGCGCGGCGAGGCCGCCGCGCAGGTGCCCGGCGTCGAGGTCGGCGTGGTCCTCGGCAACGGCGGGATGTTCGCCTCCGCCGCCACGCTCGTCCTGTCCAACCACCGCCCCTGACCCGCCCGCGCCCCTCCGGCCCGGTCCGCCGGAGGGGGTAGCGGATACGGGGAACGCGGGGTCGGCCGGGTCCCGCCGTCCGGTTGTGCGATCGCCGTCGGAAGAGCAGCCGCAGGTCGGCGATATGGACTGAAGTGGCGAGGGTCGAGGGTCGCACACACACGCGATGTCCCTCTGCCGGAGCGGCGAGAGGCTGACCGGTGCTCAGCCCCGGGTCACCCGGCCCATACCAGCACTTCCGCAACACAGACCGTAGGCTTGGCTCGTCGAGTGGACGGTGGCGAGGAGACGCTGGATGACAGCTCTGCCGGATGACAGTTGGCTTCTCAGCATCCGTCCTCAGCCTGCACGCGTCACCGCGGAGGAATACGACGCGCTTCCCGAGGAGATCGCGAAAGCCATCGAGATCGTCGACGGCTACGTGGTCTACTGCGCGGCTCCCACGCCTGATCACCAGACCGCCGGCAGGAGACTGGCCAACCTGCTGGAGCGGCATGCCCGTGCCGCGATGAGCAAGGGGCATGAGTGCCTCACGGTGAACAACGACGTGGATCTACGTCTGAGGGATCCGCCGTTGCTCAACCGCAGGCCCGATGTCGCGCTCTACCGCTGCCTGGACCGCGAGCAGGGTGAGCGCCTTCGTGCCGAGCACGCGCTGCTCGTCGTGGAGATCGTGTCTCCGGGATCGGAGACCCAGGACACGACCGACAAGCTCGGGGAGTATGCCAAGGCCGGCATCCCGGACTACTGGATCGTCCGGCTCGACCGCACCGGCATGTCGGCCATCGAACGCTATCGGCTGGACCGAGCGGCGATGCTTTACAAGCACATCGGCACTCTCATGAAGGACGAGCCCGGAGAGGCTCCCGTCGTAAACAGCCCGATCTCCATCACCATCGACTGGACGGACCTGGAGTTCTGAGCACAACTCAGTGATCCCGTTCCCGACGATCGAGTCCACAACGCTGGCACCGAGGCCGGCGCCGTTCCGGTCAGATCGCCGACGTGTAGGTGACGAAGGTGCGCTGCTTCGTGAACGCGAGCCCGTTGAAACAGATCACCTTGTTGACGTAGGCGTTCACGGAACTGACCGACCAGAGGCCTCCGAGCTGGCAGTATTCGGGGCCGGGACCAAAAGCCGTTACCTGGACGTCGTCGGGGAGCACCCCCACGCCGGGGAATGTCACGGAACGGAACGGAAGGGCATCCTGCACCGTATTCGGCATGATGACGGGGTTGTAGCTCCAGGCGGACGACGGCGGGTAAGGCCCGGGCGTGGTCGGGGACTCGTCCATCGTGTACGCGAAGTACTTCGGCGGCTTCGCTCCCCCGGTGATGGCCCGCTGCCGGGTGTAGCTCAGGGTCCAGCCGGTCTTGAGAGGCTTGCTGGTGGCGTCGAAGCAGCGCACCTCGACCACCTGCCCGGCAGCGCTCGGAGTCCAGTTGCCGACCTTGCACCGCGCGGGCTGCGCCGGGTCGACGGCCGTCACCTGGAGATTCCCGGTCGGTGTCGTGGGCAGCCCAGGCAGGGTGACCGTCCAGACCCCCACGGGCCCCGCGGCGACGCTGTTCACTCCCGCGGTCGAGTTGTACGAGGAGACCACCGTCGCGCCGTCGTAGTAGAGGTGGGCGACGGCCTCCGGCGGGGGGAGAGTGCCGCTGCTCTGCTCGTAGACGATGGTGAACGGCACGATCACCGGGGCGCCGCCGTACTTGTAACACCGCACCTGCACCAACAGCCCCGGACCGCCGGGACCCCACTTGGCCACCTGGCACCACTCGGGGTTGGGCGAGACGGCCGTGACGTGCACCACTCCGTCCATGAGCGTGATCGTGGGGAACGCGACATCGACCCGGGGCGGAATCAGGACGCTCGTGATGACGCCCGAAGGCGAGAGGCCCTGATGGGCGGCCGGTGGAGGCCCCGCGAGCGCGTCGACGTAGGCGAACCCCCACATGTTCGGAACGGCCGCCCGAGCGCCCGTGGCCGCCGGGACGAGCCCCGCCGTCACCATGAGAGCGATGAAGAGCCGAAGGATGAACTTCCGGGTCCGGTGCATTTCCTCATCCATCCGCCGTCAATGTGGAAGCGTGCCGATCGTCAATACTCGATCGGCGTGAAGGTCACGGCACAGGGGACGCCGTTCAGCGTGAAGCCGGTGGGGTGCTCGTCGGCCCCGTTGGCGTTGAAACCGACCGTGAAACTCGCGCCGGGATCGATACTCTTCTGCCACGTCGGATTGGCGGCCTGGACGCTCGGCGGGGTCGCGGAGAACGTCGCGTTCCAGCCGGTGGCGAGGGTCTGGCTGCCGGGGAAGACGAACTGCAGGATCCAGGGGCTGAAGGCCCGGGTCCCGGTGTTTGCGATCGTCACGTTGGCGTAGAAACCGGTCGACCATCCCAGGCTGGCGTAGGTCACGGCACAGGCGTACCCGGCCGGCGCGTCGGCGGGCGCCGCCGCCTGGGCGGGAGTCGCGAACAGCGCGGCCAGGAGAATCCCGGCCATACCGATCCCCGATGAAGCCTGCGGAAAACGCATGGATCCTCCTACGGAGCGGCGTTCGATGAAACCGATTTCAACGTGATCGTGAGCCACCCGGCATGTGCTGTCAAACAATTCTCGGCGCATATTTCGCGATTACTCGTCCCTGTCGCGCCCACGTTCGCCACTTCATGCGAGCCGAGCTGGGAGTTTCACCCTCGGCCACATACCGATTACTTTATCGAGGTCGGCGGAGCGGCCCTGATCGGCGTCGCGAATTACGCTTTTCAGACGCGCCAGATTATGCCCGAATATGTTCGTCGTCCGTCCCTGCGCGGCGACGGGCGCGGCTCGCGCTGCCGTCGGCCGGCCTGAAGGTCTCCAGACGGACGCGGATGTCGTCGCCGCGCGCGGCCAGACGACCAGGGCGAGCACGCCTGCGGCGGTCAGGAGGAGGAGGACGACGCCCGCGGCGATCCACATCCCGCGCACCCGGCTCCCCTGCCTCCGGCTCCCGGGCACCCGGCCGCGACCGACCGGCACGTCTCCGGCACCGTCTTCGATGTCGGCTTCTGCGCCGGCTGCCGAGAGCTGTTGACGCGCTTGTGAAGCGCGCCGGGGGACCGGCGCGCTTCACGGGTGCGCACAGGCGGCAGGGCCAGCGGCAGGCTCAGCGGCCGGCTCGGTCGCGCCAGGTGATGAGGGCGTCGAGCGCCTCCACATGGGAGCCGCGGACGAGCAGGGGGTTGATCTCCAGCGACTCCAGGTCGTCGCCGAGGCTCTCGGCGAAGGCGGCGACGCGGGCCACGACCTCGGCGACGGCGTCGAGGTCGGCGGGCTCGGTGCCGCGTGCGCCCCGCAGCAGCGCGGTGCCGCGCAGCTCGTCCAGCGCCCGCCGCACCTCGGCCGCGTCCACCGGCAGGACGCGCAGCGCCGTGTCGCGCAGCGCCTCCACCCAGATCCCGCCCAGGCCGACGGCCAGGGTGAGCCCCCACGCCGGGTCCCGTACGACGCCGGCCAGCAGCTCCACGCCGCCGCCGCGCTGCGGCTGGACGAGCGCGCCCACCCGGCCGGCGCCGGGCACCGCCGCGGCGGCGGCCACGACCTCGCGGTAGGCCCGCTCGACGTCCCGCGCGTCGGACAGGCCCAGCCGGACCCCGCCGATGTCACTCTTGTGCCCCAGCCCTTCGGCGGCGGCCTTGAGGACGACCGGGTAGCCGAACCCGACCGCCGCCGCCACCGCCGACTCCTCGTCGTACACCAGCTCGCCGGGCACGACCGGGATCCCGGCGGACGACAGCAGGGCGGCGGCGCGGTGCTCGGCCCACATGCCGGTCCCCGCCTCGACCGCCGGGGCGCTGACCGCCGCCCCGGCCGGGACGGCTCCGTTCGCCGCCTCGACGGCCGCGCGATACGCCCGGGACCACCGGACCGCGGCGCCGATGGCGTGCATGCCGTGCTCGATGCCACCCGCGACGTACGGGAACCCGGCCTCCCGCTGGACGTCGCGGCCGAACTCGGTGACGTCGGTCAGCACGTTGCTCACGACGACGACCGGCATCGGGGCGTCGGCCATGCGCTTGGCGCTCGCCGAGAACATGGCGTACACGGGCGCGGGGTCGGGCGGGGCGACGCGCGGGAGGTCCGACAGCAACATGACCGCGTCCACGCCGGGGTCGGCGGTGACGGCCTCCAGCGCGCGGCCGAGCAGCGTACGGTCGATGAGCACGTAGCCGGTGACGTCGAGCGGGTTCTGCACGGTCCCGAAGGCGGGCACGATCTCCCGCAGCCGGGCGACGGTCTCCGGGGCGAACGCCGGCAGCTCCAGCCCCTCGTCCTCGGCCCGATCGGCGATGATCTCCGACGCGCCGCCCGACGGCGTGACGACGCCGATCCGCGGGCCCGGCAACGGCCCCACCTCGGCCAGCAGCCCTGCGGTGATGATGAGGTCCTCAAGCGACCGCACCCGCACGACCCCGAGCTGCCGGAACGCCGCGTCGATCACGTTGTCGTCGCCGACGAGCGCGCCGGTGTGGGCCTGGGCGGTGCGCGAGGCGAGCCGGCTGCGCCCGATCTTGAGCGCGACGATCGGCTTGCCCGCGAGCAGCGCCCGGCGCGCCGCCCGGGAGAAGGCGGCCGGGTCGCGGACCGACTCGAGGAACAGCGCGATGGCCTTGGTCGCCGGGTCGTCCACCAGGTAGTCGATCACGTCGGTGACGGTGACGAGCGACTCGTTGCCCATCGAGGTGAGCAGGCTGATCCCGACGTTGCGGGCCTGCGCGAAGCCGAGCACCGAGCTGGCCAGCGCGCCGCTCTGGAGCACCACGCCGACCGACCCGCGCAGCAGCGGGGACGGGATCGGCAGGCCGTACGGCGTGACGTCCGCGGCGGCGTTGATGAAACCGTTGCCGTTGGGGCCGAGCACGGTGAGGGCGTTCTCGCGGGCGAAGTCGACGATCTCCGCCTCCAGGGCGGCGCCCTCCGGGCCGGTCTCGCCGAAGCCCGCGGTGAGGATCACGTAGTGACGGATGCCGAGCTTGGCCCCCTCGCGCAGCACGGGCAGCACGGCGGTCGTCGGCACCATCACGTACGCGAGGTCGCCCTGGCCGGGGATGTCGGACAGGCTGCGGTGGGCCTGCTCGCCGTGCACCACGCCGCCGCGCGGGTTGACCAGGTGCACGGGTCCGCGGAAGCCGTGCGTACGGAGGTTGGTCAGCGTGCTGATCGACCAGCCGGACTTGTCCGTCGCCCCGACCAGGGCGATCGACCGGGGGTTGAACAGCTCTCCTACCGGCATCCTCACTCCCCGATCGTGCCGAGGCGGGCGTGGCCCCTGAGCAGGTTGCGGGCGATCGTCCGGCGCTGGATCTCGTCGGTGCCCTCGAAGATCCGCAACAGGCGCAGCTCGCGATACCACCGCTCGATGGGCAGTTCCTTGGTGTAGCCCATGCCCCCGTGGATCTGTAGCACGCGGTCGACGACCTGGTTGGCCATGACCGCGCCGTTCAGCTTGGCGATCGAGGAGGCGTGCCGGGCGTCCATGCCCTGCTGCACGCGCCAGGCGGCGTGGAGGGTGAGCCACTTGGCCGCCTCGATCTCCACCTGCGAGTCGGCGATCATCCACTGGATCGCCTGGTATTCGGCGATCGGCTTGCCCATCGACATGCGGATCTTGGCGTAGTCGATCGCCATCTGGAGCATGCGCTCGGCCGAGCCGACCGCCCGCGCGGGGATCATGTAGCGGCCCTGGCCGATCCACTGCATCGCCAGGTCGAAGCCCCTGCCGAGCTCGCCGAGGATGTTCTCCTCCGGCACCCTGACGTCCTCGAACACCAGCGAGGCCGGGCCCCACTGCCCCATCGTCGGGATCGGCTCGGACTTCCAGCCCATGTCGCGGTCGGCCAGGAAGCAGGTGACGCCGCCGTTCGCACCCTTGTCGGGGTCGGTCACGGCGAACACCATCACGAAGTCGGCCTCGTTGCCGCCGGTGATGAAGGTCTTCTCGCCGTTGACGATCCAGTCTCCGCCGTCCTTGACGGCACGCGTACGGATGTTGCGGGCGTCCGAGCCCGCGCCCGGCTCGGTGATGGCGAAGCAGGAACGGCGCTCGCCCTCGATGGTGGGGATCAGGTAGCGCCGCTTCTGCTCCTCGGTGCCGGCGTAGAGGATGTTGTCGGCCGACCCGCCGAAGCTGAACGGAACGAACGTCCGTCCCATCTCCATGGCGATGATCGCGGACATGACCGGGCCCAGGGCGGCTCCGCCGTACTCCTCGGGGGTGTTGATGCCCCAGAAGCCCATCTTCTTCGCCTTGAGCCGCAGGTCGCGGAGGACCTCGGGATCGAGCCCCGGGCCGCCGGTGCGCTCGCTGCGCAGCACCTCGGGTTCCAGCGGCATGATCTCCCGCTCCACGAACGCGCGGATGGTGTCACGGATCTGCAGTTCCTCTGGGCTCAGGGAGAAGTCCATCGACGCGACTCTTTTCTAGAATTGCTCTCTAGGAATCGGCTCCAGCCTGGTTCCCCACCGGAGGGGTGTCAAGAGGTCTGGAATCACTTTCTAGAATTCGACCGGCTACGATGGCGTCGTCCCTGTCGACAAGGAGCCCAGATGGCACGCAAGCCCGGCGGCAGGAGCGGCTCGTGGGAGTGGAGCCGCACCGCCCAGACGCGTAAGAGCATGCTTCAGGCCGCCCGCGAGGTCTTCTCCGAGCACGGCTTCGCCGACGCCAACGTCGCGGACGTCGTCGAGCGCGCGGGCTCCAGCGTGGGCAGCCTCTACCACCACTTCGGCGGCAAGACCGAGCTGTTCCTCGCGCTGTGGGAGGAGCACCAGGCCGCCCATGAGGAGGCCGCCGCGTCCAGCGTCGCCGCGGCGAAGCAGGCGGGCGTGCAGGACCCCGTCGAGCTGTTCATCGCCGGGGCCAGGGCGTTCCTCGAAGGGTCCTGGCAGCGGCGCGACCTGGCGCGGCTGTTCATGGACGGCGACGGCCCGCCGGGGTTCGAGCTGATGCGGCGCACCCGCGGGCGGGAGTGGGTCCGGCAGAACGCCGTCCTGCTCGGCGCGGCGAACACGCCGACCGACCGCCTCACGGTCTCGGTCCTCACCAGCGTGATCGGCGAGGCCGGACGCGAGGTCGCGACGAGCGAGACCGAGGAGGAGGCCGAGGAGGTCGTCGAGGCGGCGATCGCGCTCATCCGCCGCTTCGGCGACCCCCTGGCCACCCACGACGACACCACCGACGCCACCGCCGGCGCCACCACCGACGCCACAGGTGCGGTGGACGACGCCGGGGCCGCGCCGAGCTGATTTCGACGTGCTGATTTCGACGTGCTCACCCCGGCGAGCCGACCCCGGCGACGCTCCTCCACCTCAGGCGGGGCGGAAGGCGGCCCTGCCCCGGTCGATCACGACGGTGCCGTCCTCCTTCGCCGTACGGAACAGGGCGGTCACGCCGTCGTCGGACGCCCCGGTGGACACCCAGACGGACACGGTCAGCGGCTCTCCCGGGAAGACCGGTTTGCTGAACCGTCCCGACATGGCCGCGAAGCGGGCCGGGTCGGACCCCGCCACCGCGTGCAGCAGCGCCCGCCCGGTGATCCCGTACGTGCACAACCCGTGCAGGATCGGCCGGGGGAAGCCGGCGCGGGCGGCGAAGACGGGGTCGGAGTGCAGCGGGTTGCGGTCCCCGGACAGGCGGTACAGCAGCGCCTGGTCCGGGCGGGTCTCGTACGTCACCGTGTGGTCCGGTGGCCTGCCGGGCTCGGCCCACTCGTCGCGGGGGCCACGCTCGCCGCCGAAGCCGCCCTCGCCCCGGATGAACACCGAGCTGCGGCTCGTGATCAGCAACTCGCCGCTTTCGGCGTCGGCCGCCCTGGCCTCCGTCGTCACCAGCGCCCCCGAGCCCTTGTCGTAGATGCCGGTCACCGTCGAGGTCGTCCGTACGCGACCGGCGGCCGGCAGCTCGCCGTGCAGCTCGAAGGCCTGCTCGGCGTGCACGAGCATGGCGGGGTCGAAGTCGCCGAGCCGCCGCCCGGTCGGCGCCTGGGCGGCCAGGACCGCGAAGGTCGGCAGCACCCGCTGCCGGATCCCCGCCGAGTTCTCCGTGGTGAAGGCGAGCTCCTCGGTGCCCGCCCCGACGCCCAGCGCGTACAGCAGGGTGTCGGCGGACGTCCACGACCGCTCGTGCGGCGCGCTCTCCACCCCGATCAGACTGTGGTCGAGCGGCATGTCAGTCCTCCCCGTCCGGGATGCGCCCGCTGGTGAGGGCGTTGGGTGCGGCCTTGTCCACCAGGGCGGGGATCACCTCGCCCAGCTCTGCCGGATCCCACCGGGCGTCCTTGTCCACCCCCGGCCCGGCGTGCCAGCCCTCGGCGACGCTGATGTGCCCGCCGCGCACGTTGAAGACCCGGCCCGTGATCCCCCGCGACTGCGCGCTCGCCAGCCACACCACCAGCGGCGCGATGTTGTCCGGCGCCGCCGGGTCGAAACCGCCCTCGGCGGGCCGCCTCCCGCCCGGGATGAGGTTCTCGGTCATGCGGGTGAGCGCGGCGGGGGCGACCGCGTTGACCGTCACGCCGTAACGCGCCAGCTCCTTGGCCGCGATGATCGTCAGCGACGCGATTCCCGCCTTGGCCGCGCCGTAGTTGCCCTGGCCGGCGTTGCCGTAGATGCCGGACGACGACGTGGTGTTGATCACCCGGGCGTCCACCGGCTCCCCGGCCTTGGCCCTGGACCTCCAGTAGGCGGCGGCGTGCCGGAGCGGGGCGAAGGTCCCGCGCAGGTGCACCCGGATGACCGCGTCCCACTCGTCGGCGGTCATGTTGACGAGCATCCGGTCGCGCAGGATGCCCGCGTTGTTGACCAGGACGTGCAGGTCGCCGAAGGTCTCCACGGCCCTCCTGATCATGCGGTGCGCGCCGTCGAAGTCGGAGACGTCCGCGCCGTCGACCACGGCCTCGCCGCCCATGGCCCTGATCTCCTCGACCACTTCGCCCGCGGCGCCGGTGGACGACCCGGTGCCGTCGACCTCGGCGCCCAGGTCGTTGACGACGACCTTGGCGCCCTGGCGCGCGAACTCCAGCGCGTGTCCCCGCCCGATGCCCCGCGCGGCACCGGTGACGATCACGACACGGCCTTCCACGATTCCGCCCATGCCCAGCTCCCTTGACTCGACCTTGACCCGACCGCGTATGAACGTGATTCTAGTAATGGAATCTAGAATTCGGTAGGGAGGAGCCGGTCATGATCCAGCTCGCCGTACGATGACGGCCGTGCCGCGGACCATCGCGGCGGACCCCGGCGAGCGGGAGCGGCTGCGCCACGCCTGGCGGACGCTGTCGGTCGTGAGCATGGCCAGCGTCCTGACCGCGCTCGGCGGCAGCGCGCTCAACGTGGCGCTCCCCCAGGTCGTACGGCAGACGCACGCGAGCGCGGACGCCGCGAGCTGGATCCTGCTCGCCTTCCAGCTCACGACGACCGTGCTCATGGTCGTGTTCGGCCGGCTCGCCGACCTGTTCGGGCGGCGGGCGATGTATCTCGGCGGCCTGGCCACCTACACCGTCGCCAGCCTGCTGGCCGGGCTCGCGCCGGACGCGTGGGTCATCGTGGCGCTGCGGGTGGTGCAGGCGGCGGGCGGGGCCATGCTGCTGACCAACAGCGCCGCCCTGGTGACCGCCGCCTTCCCCAAGTCGCGGCTCGGCGAGGGGATGGGCGTCTACACCGCGTCGTTCTCCATCGCCCAGCTCGCCGGCCCTTCGCTCGGCGGCCTGTTCACGGAGCACCTGGGCTGGCGCTGGGTGTTCTGGTACAACGTGCCCCTCGGCATCGCGTGCCTGGTCTGGGGCGCGGTGGCCCTCCGCCCCGGACCGCCGCAGGGCCGCGACCGGGGGCTCGACCTGTCCGGCAACGCCCTCGTGCTCGCCTGTCTCGGCGGCCTGCTGCTCGCGCTGTCGGAGGTGACCAGGCTCGGCTGGGGACATCCGATGGTGGTGTCCGGGCTCGTCGTGTTCGCGGTGACGCTGCCGCTGTTCGTCGTGCGGGAGCTGCGGGCCCGTCATCCGGTGGTGGACATCCGGATGTTCCGCGATCTCACGTTCGCCCTCGGGACGCTGGCGTCGTTCCTCAACTCGACCGCCCGGGTCGGGGTGGTGCTCCTCGTGTCGCTGTTCTTCCAGGCCGTCCGCGGGGAGGACCCGGTGAGCGCGGCGGTGAAGGTGCTGCCGCTCTCGATCGCGGCGATGGCGGCGTCGGTCGCGTCGGGCTTCCTGCTGCGCCGCCTCGGCCCGCGCACGGTGGCCGTCGCCGCGACCTCGCTGACGACGGCGGGCCTGGCCGTGCTGCTGTGGCTGATCTCCCCCGACGTGTCGTTGGCGGCGCTCACCGCCGCCCTCGTGCTCATCGGCGTCGGCTCGGGCATGTTCCTGCCCTCCAACACCACCGCGATCCTGGACGGGGTGCCGTCGCACCGGCTGGGGATCGTCAACGCCATGCGCCTGATGCTGCAGAACACCGGGGTGGTGGTCGGCACCGCGCTGGTCCTGTCGATCATCACGGTGCCGCTGCCGGCCGGGCTGCACGACGCCGTCTTCGCGGGAACGCTGTCCCACGTCTCGACCACGGCGGTCGAGCAGCTCGTGACCGGCTACCGCTGGGCGCTGGCCTGCATGACCGCCGTCTCCGCGCTTGCCGTGCTCACCGGATTCTCCAGAGGAAGGCTGGCCTTTCAGGGTCGGGAGGAATCCGGGCCTCCCAAGGGGTGGCCCGGCGAAGCCGGGACAAGCCAGAGTGCGAAGCGCTCATGACTGTCTCGTTTTCGCGCTCCGATCAGGGAAGTGGATGGCAAAATGCGGACGTGCGTACGGCGTACAAGGTGCGGGTCTATCCCGCCCCCGAGCAAGCAGCGGTGCTGAACCGCACGTTCGGCTGCGTACGCCTGGTCTGGAACACGGTCCTTGCCTGGCGGCAGGCCCGCTACCGT
The DNA here is from genome assembly GCF_014161375.1 of Microbispora sp. H10830. Taxonomy (NCBI): domain Bacteria; kingdom Bacillati; phylum Actinomycetota; class Actinomycetes; order Streptosporangiales; family Streptosporangiaceae; genus Microbispora; species Microbispora sp. H10830. Next base: position 187,510 of record NZ_JABBWX010000007.1, read on the forward strand.
GCTGAGGGCGTGAAGACCTCCTACGCCCAGACCGACCGGTATCTGACCGAGCTGAAACGCGACGGCGGCCACGACTTCCTGTACGAGGTCTCCAGCGTCCCCCTACAGCAGGCGCTGCGCCATCAGCACACCGCCTTTGCGAACTTCTTTGCCGGACGCGCCAAATACCCGCGGTTCAAGTCCCGCCACGGCCGCCAGTCCGCGACCTACACCCGCTCGGCGTTCCGCTGGCGGGACGGCCGGCTGTACCTGGCGAAGATGGACGCACCGCTGGAGTTCGTGTGGTCCTGGCCCGAACGTGACCCCACCACGATCAGCCCGACCACGGTGACCGTCTCCCGCGACCCCGACGGCCGCTGGTACGCCTCCTTTGCCGTGGAGACCGAAAACGCGACCGAACCCGAGCCAGCGCCCGCCACCGGCAGCCACGCCGGGATCGACCTCGGCGTGAGCGACTTCGCCGTCCTGTCCACCGGGAAGAAGATCCGCAACCCCCGCCACCTGGAGCGCAAGGCCCGCAACCTGGCCCGCTACCAGCGCAGGATGGCCCGCAAACAGCGCGGCAGCAACAACCGGGCCAAGGCCAGGGCGAAGGTCGCCCGCGCCCACACCAAGGTGCGGGACGCCCGCGCCGACTTCCTGCACCGCACCTCCACCCGGCTGGTCCGCGACCACGACCTGATCGTGATCGAAGACCTCAACGTCAAAGGCATGATCCGCAACCGCTCCCTGGCACGGGCGATCTCCGATGCCGGGTGGGGCGAGTTCCGCCGCCAACTGGAGTACAAGACCGCGCGTGCCGGGCGGCGCCTGGTCGTGATCGACCGCTGGTATCCCAGCTCGAAGACGTGCAGCGCGTGCGGGCACCTGCTCACCACGCTGTCGCTTTCCACCCGGCACTGGACGTGCCCGGGATGCGGCACCCGGCACGACCGGGACGTCAACGCCGCCAAGAACATCCTGGCCGCTGGTCGAGCGGTGTCCGCCTGTGGAGCTGACGTGAGTCCGCAAGGGTCCTCCCTTCGGCGGTCGGCGGTGAAACAGGAAGCCCAGCCCGCGAGGGCGGGAATCCCCCGCCCTCAGGCGGGGGAGGAAGCCAACTGCTTCACCAGAAGGCGGGCGGGCTCGTCCGTCAGCTGAGGACGCGGCCGTGGCGGTCGCGGGCCTTCAGCCGCACGGTCGGCATCTCGGGCGCGGGAAGCGGGTTCTGCCCGCCCGGGACGACGCCGAAGCGGCCGCCCCGCATCCAGTCGTCGCGCGCCCGCGCGATCTCCTCGTGCGAACGGCCGACGAAGTTCCACCACATCACCAGGGGCTCCTCGAACGGCGTGCCGCCCAGCACGAACAGCCGGGCCGGACCGGCCGTCTCCATCGGCACCGCCGTACGGCCCTGCCCGAGATAGAGCAGCGAGCCCGGCGCCAGCGCGACCCCGGCCACGTCGGCCGTGCCCGACATGACCAGCACCGCCGTCTCGAAGGCCGGGTCCACCGGCAGTCTGTGCCGCCGGTGCTGTCCAGGCGGCCCCGCGAACAGCACCTCGGCCCCGAGCAGGGGGGTGTGCACGAGGGCGGGCGAGCGCAGCGGCCCGGCCTCGCCCACCACGACCGTCACCGTGACGTCCCCGTCGCGCAGCACGGGCAGCGCGTCATGGTGCTCGAACCGCGCCTCGCCGTGCCGTGCCTCCTCCGGCAGCGCGACCCACAGCTGCAGCCCGTGCATGCCCGGCGGGTGCTCCGGCGGCGACTGCTCGGAATGGGCGATCCCGTGGGCGGCCGTCATCAGGTTGAGCTGCCCGGGCACGATCGCCTGGACGTTGCCGAGGCTGTCGCGGTGCAGGATCTCGCCCTCGGCGAGCCAGGTGACCGTCTGCAGACCGGTGTGCGGATGCGGCGGCACCTGCATGCCCGGCCGGCCGCTCACGTCGTCGGGCCCGAAGTGGTCGACGAAGCACCATGCGCCGACCATCCGGCGCGGGCGCTGCGGGAGCAGCCGGCGCACGGTCGTGTAGCGGCCGAGCGGCACGTCGTGGCCGGGCAGGAGCACGCTCTCCGGCTCCGCCTCGGCCGCGACCGTGCAGCCGTACAGCGCGGGCTCCCCGGGGCTCACTCTGATCCCTCCCCGCCGTCGAGGGAGAACCTGGCCCGCTGATCGGCGGGCACCAGGTCGAGGTAGTCAGGGTGCCGCTCGATGTACCGCCTCACGAACGGGCAGAACGGCAGGACCGACAGCCCGGCGTCCCGGGCGGCGTCGAGCGCCGCCCGGACCAGCGTCGACCCGAGGCCCCGGCCCTCGAAGGCCGGGTCGATCTCGGTGTGGGTGAAGGAGATCCTCGGCCCGTTTCGCCGATAGTCGGCGAAGCCGGCGAGCGCGCCGTCCACGCTGATCTCGAAGCGGCTCGCCTCCGGGTTGTCGGCGACCTGCGGTTCTGACTGCTGCATCGGGATTCCTTCCAGGATTGTCGTCAGGCGGCGATCGTCGCGTGCATCTCCCACACGAGGATCTCGGCGGGCTCCGTCGCGGTGACCTTCTGCCCGCCGGTGGCGGTGAACCGTACGGCGTCGCCGGTCTCCAGAGTGCCCGCACCCTCCAGGGTGACGGTCCCCCGGGGTACGAACAGGTGCAGGAACGGCGCCTCCGGCAGCTCCACGCTCTGGCCCGGCTGGAGACGGGCGGCGTACAGCGCGGCGTACCGGTTCTTGATGCGGATGGCCGCCTCGCCGGCGTGCTTGTCCATGCCGCTGGCGACCGGCACCAGGCCGCCGGCCAGCAGCTCGTTCTCGATCTCCAGCTGCTCGTAGCCGGGGGTGATGCCGGGCTCGTCGGGGACCACCCACATCTGGACGAAGTGCACCGGCTTGTCGTGGGTGTCGCCGCCGGTCAGCCGCCAGGAGTCGTTCTTCTCCGAGTGCAGGATGCCGGTGCCGGCGCTCATGCGCTGGGCCAGGCCCGGATAGATCACGCCGGAGTGGCCCTCGGAGTCCTGGTGGACCAGCGAGCCCTGGAGCACCCAGGTGACGATCTCCATGTCGCGGTGCGGGTGGGTCTCGAAGCCGGTGCCGGGGTGGACGACGTCGTCGTTGTTGACCAGCAGCAGGCCGTGGTGGGTGTTGTCGGGGTCGTAGTGGCCGCCGAACGAGAACGAGTGCTTGGAATCCAGCCAGGAGATGCGGGTGGCGGAACGCTCGGCCGCCCGGTGGATGTCCACACGAGGGGTCAGCCTGGTCGTGGTCATGAGTGCCCTTTCCTCGTCGCCATGTAGATGATGCGTCATCTACTGGTGCCCCTCAACATACATGACGAGTCATTGATTCCGGCTAGCCTGGGGACCATGAACAGCCCTCGGTGGCTCGACCCGGACGAGCAGCGCGCCTGGCGGTCCTACCTGCGCATGCAGGGCCGCCTGACGGCCCGGCTCAACCGGCAGCTGCAGGCGGACTCGGGTCTGTCCCTGGCGGACTACGAGGTCCTCGTGCATCTCACCGACCGGGAGGAAGGGCGGCTGCGGCCGTACGAGCTGCAGCGCGACCTCCAGTGGGAGCAGAGCCGGCTGTCCCACCACCTGACCCGGATGCAGCGCCGGGGGCTCGTCAGGCGGGAGGAGTGCGCGGACGACGGCCGCGGCGCGTACGTCGTGATCACGGACGAGGGCCGCCGGGCCATCACCGCCGCGGCCCCCGGACACGTGGAGACCGTGCGCCGCCTGTTCTTCGACGGCCTCACCCGCGAACAGGTCACCGCGCTCGAACGACTCGCCGCGGACGTGCTCGGCCGCCTCGACTAGCTAGCTGACCAGTCCCTCGGGGAAGACGACGTCGGCCACTCCGGGGACGGTCCTGGCGACCAGCCCGGCGATGCGGGCCGACCGCTCGTCGCCGGGGCCGTACAGTTCGACGACGCCGTCCCGCACGGCCGCGCCGAAGGACGACGTGTCGGCGCAGTCGCGCAGCGCCGCGAGCACGTCGTCGCGGATCCGCTCGTCCCCCTGGGCCAGCAGGCCCATCAGGTCGCGGCGGCTGACGATCCCCACGAGCTCGTCGTCGCACAGGACGGGGACGCTCTTCACCCCCGTCGTGATCATCAGTTCGACCAGGTCCATGGTGTCGGCGCCGTCCCCGACGGTGGCGACGCGCGGCGTCATGACCTCCTCGACGAGCGCGGGCGGCCTGCCGGTGGGCAGGGCTTCGGGGCGCAGGAAGGCCCGGGGGTTGGCCCCGAACTCACCGCGCAGCAGATCCATCTCGCTGACGATGCCGATCACCCGTCCGGCCTCGTCCACCACCGGCGCGGCCGTGATGTCCTGCTCGTACAGCAGGCGGACGGCCTGCTTGATCGTCACCGTGCGCCGGACCGTCACCACCGGCGTCGTCATGATCTCGCGGACCAGCATCGTGACCACCTCCTACGCGGCCGGTGCGAGGGCGAGCGTGCCGCCGGGCGCCGGTGCGACCCGTGCGCCGAACTCCCGGCCGATCCGGTCGAGCGTCGCCCGCAGCCACTCGCGGTCGCCGCCGCAGGCGTGCCGCAGCCGCATCCGTACGGCCCGCATCGGCGCCATCCGCAGCTCCAGCAGCCGCCCCGACGCCGCCTCGGCCGTCGCGAAGTACAGCAGCCGCAGGTCGTCGCGGTACTCCTCGTAACCGGTGATGCCCTCGTAGTCGTCGATGAAGTCCCCGCAGCCGTAGAGGATCAGCCGGTCCCGGTACACCTCGGCCGGGCGGGGATGGTGGGAGGAGTGGCCGTGGACGAGATCGACGCCGCCCTCGACCAGCGCGTGCGCGAACTCGACCTGGTCGTCCTCGACCTCGTAGCCCCAGTTGAAACCCCAATGGAGGGAGACGACCGCGATGTCCCCCGGCCGCTTCGCCTGCCGGACGCGGTGGACCGTCTCCGCCGCGGCGTCGGGGGACGGCCCGGGCAGGAAGGCCACCCCGGGCCGGTCGCGGGCCGCCGCCCATCCGCCGGGGACGCCGCTGGACGGCATCCCGACCGCGAACACCAGGACCCGCCCGCCGCCGGGGAGCGCCACGACCGCGGGCCGCCGCGCCTCGTCCTCGTCCCGTCCCGCGCCCGCCTGGTCGAGTCCCGCCCCCGCCAGCGCGTCCAGCGTCTCGGTCAGCCCGCGTACGCCGAAGTCGAGCACGTGGTTGTTGGCCAGCACGCACACGTCGGGCCGGGCCACGGCCAGGGCGGGGAGATTGGCCGGGTTCATCCGGTAGTGCACTTCCTTGCCCGGCGCGAAGTCGGGGCTGCGGGTGACGCTCGTCTCCAGGTTCAGCACGCGTACGTCGGGGGCGGCCTCGTCCAGCACCTCCAGGGCGTCGCCCCATGGCCAGGAGTAGCCCACCGGCCGCGGGATCGGGCCGTTCGCCTCCTCCGCCAGCTCGACGTACGCGCGGGCGTCCCGGACGCACGACTCCTCAAGCGCGGGATCGCCGGGATGCGGGAGAATCTGGTCGACGCCCCGGCCCAGCATGACGTCGCCGCACAGGAACAGCGTCACCGGGTCGCCCGCCGCAGATCGCATCTCACCCCTCCTCGGTGAGTACCGCACAGCGGGCGCCGCCCGGACAGCGGGGGAAGTCCTTGTGGTGGGCCAGCCACAGGCGGACGAGGGCGGCTTCGAGGTCGCGCACGTCCAGCCCCGCCTCGCCGGCGATCTCCCGCAGCCGATCGAGGGGGTGGTGTCCCGCGCCGAACAGCCCGGCGTGCCGCCCGGCTTCCAATGCCCGGTCGTCCGGCGGCGGGTCCACCCCCGGCCAGACGCCGCGCAGTTCGCGCAGGAACAGCGCGACCGTCACCGGGCCCCAGCCGGGCAGCGCGCCGAGCGCGGCGCGGGTCTCGTCCAGGCCGTCCCCGCGCAGCGCGCCCACCTCGCCGCCCACCGACTCGGCGAGGCGGAGCAGCCGGGTGGCCGTGCGGTAGTCGTAGCGGGCGTAGCCGCCGCGGTCGAGGATCTCGACCAGTTCCTCCCACGTGCGGCCTTCGACGTCGGAGATCCCGCGCACCCCCGCCTCGGCCATCGCCCGGTAGGTCCGTACGGCGATCGCGGCGGAGATCCGGGCGCCGAACAGCGTCGCCGCGAGCAGCCACCGCTCGACCTCGCGATCACCCCGGTCGACGTCGATGCCCATCTCGCGGGAGAACCGCCCGCCCAGGGTCTCGATAAGACGGCACGCGCGGTCCGGCAGGCGGGTCAGGTCCCTGCCCGCCGCCGTACGGCCGCGCGTCCTGGACGTCACACTCCCATCCTCCCCCCTGGCCGTCCGCCGCCGGCGGGCGGTGTCAGGCGCCAGACAGCAGGTCGTCCATGCCCTCGTCCCGGTGGAGGCGGCCGATCGCCTCGGCCAGCAGCGGGGCGACCGGGCACACCGCCAGCGACGGCAGGGCCGCCTCGTCCTGCGGCAGGGTGTCGGTGACGACCAGGCCCCGGATCAGGCCCCGGATCTCCGCACGGCGCAGCCGCTCCCACGCGTCCCCGGCGAACAGGCCGTGCGTCGCGGCGACGGCGAACGGCGGCACCGCTCCCTGTGCGAGCAGGGCCTCGACGGCCGCCTCGATCGTCGCGCCCGTGCTGATCATGTCGTCGACGACCAGCGCGGGGCGGCCGGCGACGTCGCCGAAGACCTGCTCGGCCCGCACGTCCGCCCCGGTCAGCCGGGTCTTGCGGACCAGCGCGACGGGCCGTGCCAGCAGGCGGGCGTAGTGGCGGGCGAGTTTGACCGCGCCGAGGTCGGGCGCGACCACCACCGCCTCCTCCGGCAGCCCGCGGCCGGCGGCGCGGGCGAGGGCGGGCACGGCCGTCAGCGTCTCCACCGGCATCGGGCACACCGCCTCCAGCGCGGCCGTGTGCGGGTCGACCGCGATCAGTCGCTCGACCCCGGCCGAGGCGAGCGCGGCCACCACCACCCGCAGCCCGATCGCCTCTCCCTCGCGGCGGCGCCGGTCCTGCCGGGCGTACCCCACGTAGGACACGACCGCCGTCAGCCGGGCCGCGCCTCCCCGCCGGCAGGCGTCGGCGAGCAGCAGCGCCTCCATGACGTGCTCGTCGACGGGCGGCCCGGTGGGCTGGACGAGGTAGACGTCCGCGCCCCGGACACCGGTGACGACCGGCCGCGACTCGCCGTCCGGGAACCGCTCGACCACCGGGACGGACGGCTCCTGGTCCAGCGCGGCCGCGACGGCGGCGGCGAGCGGGCGGTTGGCCGTCCCCGCCACGATCCGCAACGTCATGGCTGCTCCCCCCTCAGAACGGCCACTCCGTGACCGTCCCCCGCAGGCCCGGAGGCATGCGCGGCCCGTGCGGGTAAACCCCGGCGATCCGGCACCGGCCCCCGTCCAAGTAGGAATCAAGACGCTTGCAACCGGCCGAGGACACTGTGAGGCGAATGGACAGCAGACTGAGGAGAAGTGCCGGGCTCCCATCGTCCGTCAGACGGCCGCCCTCGGGGGGCACCGCGCACGCGACGTCGGCTCCCCTCCTCAAGGTTCCCCCTCCGACGACGATGTCGGAGCACGACTCACATCGGGTTCCCGCAACGGCGGCGTCATGGGCGGAGACCCGGCAGGCGGGACCGATCACCGGGCCGGCCCAACCGGTGACCATCAGGCTTCTCGGGCCGCTCGACGTCGTCTTCGGCGACACCGCGAGATACGTATCGGGACTGCGCAGGAAGACCGCCCTGGCCGCGCTCGCCCTGCGGGTGGGAAAGGTGGTCAGCTACGACAGGCTGATCGACGTCGTCTGGGGCGGCCGATCACCCGTCACGGCCGTGAACACGTTGCAGAGCCACATCTCCTACCTGCGCCGGCTCTTCGGGGTACGCGAGTCGATCGTCACGCGGCCGGCCGGATACTGCCTGGTCCAGGGCGACGTCACCACCGACGTGGAGATCGCCGAGCAGCTCATCGACGAGGCGAGACGGTCGGCCGACCCCCGATTACGGGCGGCCAAGCTCAGGGAGGCCCTCTCGTTGTGGCGCGGTCAGCCGCTGGACGACCTCAGCGCTCACCCCTGGCTGGACGAGCAGGCCGAGCGGCTGGAACAGGTACGCATGATCGCGTTCACCGTCTTCGTGGAGGCCCGGCTCGACTTGGGCGAGCACGCCGCGCTCATCCCGGAGCTGGAGGACCTCACCCGCCAGCACCCCTTCTACGAGGACCTGCACCGGCAGCTGTCACTCGCGCTGTACCGGACGGGCCGCCAAGCCGACGCGCTGTCCGTCCTGCACCGGCTCAGGGGCAGGCTCAGAAGGGAGCTGGGTGTCTCCCCCGGGAGGCCGTTGCAGGCGCTGGAGGAGGCGATCCTCAATCACGACGCCTCCCTCGACCCGCCCGTCGCCCGCCTGGCGATCCGGCCCGGGGCCGACGCGCCCGACCTGCCCGGCTCCGCCGGGGTGAGCCAGGCGGGACCGGTCGTTCCGGCGCAGCTGCCGCCCAGAGGGGGCAGGATCGTCGGCCGCGTGGCCGAGCTGGAACACCTCGACCGGGTGCTGGAGCGGCAACAGGGCACCGAGACCGGCTCGGCCGCCATCCTGGCGGTGTCCGGGGCGCCGGGAGTGGGGAAGACGGCACTGGCCGTCCACTGGGCGCAGCGGGTGGCCGGGCGATTCCCCGACGGCCAGCTCTACGCCGACCTCCGGGGGTTCGACCCGAGCGGATCGGTCCTGGACCCGGCGGACGCCCTGTACGGGTTCCTCAACGCTCTCGCCGTGCCGCCGGGCGGCATCCCCGCCGGCGTCGAGGCCCGGGCGGGCCTGTATCGCAGCCTCCTGGCCGGCAAACGGATCCTCGTGGTGCTCGACAACGCCAGGGACGCCGCGCACGTCCGCCCGCTCCTGCCCGGCTCGCCCGAGTGCGCGGCCGTAGTGACCAGCCGGACGCAGTTGACGCCACTGGTCGTCACCGAAGGGGCGCGACAGCTGACCCTCGGCCCGCTGCCGCCCGCCGAAGCGTATTCCCTGCTGGCGAGCCGCCTGGGCGAGGACAGGGTGAAGGCGGAGCACGACGCGGCCGAGGAGATCGTCGAGCAGTGTGGCGGGCTGCCGCTGGCGCTGGCCATCGTGGCGGCGCAGGCCGAGACGTATCCGGTGCGCCCTCTCACGAGACTGGCCGCCGACATGCTGGGGGGCTGGGCGCCCCTGGACGTCCTGACGGGCGGCGATCCCACCACCGACCTGCGCACCGTCTTCTCCTGGTCGTATCGGTCCCTCGGCGAGCACGCGGCGGGACTGTTCCGCCGGCTCGGATGCCGCACGGAGGGCGACGTCACCGCGCGGGCCGCCGCCGAGCTGGCCGGCCTGCCCGTGCACCGGGTCCGTCCGCTGCTCGACCAGCTCACCGCCTCGCACCTGCTCACGCGGTATCCGCGCGACCGGTACGTGCTGCCCGGACTGCTCCGGGCGTACGCGGCCGAGCTCTGGCGTCAGCACGAGAAGGAGACGTGCGGGCACCTGGGGTAGGCGCCTGCCCGTCCTGTCCGCGCCCCGGGGGCGTCCGAGGACGTGACGGTCATCGGACGCCCCTCGGCGCCGTGAACCTGCCCAGCACGTGGACCGCCCCCAGGGCCCTGTTGACCTCGCGTATCGTCCGCGTGCCTCCGACAGCCCCGTCGCGCAACGCCCGCAGCCCTTCGGACGCGGTCATCCGCCCGGCCTGCTGCCGGCCCGACGACCACGCGTCCGACAGAGCGCGCCGCCAGCCCTTCCCGTTGCGGTGCGCGATGACCAGCTCGGGCCGGAACCGCACCGGGGTGCCGCGCTCTTTCAGGGAGCGGGCGAGGCTGTTGTCCCCGCCCGTGCCTTCCTGGGAGAAACCGCCCACCTCATGGAAGACCTCGGTCAGGACCGCGCTGTTGCCACCGGCGAAGAAGCCGACCGGGGCGTCGCGTTCCAGCCGTGCGTACCGGGCGTCGTATCGGGCCTGGCGCGCGCGGGACAGCAGGCCGAAGTCGAAGCAGAGCACCCGCCCGGTGATCGCCGGGCTGCCGTCGTCCACCGTCGCGGCCTGGATGAGCCAGTCGCCGCGCGGTGCGGCGTCGTCGTCCAGGAAGGCGAGCACGTCACCCGTCGCCAGTTCGACGCCGAGCCGGCGGCTGGCGCCCGCCCCCATCCGGTCCCGGCTGCGCAGGATCTCGACGGGCAGGGGCGAAGACCTGGCGACCGCGGTGGCGTGCCCGGTGACCGAGGCGTCGTCCACCACTATGACCTGGTGCAGCTTCGCCCGGGAGTCCGAGCCGTCGAGGCGGCGCGCGCACTCTGTCAGCGCGTCGAGACATCGCCGCAGGTCGCGAGCTCTGTCGCGGGTGGGAATGACTACTGAGATCCGAACCACTGCTCTCTCCATCCAGTAGCGAGGCCCGCCCACCGCTCCACCTCTCCGCTCGGCAGATAGGTGCGGCGGATGTGCAGCGGGCGGTGCTCCCAGGAGGCCGGCGGGGACTTGACCGTTCCGAAGGCCAGGAGGCCGGCGGGGACCGGAGGTCGCTCGGGGATGAGCCCGTAGGGGTAGGCGAACGTCCGCACCGGCTCGCCCGTCCGCTCTCGGACCCGGCGCAGCGACGCCGTGACCTCCTCGGCGGCCTCGTTTCCGCCGAGCTCCGGCAGCTTGGGGTGACGAACGGTGTGCGCCGACAGCACATGTCCGAGCGCCGCGAACCGCTCCGCCTCCTCCCACGTCAGGAAGCTCCTGCGGGGTGGCAACGCGGCCCGATCCGACTCGCTCAGCCGGTCGGCGGCGTCCAACTCTCCGGTGACGCAGAAGAGCAGCGCCTTGACGCCGAACTCCGCGAGCAGCGGAGCCGCCACCTGCAGGTTGTCCCGGTAGCCGTCGTCGAAGGTGAACAGCACACTCGGATGGTCGGGCGGACGGAATCCCGGCCCGACCGCGGCCGGGTCCAGCGCCGGGCCGACCGTGCCGAGCACCGTGTCGAGGCCCCTGCGGAACTGGTCGGGGGAGAGCGCGGTGTAGTGATCGACGAGGGCGTTGACGTGGTGGAAGTACAGCACCAGCGGCCAACCGGGGGCGGAGCCGAGCGCGGGGTCGGCGAGGTCGGCGATCAGGGGAGCCCCCATCCGAGTTCGGCCAGCACGGACGCCGGCACCTCCACCCCGTGCGCGTCGGCCTCGGCGGCGTGGTCCTCCTCGGGCTGGTCGGGGAACCATGGGCGGGCCGGCCGGGTGGCGTGACCGTCCAGCACGGCGGCGCGCAGCCGGTCGACGAAGCCGTCCAGCGCCTCCGGCTCGCCCGCCGGACCCAGATGCCGGGCGGACAGCCCGATGAAGAGCTGCGAGCAGCCCATCACCTGCTCCGGGTGCTTGCGCTGCTTGCCGACGTCCGGGCTCACCCGGCGGCCCGCGACCGCACCGGCCAGGATCTCCGCCAGGAGGGTGACGCACAGCCCCTTGTAGCCGCCGAACAGGGGAATCGAGCCGCCGCGGTCGAGGTCGCCCGGGTCGGTCGTGGGCGCGCCGGACGCGTCCTGCAGCCAGCCCGGCGGCACCGGCACTCCCCTGTTCAAGGCGTCTCTGATCTTTCCGGCGGCGACGACACCGGTCGCCAGGTCGACGCAGAACGGCTCTCCTCCCTCAGCGGAGGGAGTGACCAGGCAGATCGCGTTGCTGCCCAGGGTGGGCCTGCCGGCGCCGGGAGCGGCGATGGAGGGGCCGGAGGTGTTGAGCAGGAAGCCCACCACCTGGTGCCGCTGGAACGCGTGCCGATAGGCGGCGAGCATTCCGACGTGGTTGTTGTCGTGCACGGCGACCGCCGCCAGCCCGTGCTCCGCCGCCTTGGCCGCGCACCAGTCGGCCGCCAGCCGGGCCGCGGGCTGGCCGAGGCCGCCCCCCGCGTCGACGGTCGCGACGGCGGGGCCGGCCTCGGTGAGACGGGGCCGGGCCGCGGCCCGGATCCCGCCCTCCTCGATCCGCCTGAGGTAGGTGGGCAGCAGGGCGACGCCGTGTGAACGGTGCCCTCGGCGTTCGGCGTCGACCAGGACGCTGCTCGCGGCCTCGGCGGCCGGCGCCTCGACACCGGCCTCGAGCAGGGCGGCCAGAGTGCGGCGACGCAGTTCGGCCAGCGGGACGCGGACCCCCGCGGGTGGGCGGGCGGGCGGCGACTCGACGAACTGCCCGCCGTCGAGCCGCAGGGACCGGTATCGGCCGGGCACGCTCAGTCCCGCCCATTCGTGTCCGGCGAGTACCAGAACGCTGAACGGGTCGTCGTCCGGCGGCAGGTCGGCCACGGTGACGCTGCCGGGCCCGTCTCCGGCGTCCAGCACCGTGGTGCCCCGGCCGGCCCGCAGGCGCCCGAGGCGTCCGCTGCGGACGGGCCCGACCCTGACCGTTCCGTACGTGGGGGGCATCCGGCCGTCCAACAGGGCCGTGAGGCTGCTGCGGGCCTCGCCGTCCAACCCGGACAGCAGAACCTTCTCGCCCTCGCGGATCCTCAGGTCGGCGCCGCGCAGCAGGACCCGTTCGGCGCCCGGCGGGCCGACGGAGAGCACGACGTCCCGTAGTTCGAGCACGAGCGGCAGGTGGGAGGCCGCGGACGCGAGGCCGGTCGTCGTGGGCGGCGTCATGCCGGCCCCCCGGCACGGAGAGCGGCCTGCTCGAGCCGCGCGAGGGTGGAGCGCACCAGGTGCTCCACGGTCTCCCTGGCGAAGTGGTCCCGGCTGAACTTGACGGCGAAGGCGAACCGCTCGCCGACCTGGTCGGCCTCCAGCATCAGCACGTACGGTTCCGTCTGGCGGGGCGAACGGCGGCCGCCGGCCGACACCGTGGAAGGCGGGAGCCAGTCCGCCTCACGGGCGTTGATCTCGCTCATCCGGCTGCGGAAGTTCAGCCGGATGCCGCTGGACGGCAGGTCCGCGAGGGCGGTGTGCCCGGCGAACCGCAGCGCGTCGAACCCGAAGCGGTCCTTCGGCACCCGGTCGAACACGGCCGCGGCCCGCTCCAGCCAGTCACCCGGGCCGGCGGTCACCACGACGGGATAGCTGGCCTGGAAGTATCCGATTCCGGCGGTGATGTCCGGTCCGCCGGGCAGCTTGTCCCGCCCGTGGTGGTAGGTGTCCACGCTCACCCCGGGCAGGCCGAACCGCTCCGTGATCGCGTCCGCGGCGGCGGTCAGCACCAACGCCTCGAAGGTCAGATCACTGCGCACGGCCAGCCGCTGGACCGCGGCCGTGTGCGCGACGTCCAGTTCGGCGCTCGCGACGTCCATGCTGGTCAGCAGGCCGGGCCCGGTCGCCTCGACCGGCACCGGACGGACCCGCGTCCAGTCCTGGCCGGCCCACGCCGCCGCGTCCCGGCCGGCCTGTGCGGAGGTCAGCCAGGCGGACAGCGCCGGCGCCCGGTCCCGTGGCGCGCCGGGAGCGGCCGGGAGGTCCGCGCCGACGAGGAGGGCCTCCAGGTCGTCCGCGATGAGCTCGACGGAGAAACCGTCGAGCGTCAGGTGGTGGAGCGCGACCTGGAGCAGCCGCTGGGCCGGCAGCCAGCGCGCGGCCAGCACCCGCCCTTCGGCGAGCCGGTGCGCCCGCCAGCCGTCCCGCAGCACGCCGGGCACCTCGTCGTCGGGCACGTCGGCCTTGACGAACAGCCCGTCCGGCGCGGCGGGGAGCACCTCTGCGCGCGGCGCGCCCTCGCCCTCGAGCACATAGCGGGTGCGCAGAGCCTCGTGCCTGCCGGCCAGGGCGAGGACGGCGGCCTCCACGTCCCCGGTGTCCACAGGCCGGCCGTCGGGCGTGCGCCCCGGCACGTCGAAGATCCAGCCGAGGGAGAAGTGGTCGGGATCGGTGAATCCGTTGGCGATCCAGCGGTGCTGGGTGGGGAGCAGCGGCACCGTGCCGGTCCTTCCCCCGCCGGCCGTGCCCTCCGATCCCATCGGGTCCGTGGCCTCGCGGAGCGCTTCGAGCCGGGACAGGATGCCGCTGAACGTGCGCCCGCGAAGGATGTCGGCCGGTGTCGCGGCGACACGGGCCTGGCGGAGCCTGCTCAGCATCCGTACGGCCAGCAGGGAGTCGCCTCCCACGGCGAAGAAGTCCGTGTCCGGTCCGGCCGGGGCCGCGCCCAGGGCCGCCTGCCACGCCTCGCCGAGCAGGTCGGCGGTCGAGGCGGGCGGCGTGTGGTCAGGTGTGGTCATGCCGTGCTGCTCGCTTCCTTCGAGTCGGTGCCGGGCGCCGCGGTGGCCGCGGCCGGTTCGGTCGTCGTGCCCGTCTCGGCCGGTTCCTCGGCTCCGTGGGCCAGCCAGGCGCTCGCCAGGCAGCCCACCCCCAGAACCGCCGCCAGGACGAACCAGGCGATACCGGGCGCCTGCGTGATCAGGACGATGACGAGCACCGGGCCGATCGCCTGGTGCGCGGAGAAGCTGATGGAGAACAGGGAGAGATAACGACCCCGCAGGTGCTCCGGAGCGAGGTTGACGGAGACCGTCCACTCGCCGACCGCGCCGTACAACTCGGCCGCGGTATGGGCCAGCACGCCGACCACCAGGAGGACCACGACGACCGACAACGCGTCCCCTGCCAGGGACGCCGCCCAATAGGCGATCGCGGCGAGCGCGAAGGCCGCCGCGGCCCGGGCGTAAACCGGCGGCGTCTGGCCGACCCGGGAGATCCCCTTGGTCAGCCGGACCTGCAGGAGCACGACGAGCGCCGTGTTCATCGCGAACAGCACTCCCACCAGCCCCGGCGAGGCGGCGGTGTGCTGGTCGATCCAGAGCGGCACGCCCACGTTCAGGGCCGTCACGTGCGTCATGACCAGCGTGTTCAGCACGGCCAGCGCGACGTACCTGCGGTCGGCGAGCACCTCGCGGAACCCGCCACGCGGGCTCGCCTTCCCGCCCCCGCCCCCGCCCGTGCCCGCGCCGGCGGCGGCGGCGGCGCGGGCGGCCGCCGGGCGCGTCACGTGGATGCCGATGACCAGCGCGGCGGCCACGAGGAACGACACCGCGTCCCCGGCCAGCACCATCGTGTAGCCGGTGTGGGCCTTCAGTGCGACCAGCGCCGCGCTGGTCAGCCCGCCGAGGCCGAAGCCGATGTTGCGCACCGACCTCTGGAAGGCCATCAGCGGCACACGCTGCTCCGGGGTGACCATCGCGGCCACGAGCGCCTGTTTGGCGGGCCGCGCGCTGTGCTCGGCGATCTCGGCGACGACCGCGACCACCATGAAGGAGACCCAGTCGCGGATCGCGAGGTAGCCGAAGTAGCCGGTCGCCGCGGTCAGGAAGCAGGCGATGACCACGGTCTTGGGGCCGAGACGATCGATGAGCGCGCCGGCCGCGGGCGCACACACCGTTCCCACCAGGGCCGCGACCCCGAGCCCGACGCCCACCGACGCCGCGGGCAACTGGACCACGGCGGTCAGATAGAGGACGGTGACCGGGATGCGCATGCCCGTGCCGACCGCGTCGATGACCGCCACCCAGGCCCAGCGCCGGGCGCCGGGGACGTCGGGGAGCCCTATCCAGTTGCGCGCGAGGCGGCGGAGGACATCCGGGGCGCTCACGACCCGGGCTTTCGCGACTCGACCGGGCTGAGGAACTCCAGCCGGTTCTCGTGGCAGTCCTTCACATAGAAACGCCGGTGGCCGGGGAAGTTGTCGTCCCAGGTGACCTCGACCCCCCGGTCGGCCAGCGACGCGGCGAGGGCGTCGAGATCCGCGACAAGGATGCCGGGGTGGGCCTTACGCGCCGGGCGGAAGTCCTCCTCGACCCCCAGGTGGATCTCGAGGTTGTCGGCGCGGACCCACAGGCCGCCACGGGCGGCGAGCACAGGGGGCTTCTGGATCTCGGTCATGCCGAGCACGTCCACGTAGAAACGACGGCAGACCTCCTCCTCCCCCGGCGGCAGAGCGAGCTGCACGTGGTGAAGCCCGAGGCCGAAGGCGGAGGTGGCGGTCGTGGTCTCGTACGGCTGGGGCTGCGGGCGGTCGCTCATGTCGGAAATGCCTTTCGTGCGTCGGGGATTACGGTCACAGCGTTCTCCGCTCGAGAAGGTCGTGCCAGATCCGTTCCACGTGCGGCGGCAGATCGTCCGGCATCTGCGGCGCCGGACGCTCGGTGAGCAGACCCGCGAAGGGGGCGAGCTCCAGGCCCGCCGCCTCGGAGAGCCGATCGAGGTCCTCGCCGCCGCACAGCCGCCCGTACTCGACCACCACACAGCGGGCGGGGTCGCGGGTTCGCTCGTGCCGCAGCCAGGGCTCGTGCCAGGCGGCCCACTTGTCCAGCGCGGCCTCGCGCGTGCGGGGGCGCCACGGGCGGTCGCCCGACCACCGCAGCATCGAGGCCGCCACCGCCGAGGGATGGCGGACCAGCAGCGCCCACCGGGCGTCCGGCACGGTCTCGGCGAGCCGGTCGAGTTCGAGGAGGTATTCGTTGTACTTCTCGCCGAAGCGGGTCGCGCCCGCGTAGGCGCGCCGTACGAGGTCGCGCCGCAGTGCCACCGCGTCCCCGGTGGATCCTGCGGCGACCTCGGCGGCCGCCTCACGCAACACGCTCTCCACCGTGGCGAGCCACCGCTCGCCGCGCCGTCCGTACGGCGGTCTGCGGCGCAGGGCGTGCAGCATCTCGTCGACACGCAGGTGACGGGCCCGGACGTCCTCCTCCGTGCACCAGCGATGCAGCACGTAGGGCAGTTTCCCGTTGATCGTGAAGAGTCCGCCCACCGCCTCGAAGGCCGTGTCGAGCACCCCCGCCAGGGCGGTGGTGCCCGAGCGCTGCGCGCCGAGCAGTATCAGCGGCGATGCTCCCGGCACGGTCACGATCCCGCGCCCGCCGTGGCCAGGTCGTCCAGCCAGCCGCGCAGCCGTCGCATGCACGCCACGCTCGCCACGTAGGCTCCGCGCGAGAACTCCTCGCCCCATGGGTCGTCGCGCTCGGCGGCGGTGAGCTGCCTGCCCTGGCGCCAATGGGTCTCAAGGCTGACGAACCCGGTGTAGCCGTCGTCCGCCAGCCGTCGCAGCATCACCGGCCAGTCGAGGTCGCCGTCGCCGAGCCGGACGTATCCGCGAGTGCCGTCGGGGTCCTTCACGTGCACGTGGCGGATCCGCTCGCGGCCCACCTCGTAGTCGCCGGGGAAGGGGACGGGGTCCCAGCCGCTGAAGACGCTGTTGCCCGGGTCCCACAGCACGCCCACGTCGTCACGGCCGAGCGCCTCGAGGAAGGTCATCACGTGCCGCAACGTCGGGGTGTTGGTCCTGGTGCCGTTCTCCACGACGAGCGGGACGGGTAGCCGCAGCCCGTCCAGGACGCGGGCGGCCACGCGGGCGGCGCGGACCGGGTCGGGGTCGCCGTCACGGTAGAAACTGAAGATCCTGACGTGGGGGGCGCCGAGCAGCGCCGCCCGGCGGCAGCCGTCCACCAGCAGGTTCGCGGCGGCCCGCAGGTCGTCGTCCGTCTCCGGCAGCGCGACCTTGAACGCGGGCGGCGCGAACCCGGCGTTCGCCAGCCCGTGCTCGTCGAGGATCGCCCGGGCCCGCACCAGTTGGTCGTCGGTGAGCAGATGGGGCGGGGTGCCCTCCATCGACCTGATCTCGACGGCGTCGAATCCCAGCTCGGCGGTGGTCTCGGCGACCACCCGGCAGTCCTGCGCCAGCTCGTCGCCGATGACTGCCAGTTTCATCGGAGTCCCTCTTCCTTTTCCGGCGGCTTCGTCGCCGCAGTCGCGTTCGGGTGGGCGCCCGCCGGCACGAGGGCGGTGGCGAGGGCGGCGGCGAGAACGGCCATGTCCGCCGCCGGGGTCCCCGCGCGGGACTCGACCGTCACGCATCGCAGCGCGGCACGGTCCATGACCCGCAGGACGGGCTCGAGGTCGGCCGGCGTCAGGGAGCGGTGCCGCACTCCATCGGAGGTCCGCCGCACACCCTTGACCTGGGCCGCCCGTACGTGCGGGGCGAGGCCGGCCAGTTGACGCCGGTCCGCGCCGCCGATCTCGTCGAGACCCAGGACGTCGAGGACGACCCCCACACCGGTGCGTTCGGCGAGATCGATCAGGCCGTTCACGCCGGGGCCCCCGGCATGCGTCTCGACCCACAGTTCGAGCCCGGCGTCCGCGGCGGCCGCCACCTGGTCGGCGACCAGCCCCACGTCGGGCGCCTCGACGCAGAAGACCTTCACCGGCCATTTGGACGGCACGTCTGCCGCCGCCGGATCCGGCAGGGCGGGATCGCCGAGCCGCCACCCGACGCCGGTGAAGAAGACGTGGAGCCCTGCCGCGGCGAACCCGCGCACCGCCTCGGCGACGCCGTCGCGCTCCCACCGCTGGTTCTTGCCGATCCTCAGGTCGACACCGGAACCGCCGTACGCGAGGACGGCGTCGGCGAGTTCCGCGGCGGTGGCTCCGGGCAGGGTGCCCGAGCTGAGACCGATGGCCGGGGCGTTCGTCATCGGGCGGCCCCCGCGGTGCGAGCGGCGGGGGCGTGCCCGGAGAGAAGGCCGTCCAGCGCCTCCACCACCCCGCGGCTGCGGCTGAGCGCGGCCAGACCGAGGGCGGTGCGGCCCGCCACCGCGCCGGAGAACTCCTGGTAGACCTCGGTGCGCAACACCGACGCGGGACGGGTTCGTCCCTCGATCGGCCTGCCGTCGATCTCGCCGGTGACGGCGCCGGAACGGACCTCCAGCCAGGCGTCGGCGCCGAGCACCGTGAGCTGCTCGGCCCTCGCGACGGAGCGGCTGGTGATCGCGACCGACAGCTGGGCGCCGGACTCGAACGCGATGTGCCCGCACAGCTGGGTGTCGATGCCCGGTGCGGCGTCGGTCCTGGACAGAGGCGTCACGGCCCGCGGCGTTCCGAGCAGCTGGCATGCCAGGTCGAGGTAGTGCACTCCCAGGTGTGCCGTGACGCCTCCGAGCGCGTGGCGGGGGTCGGAGCGCCAGCCGGCCTGCCGGTAGTGCGCGTCGGGACGCGCGCGGGAGACCGTCAGGCTCGCGACGGCCCCCGCGAACCGTTCCGGCTCGATCGCACGCAGCGGTTCCGGCAGGGCGAACCGGTGCTGGAACATCACCGCGGCCAGGACCTCGCCGTCGTCCGCGAGCGAGAGCAGCCCGGCGAGCTCCTCCGCGGTGCGCGCCGGCGGCTTCTCCAGCAGCAGATGCTTGCCCGCGGCCACGGCGGCCCGCGCGACGTCCGTACGGGCGCCCGGGGGCAGGCACAGCGCCAGCGCCCGGACGGCGTCGTCCGCCAGCACCTCGTCCAGCGCGCGCACCGTCAGTCCCGCGCCCCGCGCTCGCGACGCCGCCGTCGGGTCCGTCTCCACCACCGCGGCGGCGTACGCGCCGGCGACGCCGGCCAGGGCGTCGACGTGCTGGCGCCCGGCGTTGCCGTAGCCGACGACCGCGATCCCCGCCGCCTCGGAGCGGCCGCTGTCCGGCCCGCTCGCCCCCGCTTTTCTTTCTCCCATACAAGCCCCCCTGGTTCGCGCCCGGTCAGCGGTGGACCGGAACTCTGTCGCGCAGCTCGGCGCCGGTACGGGTGACCGGGCCCGCCGGAGTGTCGAAGGTGAAGCCGATCCCCGAAAGGGCGTGGTCGAGCACGGCGAGCATCTCCCGGTGTGACGGCGCGTCGCCGACGAGCAGGTCGAGATAGACCGCCTTGCCGTCGCCCGGCAACGGAGTGCCCGGCTGGACGAGCTGGCGTCGCGCGGTGATCCCCGGAATCCGGGTGAGCGAGCGGGCCCCCTCGATCGCGACCACCCGGGTCGCCTCGGGCAGCGGCCGGGTGTAGTGCTGGAAGAACACGCCGTCCCGGGGACGCACGGCCGGCTCCACGTCCTGCCCGAGTGCGAGCCGGCCCGCGACCTCGATGAGGTCCATGCCGGTCGCCCGCAGGTACAGCTCGTTGATGAACCCGCCGATGCGGCCGTTGACCTCGATGACGCGGGGCCCGCGATCGGTGATCTTGACTTCGGTGTGGGTGATCCCATGCCGCACGCCGAGGGCCCGGAGCGTCCGTTCGGTCATCTCGATCACTTCGGCCCGCAGGGCGTCGTCCAGCGTGTCCGGGAAGAACTGCCCGTTCTCGCGGAACGGCGGCAGCAGCGGAAGTTTCCCGGTGACGCCGATCGTGTGGATGCTGTCGCCCGCGCAGGCGCTCTCCACCGAGACGTAGTCGCCGAAGGGCTCGCTCGGGACGCCCGTCAGGCACTCCTCGACGACGAGACCCTCCTCCGCGGCGGCGCCCTCGGGGTCGAGGAGCCGGCCGGCCAGGGCCGCGCCCTCGGCGGCGTCCTCTACCAGGTGAGTGTTGCGGCTGCCCTCACCCCGGACCGGCTTGAGCACGGCGGGCAGCCGAACGTCCCGGGGCCAGTCCGCGGGGCCGCGCAGCAGCCACGACGCCGGGGTCTCGATGCCGTGCTCGCGCATCGCCCGCCGCTGGAGGTGTTTGTCGGTGAGCCGTTCGACGGTCTCCGGGCTGTGGAACGGCAGGCCGGCCGCGGCGGCGAGCCCGGCGGCGACGGGAAGCTCCCGCTCGCTGAAGGTCACCATCCCGCTCACCCCCGCCGCGCGGAGGGCGCGGCCGTCGGCGTGCGCGTCTCCGGTGAGCGTCATGACGGTGCCCGCCGACTCGAGCAGGGCGGCGTAGCGCGCGCCGTCCGGGCCCGGCGCCACCACGAAGATCGGATCGTGGCAGAAGCCCAGGCCGACCAGCATGTCGCCGAGGGTCACCGCGCCCTCGCCGAAGACGACCGCGAGCCTGGCGTCACCGGCGGTCATGCGCGGCCCCTTCCGTGGTGCGCGAGCAGCGCCGCGATCCCCCGCACGGTCGGGGCGGCGACCGCGTCCCGCAGCGGGATGGCGACGCCGGTCAGCTCCTTGAGCCGGGCGATCATCCGGACGAGGAGGAGGGACTGGCCGCCGAGCGCGAAGAAGTTGTCATCGGGGCCGACGTCCTCCACTCCCAGCAGGTCCCGCCAGACGACCGTGATCTCCCGCTCCGCCGGGAAGCCGCGCTGCTCCGCGGCGGTCTCCGGAGCGGGCGCCGGCGCGGGCGCGGGCATGCGCACGCCGCGTTCCGGTCCGGACGGCTCGGGCGCCACCGGATCGAGCCAGTGCCTGCCGCGCTGGAACGGGTAGCGGGGCAGGGGCACCCGGCGCGCGTGCGGGTCGTCGTCGAGGGCGGACCAGTCCACCGGGGCTCCGGCGCACCACGCCGCGGCCACGGCCTCCAGCAGGGTCCGCAGCGGCCGCGCGTCGTCCTTGCGGCCGGGCAGGGCGGCGAGAGCCACCAGCGGGCGGCCTGCCGCCGTCTCGTGCGCCAGGTTGGCGAGCGTGTGGCCGGGGCCCACCTCGATCAACAGCGGGTCGCGCCACTGGAGGGCGTACTCGACCGCGGCCGCGAACCGGACGGTCTGGCGCAGGTGGCGCGTCCAGTAGTCCGCGTCGAAACCGCGTTCCGGGTCGACGGGCCGTCCGGTGATCCCGGAGACGACCGGGATGGCGGCCGGGCGGTAGGTGAGCCTCTCGGCATGGGCGCGGAACTCGTCGAGGAGGCCGTCCAGCATCGCCGAGTGCGCCGCGATCGGCACGGGGACCTTACGGTGCCGGATGCCGCGCGCGTCGAGCCGCTCGACGAGGTCCGGCATCGCGTCGGCCGGGCCGGTCACCACGATGGAGCGGGGCGCGTTGATCGCGGCCACCGACAGGGACGCGGGCAACAGCGGGGCGACGCTCTCCTCCGCCGCGAAGACCGCCAGCATCGCGCCGCCCCGCACGCGGTCCAGCAGGCGGCCCCGGGCCCCCACCAGCGCCGCGGCGTCCGCCAGACTCATCGCCCCCGCGATGCAGGCCGCCGCGTACTCGCCCAGGCTGTGCCCGATCAACGCCGTGGGCCGCAGTCCCAGCGACAGCAGCAGCGTGGCGGTCGCGTACTCCACGGCGAAGACGGACGGCTGGGCGAGGGCCATGCCGTCGAGTTCGGCCTGGGCGGCGGCACGGTCGCCGGGGACGTCGCACAGCGTCCAGCGGATGTCGACGCCGGTGCTGACGGAGAACTCCCTGGCGCAGTCGTCCATGGCCGCGCGGAAGACGGGGAACCGGTCGTACAGCTCCGCGGCCATGCCGGGGTGCTGGTTGCCCTGGCCGGTGAAGAGGAAGCCGACGCTCACCGAGTCGCTGCTGCGGGCCGGCAGCCGGAACGCCGAGGAAACACCCAGCTCGGCGGCGCCGGACACGACCGCGGCGGAGCGGTACTCCCGCTGCCGGCGGCCGAGCCGCAGCGTGTGCGCCATGTCGCGGACGTCGGCCTCGGGGTTGGCGCGCGCGTGCCCGGCCAGCCGGTCGGTCAGCTCGGTCAGGGCGTCCGGGGTGTGCGCCGAGAGCGGCACGATGACGGGCAGGGCCGGCGCCGGCCGGCTGTCGACGGTGGGGGGAGCCTGTTCGAGCACGACGTGCGCGTTCGTGCCGCCGACGCCGAAAGCGCTGACCGCGCCTCTGCGCGGGCCGTCCGTCGCGGGCCAGGGCCGCAGCGTCCTGTTGATGTAGAACGGGCTGTCGTCGAGGCCCAGGCCGGGGTCCTCCTGATCGCAGTTGATGCTCGGCGGGATGCGGCCGTGGTGCAGTGCGAGCGACGCCTTGATCAGTCCGGCGACTCCGGCGGCGATGTCCACGTGCCCGATGTTCGGCTTCAGGGTGCCGAGCGCACAGGAACCCGGCTCGCCCCGCCCGAACGCCTGGACGAGGGCCTCGACCTCGATCCGGTCGCCGAGTTCCGTGCCGGTGCCGTGGGTCTCGACGTACTGGATCGTGTCCGGGCCCACGCCCGCCGCGGCCTGCGCGGCGCGGATGACGTCCGCCTGCCCGCTCACGCTGGGGGCGGTGTAGCCGACCTTGCGCTCCCCGTCGTTGTTGACGGCCGATCCCCTGATCACCGCGTAGATCGTGTCCCGGTCGCGTACGGCGTCGCTCAGCCGCTTCAGCACCACGACGCCGACACCGTTGCCCGGCACGGCGCCCCTGGCGTCCTTCGCGAAGGCACGGCAGTGCCCGTCGGGCGACAGGATGTCGTGCGGGCTGTAGAGGTAGCCGGACCTCTGGGGCAGGACGACCGACGCGCCGCCGGCGAGCATGAGGTCCGCCTCGTGCCGCACCAGGCTCTGCACGGCCATGTGCACGGCGACCAGCGACGTGGAGCAGGAGGTCTGAACGGTGATCGCAGGGCCCCGCAGACCGAGCCGGTAGGCCGTGCGCGTCGCCACATGGTCCTTCTCGTGGCCGACGAGCATGGCCATGTCCCCGAGGTTCCTGACGAGGCCGGCGTGCCCGATGACGTGCCGCATCAGGTAGTGGTTCTTGCCCGTGCCCGCGTACACCCCGATCGGACCGGGGGCCGTCTCCTGGGTGTATCCGGCGTTCTCCAGGGCCTCGAAGGCGCACTCGAGGAAGAGTCGCTGCTGCGGGTCTGTGACCTGGGCCTCGCGCGGCGGCATGCCGAACAGACCGGCGTCGAAGTCCTCGACGCCCGAAATCACCCCGCGCACCGGGACGTAGGCCGGATCGGCGACAACAGCCTCCGGCACCCCCTCCGCCGCCAGCTCGCCGGGCTCGAACCGGGTGAGGCACTCCCGGCCGGAAGCGATGTTGTCCCAGAACTGCGCGGCGGTCTCGGCGCCGGGCAGTCGCAGCCCGAAGCCGATGATCGCGACGCCCTCCCGCTGTGCGCCCGTCTCCCGGCTCACCGCCGCACCCCTCTCAGATGCTCGGCCAGCGCCCGGACGGTCGGGTACTGGAAGATGTCCACGATGCGCAGGGGGTGGTCGGGCAGCTCGGCGCGCAGGCGTGTGTGCACGCGCCCGGCCAGCAGCGAGTCCCCGCCGATCTCGAAGAAGGGATCCTGGACGCCGAAATCGGCCGTGCCCAGCACCTCGCGCCATACGCCGGCGATGACGTCCTCGAAGACCGGCCCGCGGTCCTCGCCGCGTCCGCCGCCGTCGCCGTGGCGCGTCGTCCCCGCGGCGGCCGGAGCCGGCGGCCGGCCGCGGTCGCCCGCCGGGGCGCGGCGTTCGAGCTCGGCGACGTCCACCTTGCCATTCGAGGTGTACGGCAGCCTGTCGGTCACCACCCACAGCGCCGGCACCATGTAGTCGGGCAGTTCGGCGCGCAGCGCTTCGCGCAGGCGTGCCACCAGGCCGTCCTCGTGGTCAGCCACCACGGCGGCGAGCAGGCGCCTGGATCCGGCGTCGGCGCCGGTCACCACGACGGCGACGTCCCGCACATCGGCGTGCCCGGCCAGCCGGCCCTCGATCTCCGCCAGCTCGATCCGGTAGCCGCGCACCTTCACCTGCCGGTCGCGCCGCCCGTCGAAGTGCAGTCGTCCCGTCGTGTCCCAGTGCACGAGGTCGCCCGTGCGGTAGAAGCGCTCCCGCCGGCCGGGGGGTGTCACGAAGGCCCGTTGCGTCTCCTCGGGGGCGTCCAGGTAGTCGGCGGCCAGCCCGCTGCCGCCGAGATACAGCTCGCCGACCTCGCCCGGCCCGACCGGCTCGCCCGCCTCGTCGAGGACCAGCGCGGAGGTGCCCGCGATCGGCCTGCCGATCGGCACGGGCGCCTCGACCTCCGCCGCGCTCCGCATGGAATGCACCGTGGAGAACGTGGTGTTCTCGGTCGGTCCGTACGCGCTGACCACCGTCAGCCCGGGATGACGCGACAGCACGGCGCGGACCGCGTCCGGGGGCACGACGTCACCGCCGGTGAACACCTGCCGGACGGTGGCGAACGCCTCGATCGCCTCGGCGGCCACGACCCGGAAGAGGCCCGCGGTCAGGAAGGCGACGCTGACCTCGGCCTCGCGCATGAACGCCGCCAGTTCGCCTGGCGAGACCGGGCCGTCGGGAAAGACCTCCACGGTCGCGCCGGTGGCGAGCGCACAGAAGATCTCCAGCGTCGAGGCGTCGAAGGCCAGCGGGGCGAGCCGGAGCATCCGCTCGCCGGGCCCCCTCCGCGCGTAGACGGCCCCGCGTACGAGGCGCACGACACCGCGGTGGGGAATGCGCACGGCCTTCGGCACGCCGGTCGATCCCGACGTGAACGTGATGTAGGCGATGTCCCCGGGATCCCGGTGGGCCCAAGCCCTGCGCGGGCCGGCGGCGGGCGGGTGGGTCATCGGCGCCGGTTGGACGGGCACGCACCCTGCGGGGGCGGCCCGGACGATGGAGCGGGCCGCGGCGAAGTCCGCGACCACGGCCTTCGGCCGGACCGGGTCGAGCATCGACCTGAGCCTCGGCTCCGGGAGCGAGGCGTCCACAGGAACGTAGACGGCCCCCACGCTGAGAACGGCGAGGACGGCCACGATCTCCTCGACGGAACGGGGCAGCGCCACGATCACGTGGTCGCCGGCCCCGACCCCGCGTGCCAGCAGCCCGTCGGCCTGCGCCTCGACCTGTCCGAGGAGTTGCGCGTAGGTCAGGCTCAGGCCCCGCCCGAGATCCCGGACCGCCGGCAGCTCCGGGAACTCGGCGCCCGCCTCGGCGATCAGCTCTCCCACGGACGCCTCAGCGTCCACCTCCGGCGCACGCCCCCACTGTCGCGGTTCGGAGGTCATGAGCGACCGCCTCCGTCGCGTCGCTGACAGGTTGGGATCTCCCTCATCACTCCACCCCCGGAGTCGGATCGATGGTCATCGCCGCATCGCGCATCGCCTGCACGATGCGGCGCCTGTTGCCGGGACGGCGCAGGTAGAAATGGCCGCCCGGGAGAAGGCGCATGGAGAAGGCGCCGGCCGAGTGCTTCTCCCAGCCGCCGAGCCTGTCGTGCAGGTCGTGCTCGTCGGCACCGCACAGGACCTGCAAAGCGCACGCCAGCGGCCGGCGGTCCTGGAATCGGTAGGTCTCCATGGCCGCGTAGTCGGCCCGCATGTACGTCGCCACGATCTCGATCAGTTCGGGACTCTCCAGCACCTCGGCGGGAATCCCGTCGTGCCTCCTGTGCAGCGTCCACAGCAGGTCGGCGTCCGGGAGGTGCCGCACCTCGGGCTCTCGGCGCGCGATGTCGGGACTCGGGAAGGCGGACACCCACAGCCAATCGGGGGTCCTGCGACCGCGAGCGCGCAGCGCGTGCGCGATCTCGAAGGCGAGCAGGGCGCCGAAGCTGTGGCCGAACAGACCGAAGGGCAGGTCAAGCGGCAGGGAGTCCGCCAGCTCCCCGGCCAGGGCGCGCAGATCCCGTGAGGCCGGTTCGGCGAACCTGGCGCCGCGTCCCGGCCGTTCCACACCGATGATCTCGACCTCGTCGGCGAGGCCCGTCCACTCACGGAACTCCCCCGCCGAGCCGCCCGCGTGGGCGAAGCAGTAGACACGCGCCCGGTACGACGTCTGCGGCGGTCCACCCGCCGTGGTCGCGTTCACACGCGGTCGATCAGATCGAAGATCTTCTGGCGCACCACGGGGCTCCGCAGGAACTCACCGGGGGGAACGTCGACCCGGACGCAGGAGCACTGCGCCGCGGTCCATCCCGGCGCCGGTCCCCGGTCACTGTCACCGCTGACGACGAGCGAAACCGGCGCCTCGGGCGTCGGCACGGCCGCGTCCACGGTCGCGAAGAGGAAGCCGAACCATGCCTCGTAGCGCTGGGTCAGCATCGCGACGCACGTCTCGATCTCGGCCTCGGGCATGCCGTCGGCGGCGAGCTTGATCGTGAGGTCGCCGGTGAGCGTGGCGAGGACGGTGTCGAGTGTGAGCTCGGCGGGCCGGTCTCCGGTCGCGCCGAGCGTCGCCCTCAGGGCGTCCAGCTCCTGCCCGATCATGGTCACGGTGAGCCACGTCGGCTCGACGAGGACCACGGCGGGCGCGTGCCCGTCCCCGGCGCTCGCGAGCCGCTTCGCGAGCGCGAGTGCGAGCGTCGCCGCGCTGCAGTAGCCGAGCACGGCGGCGGGCCGGCTCCCCAGCCCCTCGATCTCCTTCGCGTACAGGTCGGCCAGCCGGGCGATGGTCAGGGACCCGTGGATCTCGAGATCCTGCACGGCGTCGATGCGGTAGGTCTCCCACCGCGATTCCGGGACGCCCATCAGGCCGGTCATCGTGTCGGCGGTGGAGAACATGGCGAAGTCCACAAGTATGACCGGCGGAAGATCGCCTTCGACCAGCTTCTCCAGCACTCGTTCTCCCCCTTCGAGATGTCCTGCGTGCGGTCCTGCCTCGGGGCTCGGCGCAGGGCGCCACCGGTGACCCTCGGCGCGCGAGGGTCACCGTCGCGTCCCCGACCGTCTCCCGGTGTCCCGGGACGGCACCGCGGTGAGAAGCCCCGCGCCGGCACTCCGCCTGATGCGGTCTCGTGGCCGCCGAGGCGCTCCCCCGAGCCTCCGCCGCGGACACTGTCGCACCGGATCCTGGAGCCCCGCTGACGCGCCGCTGACGCAGGGGGCGAGCGGCCGCGCGTTGCGCGTCAGCGCGATTCCAGAGAGGCGGTCCGGTACGCCGGAGCGCGCAGGACGAGGTGCCGCCCCGTCGTTTCAGGCCCGTTACAGAACCGGATGCGAAAGTCGTCGACCGGTCGGCCTGGCGGTCGCCCGCCGCTCACCTCTACGAGCGGCCGGGTCTGGAGGCCTTCCCTGGGCCGGTTCGCGCTCCCGCAGGAGGAATTCGTTCGTGTCCGAGACGTTGGTGAGGCCGCACGATCGTGCGGCCAGGTTCGACGCGATCGTCGTCGGCGCCGGATTCGCCGGCATGTACATGCTGCACCGGCTGCGTGTCTCGGGCTTCACGGCCCGCGTCCTGGAAGCGGGCGGAGACGTCGGCGGCACCTGGTACTGGAACCGTTACCCGGGAGCGCGCTGCGACGTGGAGAGCCTGGAGTACTCCTACTCCTTCTGCCCCGCGATCACCCGGGAGTGGAGCTGGAGCGAGCGCTACGCCGCACAGCCGGAGATCCTGCGGTACGCGGGCCATGTCGCCGATCGGCTGAACCTGCGCGAGGACATCCGGTTCGGCACGCGGGTGACGGGCGCGGTGTACGACGAGGACGACGGCTGCTGGACGGTGACGACCGAACACGGCGCCCCTCTGCGCGCCAGGTTCCTCATCACCGCCGTCGGCTGCCTGTCGGCGGCCAACGTCCCCGACCCGCCCGGCCTCGGATCCTTCGAGGGCCGCTGGTATCACACGGGCCGCTGGCCGCACGAGGGCGTCGACTTCACGGGCGAACGGGTCGCCGTGGTGGGCACGGGTTCGTCCGGCATCCAGCTGATTCCCGCCGTGGCCGAGCAGGCCGCGCACGTGACGGTGTTCCAGAGGACGCCCAACTTCAGCACACCGGCGGTGAACGGCCCTCTGGACCCGGCGCGGGAACGGTGGTTCAAGGACAACCGCGACGCCCTCGCCCGGCGGGCCCGGACCTCGCCAGGCGGGTTCCTGATCGAGTACGGGGAGCGTTCGGCCCTGGAGGTGAGCCCGGAGGAGCGACTGGCCGAGTTCGAGCGCAGGTGGTCGCGCGGCGGGGTCGGCTTCCTGGCCGCCTTCTCCGATCTGCTGCTCTCGGAGGAGGCCAACCGGACGGCGGCCGACTTCGTACGAGACAAGATCCGCTCCATCGTGACCGATCCGGCGACGGCCGAACGGCTGGTCCCCACCGGCTACTCCATTGGGCTCAAACGCCTGTGCCTGGACACCGGTTACTACGCCGTCTACAACCGTCCGGACGTCACCCTCGTGGACCTGCGCGAGACCCCCATCACGGAGATCCTCCCCAACGGAATCCGAACCGCCGGGGAGACCTTCGACGTCGACGCCATCGTCTTCGCCACCGGATACGACGCCATCACGGGCGCGCTGCTCGCGATGGACATCCGAGGCCGCGGCGGGCGGCGGCTTCGGGACGCGTGGGCGGCCGGGCCGAGCAGCTACCTGGGCCTGATGAGCGCCGGGTTCCCCAACCTGTTCACGATCACCGGTCCCGGCAGCCCTTCCGTGCTCACGAACATGATCGTCTCCATCGAGCAGCATGTGGAGTGGATCGCCGCCTGCCTCGCCGACCTCGATCGCGCGTTCGGCCCACGGGCCTTGATCGAGGCCGAGGCCGACGCCGAGGCGGCCTGGATGGACCACGTCAGGGAGCTGGCCGAGTTCACCCTCTACGGCAGGGCCGAGAGCTGGTACTCCGGTGCGAACATCGCCGGAAAGCCCCGCACCTTCCTGCCGTACGCGGGCGGCGTGGGCAACTACCGGGCCATGTGCGACCGGGTGGCCGCGCGCGGGTACGAGGGGTTCCTCCGCACCGCCCTGCCCGAGGGGGCGTGAACCTCCGCGCGGACCCTCGTCCCGGCGATCCCGAAGTGGCACGTACGGGCACGGGCCGGGTCGTCAGGTCACACGGCAGAGGATCTCGCCGTGCAGGACGCTGAACCAGGCGTCCTCGCTCGCCGCCCACTCCCGCCAGCCGTCGGCGATCCGCCGCAGGTCGTCCTGCGTGGCGTGGCCGATCTCGACCGCCCGGTCCGCGTAGGAGGACTGGACCGTGCGGTCGGCCCACAGCCCGCCCCACCAGTCCCGCTCCTCCGGGGTGGCGTAGCACCAGGTGGACGACGACGAGGTGATGTCGGTGAACCCGGCCTCCCTGGCCCAGGCGCGCAGGCGGCGCCCGGCGTCGGGCTCGCCGCCGTTGGCGCGGGCCACCCGCCGGTAGAGGTCCAGCCAGTCGTCCAGGGCCGGAATCTGCGGATACCACACGAAGCCGGCGTAGTCGGAGTCGCGCACCGCGACGATCCCGCCCGGCTTGGTCACCCGCCGCATCTCGCGCAGCGCGCCCACCGGATCGCCGACGTGCTGGAGCACCTGGTGGGCGTGCACCACGCAGAAGGAGGCGTCGGGATAGTCGAGCGCGTGCACGTCGCCGGTCGTGAAGCTCACGTTGCCCAGGCCGCGCCCCTCCGCCTCGCGGCGCGCCTGCTCCAGGATGCCGGGTGCGGTGTCGAGCCCGATCACCTCGCCCTGCGGCACCCGCTCGGCCAGGTCCGCGGTGATCGTGCCCGGACCGCAGCCGACGTCCAGGATCCGCATGTGGGGCTTCAGTGCGCCCAGCAGGTATGCCGCCGAGTTGGCGGCCGTGCGCCAGCTGTGGGAGCGCAGGACGGACTCGTGAAAGCCGTGGGTGTACACGGCCGTTTCGTTTGCCATGCCGGTTACGATTCCATGCGTCTCGCAATTTGAGCAATTATGTTTCATTATCTGAGACTGACACGACTCGACGCAGGCGGCGCAGCGGGCCCGGGGCCCACCAGTTCGCCGGGCCCGCCAGCCGCATCAGCGCCGGCACGAGCACGCCGCGGATCAACGTGGCGTCGACGGCGACCGTGAGCGCCATGCCGACGCCGAGCTGCTGCAGGAACACCACCCGTCCCGTGGCGTACGCCGCGAACGAGGCGGCCAGGATGGCGGCGGCCGCGGTGACCAGCGGCGCGCTGCGGGCGATGCCCGCGGGCACGGATGCCACGGCGTCGCCCGTCCGGTCGTACTCCTCTTTGATGCGCGCGAGCAGGAAGACCTCGTAGTCCATCGACAGCCCGTAGGCCACGCAGAACATCAGGATCGGGATGCTCGGCTCGATGGACCCGGTCGGCGTGAAGCCGAGCAGCCCGGACAGGTGGCCGTCCTGGAAGACGAACACCAGTGCGCCGAACATCACCGACAGGCTCAGCAGGTTGAGCGCCGACGCCTTCAGCGGCGCCACGACGCTGCCGGTCATGACGAACAGCACCGCGAAGGTCACCAGCACGATCAGCAGGCCGATCAGCGGCAGGCGCGCGGTCACGCCGTCCCGATAGTCGGCCAGCTCGGCCGGGGAGCCGCCCACCTCCACCGCGAAGGGCGCCGGAACGGCCCGCACCCGGCGCACCAGCCCGGCCGCGTCGGCGTCGAGACGGTCGCTCGACGCCACCACCGACAGCCACGTGCCGCGGGCGGCGGCGAAACGCGCATCCGCCGGCCCCGGGACCGGCCTGCCTTCCGCGTAGGATCCGGCGGCCGAGTCCACCCGCACCACCCCGCCGACCCGCGACAGCGCGGCGGCGTACGGCCCCGCCTGGGCGGCGTTCCCCTCCGGCGCGACCACGTGGACCGCGTCGGCCTCCTCCTGGGAGAAGCCCGCCCGAATCTGGTCGTACATCTGCCGTACGGGCGCAGAGGACGGCAGCACCCGGTCGTCGGGCAGCCCGAAGCGGACGCCGAGGAAGGGCGACCCGAGCAGCAGCACGACCGCGAGCGCCGCCCCGCCGAACGCCAGCGGACGGCGCACGACACGCAGGGCGAGGCCGTGCCAGAACCCGCGGCGCTCGACTCGGGCAGAACCGGCACGGGCGACTCTGTGCCCCAGCAGGGCCAGCGCGGCCGGGAGCACGACGGTCGCGCCGATCACCGCCGCGACCACGACCGCGACCCCGGCGTACGCGAAGGAGCGCAGGAACGGGAAGGGGAAGGCGAACAGCACCGACAGCGAGGCGGCGACGGTGACCCCGCTGAACAGCACCGTGCGCCCGGCGGTGCGGACGGTCCGCGTCACCGCCTCCGGCACCGGCAGGCCGCGCCGCAGCTCCTCGCGGAGCCGGAAGATCATGAACAGCCCGTAGTCGACCCCGAGCCCGACGCCCATGACCAGGGCGATGTTCGAGGCGAACGTCGAGACCTCGGTGAGAAGCACGACGCCGCGCAGCAGCGCCAGCGACCCGGCCACCGCGAAGATCCCGACGCCGAGGGTGACCAGGGCCGCCGCGAGCCGCCGGTACACCAGCCACAGCAGCAGCAGGACCATCGGCAGCACGACCAGCTCGGCCCTGACGAAGTCCTGCCTGGCCTGTTCCATGACCGCGCGGAAGACCTCGTCGGAGCCTCCGGCCCGGACGTCGATCACGGCGTCGCTCCGGGTGAAGCGCGGGGTCAGGGCAGGCAGCACCTCACGGCGCACCCTGTCGGCGTCGCCGGGCACCCAGGCGAGCACCATCGCCTGCCGCCCGTCGCCTGAGCGCAGCGTGGCCACGCCTTGACGCGTCCAGTACGACCAGGCGTCGCCGACGCCGGGATAGGCCGCGAGCTCCCGGGTCAGCGCCCGCCCGGCGGCCTCGACCGGGTCGCTGTCGACCGTCCCCCTGCGGGCGGTGACCAGCAGCGCGACGTTGGGGCTGCCGGTGCCGAACAGCCGGGCGAGATCGTCGCGCGCCCGCGCCGACTCCGAGCCCGGCGCCTCGAACCTGTTGAGGGACAGCGCGCCGATGGTCCCGGCCCCGACGACCCCGGCGATGAGCGTGATCAACACGCTCACCACGACGACCCACCCCGCTCTGCGTACGACGATTCCGGCCGGCACGAGCCCCCCTGATAGTTTTACGAGCGATCATTCGTGTTTGAGGGAGAATACGAGCAATCACTCGTATTCGCAATGAGGGGTGCCATGGAGAGCGAGGAGGCGCGGCCCCGGAGGCGGCAGGCGCGCGGCGAGCGGCGGATGAGCGAGATCCTCGACGCCGCGGCGGCGGTGTTCGCCGAGCAGGGTTACGAGAAGACCACGACGAACGCCGTCGCGGCGGCGGCCGGGATCTCTCCCGGGTCGCTCTACCAGTTCTTCCGCAGCAAGGAGGCCGTCGCGCAGGCGCTCGCCGACCGGTTCACCGTCCAGATGCGCGCCGCGCACGGGGAGGCGTTCGCCCCGGCCGACCTCGCCGCCATGGACCTCGACGACCTGATCGACCGGGTCGTCGATCCGCTGGTGGCGTTCAACGTCGCCAACCCGGGGTTCAAGGCGCTGTTCGCCCGCCCGGACATGCCGCCGGGCCTCGCGACGGCGACCGGGCCGATCCAGTCGGCGCTGCTCGGCCGAGTCGAGGCGATCCTCGCCGTACGGGCGCCCGGCCTGTCCGGGCCGGAGCGGACCCGCAGCGCGCGGGTGCTCGTGCAGATCTTCCAGGCGATGACGCCGGTGGTGGTCGCGGCCCCCGAGGACGAGCGGGAGGCCGAGGTGCGCGAGCTGAAGAAGGTCCTGCGCGGCTATCTGGCCCCGCTGGACGGTTGATTCCCCGGCCCGAGCGCGGGCATGGTGATGCGATGACCAGCGATGAGGTGCGCGACGGAGTCACGCTGACCAACCTCGACCAGCCGTTGTTCGACGGCGCCGGCGCGACCAAACGCGACCTGGTCGACTACCTGGACGCGGTCCGCGACCGCGTCATCCCGGTGCTGCGCGACCGGCCGCTGTCCGTGGTGCGGGTGCGGCAGGGCCAGGCGCCGTTCATGCAGAAGAACGTGCCCTCCTACGCCCCGGACTTCGTGCGGACGGTCACCCTCTGGGCCGAGTCGTCGCAGCGGCGGGTGTCGTACGCCCTGTGCGACGACCGGCGCACCCTGCTGTGGCTCGCCAACCAGAGGGCGGTGGAGTATCACCCCGCCCTCGTCCACGCCGGCGACTGGGACCGTCCGACCCATCTCGTGCTCGACATCGACCCGCCGTCGGCCGAGGCGTTCCCGCAGGCCGTCGCCGCCGCCCGCCTGGTCGGCCGGGCGCTGGCCGACGCCGGCCTTTCGGGAGCGGTGAAGACCAGCGGCGCCAAGGGCCTGCACGTGTTCGTGCCACTGGAGGCGCACACGACGGAGGACGTCGCCGCGGCCACCCGCGCGCTCGGCGTACGCGCCGAGCGCCTCGACCCCGCCCTCGCCACGACGGCGTTCATCCGGGAGGACCGCGGGGACAGGGTGTTCGTCGACTCGACCCGGTCGGGCGGGGCGACCGTGGTGGCGGCCTACAGCCCGCGCGTACGGCCCGGCGTTCCCGTGTCGTTCCCGGTGGCCTGGGACGACCTGGACCGGATCACCCCCGGCGACTTCACCGTCCACACGGCGGCGGGGCTGCTGCGGGACGGCGACCCCTGGGCCGCGCTCATGCCGGAGCCCCAGCGGCTGCCCCGCGACCTGATCGAGGAAGGCCACACGATCCCGGTCGCCCGCGTCCAGGCCATGCACGAGGGCAAGCGCCGCGCCCGCGCCCGCCGCGCCCCCTCGTGAGCCGGTTGGCGACATGGTGTTGCTATAGTTCGCGACATGTCGTCGCCAACACCGCGCCAAAGCTGGATCCCTCTCGTCGTGCTCGCGACGGGCGTGTCGATGGTCGTCATCGACGCCACGATCGTGAACGTGGCGGTGCCCGCGATCATCGCCGACCTGGGCCTGGGCGCCACCGACGTGGAGTGGGTCAACTCGATCTACTCGCTGATGTTCGCGGCGCTGCTCATCCCGTTCGGCCGGGCCGGCGACCGGTACGGCAGGCGCCGCCTGTTCGCCCTGGGCGTCGCGGTCTTCCTGCTGGCGAGCGTGCTGGCGGCGACGTCGGTGAACGGGCCCATGCTCATCGGCGTACGAGCCGTGCAGGGCGTGGGGGCGGCGATGGCCGTGCCGATGACCCTCGCGATCATCAACCGCGTCTACGTGGGCCGTCAGCGGGTGATCGCCTTCGCGGTCTGGGGCTCCATCATCGGCGGCATGGCCGCCGTCGGCCCACTGGTGGGGGGCTGGCTCGTCACCGAGCACGGCTGGCGGGCCGCGTTCTGGATCAACCTGCCCATCGGCGCGCTGCTCCTGCTCGGCTCACTGCGGGTGCCCGAGTCGCGCGACGGCCACAGGGCGGGTGGCGACCTGGCCGGGCTCGTCCTCGCCGTGCTCGGCACGACCGGGGTCGTCTTCGCGCTGATCGAGGGCCAGAAGTACGGCTGGCTGGAGCCGCGGCGGACCGCGGACCTGTTCGGCCTGCGGTTCGAGAGCGTCTCCCCCGTGCCGTTCGCCTTCGGCATCGGCATCCTCGCGCTGGTCGCCCTCGTCGTACGCGAACGGCGGCGCGAGCGCGCCGGCCGGCCCGTACTCGTCGACCTCACGCTGTTCGAGCTGCCGAGTTTCCGCTACGGCGCGATGGCGGCGGTGATCGTGGCGCTCGGCGAGTTCGGCATGATCCTCGTGCTGCCGCTCTTCCTGCAGTCCGCGCTCGGCTACACCGCCTTCCGCGCCGGTCTCGTCATCGCCGCGCTGGCCCTCGGCACCTTCCTCGCGGGCGGGCTGGTCCCCCCGCTGTCGAAGACGTTGTCCCCGCGGACGATCGTGCGGATCGGCCTGGGCATGGAGGCCGTCGGCGCGGCCGGCATCGGCCTGTCCCTCGCGCCCGACATGGGCGCCTGGCGGCCCGTGCCGTGGCTGCTCCTCTACGGCGCGGGCATCGGCTTCGCCACGGCGCAGCTCACCGGCGTCCTCATGGCCGACGTGCCGGCGCGTCTGTCCGGCGGCGCGTCGGCGCTCCAGAGCACGGTCCGCCAGCTCGGCGCGGCGCTGGGAGTCGCCATCCTGGGCGGGGTGCTGGTGGCCGGGCTCGGCTCGGCCGTCGAGCGCGGGCTGGCCGACCGGCCCGAGCAGGTGCGCACCAGTGCGGCGCGCGCGGTCGAGGAGAGCGCCGGCGCCGCCATCCCCGCGCTCCGCGACCCGGTGATCCACGCCGCGGCGGTCGAGGCCGCCGCCGAGGCGACCCGCAGGGTCACGTTCATCACGGCGCTGGCGCTGCTGGCCGGGGTCGGCGTCACCTTCCTGCTCCCCCGCACACCGGCCGTGAAGGACGAGTCGCCGGAGCGGGTCGCGGCCGGCGGGCCGGATACTGGAGGTCGCGACCTGGACATGTAGCGACCCTGGAGGGGGTAATGCCGAGGATCAGCGCGGCGACCGTCGCGGATCACCGGGCCAACCAGCACGCCGCCCTGCTGGAGGCGGCGCGGGAAATCCTGGCCGCCGAGGGCGTGCACGCGCTCACACCGGCCGCCGTCGGCGCCCGGATCGGCCTGGCCCGCTCCAGCGTCTACCGCTACTTCGCCTCCACCGCCGACATCCTGGCGCAGCTCGTGGAGGACGCCTTTCCCCGCTGGTCGGCCCGCCTGCGCGCCGCCATCGCCCCCGCCGGCCCGGATAGCACGCTGCCCGGCAGGATCCGCGCGTACGGCAGGGCCGCGCTCGACTTCGTCGGCAGCCCCGACTACGCGCTGATCCCGGCGCTGCAGGCGATCGGGCTGCCGGGCGAGTGCCGGGTCCGGGTGGACGAGCTGCACGGCGCGCTGATCGCGCCGCTCGCCGACGCGCTGCGCGAGGCCGGGGCCGACCATCCGGCGTTGCGGGCCGAGCTGGCGTGGGGAGTGCTGCGGGCGGGGGCCCGCCGCCTCATGCCCGACGCGGCGGCACACGTCCCGGAGCCCGCGGCGACGGATCCGGACGACATCATAGAGATCACCCTCGACGTGCTCACCCGCGCCCTGCGCTGATCCCTGCGCCGATCCCCGCCGTCCGGCGGACGCGAGCACCGGCCCGGCTCACAACGGCGGCGTCGCCGATCGGCTCGCCGTCCTGCGCCGGTTCCTGCGCCGTGGCCTGCCCCGTGGCCTGCAAGTGACATCATCTCGATGCGATGTGACGTCATAACGATTGACGTGACGTCATAGTGGCGTCATAGTTGTGTCATGGATCTGATGCCATACGTCGAGAACCTCCGCCGTCAGCTCGCCGTCGCCGCCGAGGCGGGCGGTCCGGACTCCCGTGCGCTGGCCGAACGCCTCACCGGCGCCCTCGAATCGGCCGCCAGGCTCA
The DNA here is from genome assembly GCF_014161375.1 of Microbispora sp. H10830. Taxonomy (NCBI): domain Bacteria; kingdom Bacillati; phylum Actinomycetota; class Actinomycetes; order Streptosporangiales; family Streptosporangiaceae; genus Microbispora; species Microbispora sp. H10830. Next base: position 224,065 of record NZ_JABBWX010000007.1, read on the forward strand.
CCTTGCTGGAGGCGTTGTCGGCGGCGGCGGACGAGATCACCCGTGATCTCGCACCGGGCTCGGTCGACGTACGGCTACGCGGCGGTGACCCCGCGTTCGTGGTGACGCCACCGCAGCCGGTGCCGTCTTCGGGGGGCGCGGCAGGCGAGGCGGAGACCGCGCCGCCGGCGGCGCCGGAGGCCACCCCGCCTGCCGGGCCGCCCTTCGGCGAGGAGGGCGGCACCGCGCGGGTGACCCTGCGGCTGCCCGAGCCGCTCAAGGTGCGTGTGGAGGAGGCGGCCGCCCGGCAGGGGATCTCGGTCAACGCCTGGCTGGTCCGCGCCGTCTCCGCCGCGTTCGAGCCGGGCGCCGTTAGCGGTCCCGCCGACCGGCCGCGGCAGCCCCGCAGCGGGCGCGGCTACACCGGCTGGGTGCGCTAGCGGCGCCCGCCCGGTCTCATCACCCGTCACCACTCATCGCCCGGCCCCGAGGCCGGGATGTTCCACCGGACCCGTGAGGAGGGCTCCGCCATGCCTGCTTTCGACACCCCCGAGCCGATCACCGCCGACATCCAGATCTACCTCGGCCAGGTCCGCATCCACGCGAGCGACCGTGCCGACACCGTGGTGGAGGTGCGCCCCAGCGACCCGTCCAGCGAGGCGAGCGTGCAGGCCGCCGAGCGGACCATCGTCGAGTTCTCCGGCGGACGGCTCCTGGTCAAGGACCCCAAGCCGAAGGCCCTGAGATACCTGCTGCCCTGGCGCGGCTTCATCGACGTGACCGTCGAACTGCCGGCCGGCTCCCGCGTCGAGACCCAAGGTGCCGCGGACCTCATCGCCACCGGTCCGCTCGGCCAGACCGTCCTGCAGAGCTCGTACGGCGGCCTGCGCCTGGAGGAGACCGGTCCCCTGGAGGCCAAGGCGTCGTACGGCGACATCTCCGTCGACCGGGTGACCGGACCCGCCGAGGCGACCACCTCCACCGGGGCGATCCGGATCGGAACCATCGACGGCCCCGCGACGCTGAAAACCTCCACCGGCGCCATCACCCTCGGCGAAGCGACCGGTGACCTGCAACTGAAGACCGCCCACGGTGACATCACCGTCGACCGCGTGCTGGCCGACCTCACCGCCAGGACCGCGCACGGCGGGATCCGGATCGACGTGGCGGTGAGCGGCACCGTCCACCTGGAGACCGGCTACGGCAAGGTCGGCGTCGGCATCGCCGAGGGCACGGCCGCCTGGCTGGACCTGCACTCCAAGAACGGCGTGGTGCGCAACGCCCTCGACGCCGCCGAAGGCCCCGAGGCCACCGACTCGGTCGTCGAGGTGCATGTGAACACCAACTGGGGCGACATCGACATCCACCGGTCCTGACCTCCGAACACCAGCAAGGAGACCCCCATGAGCGACGCGATCACCGCCGAAGGACTGGTCAAGAGATACGGCGAGGTGACCGCTCTCGACGGGCTGAGCTTCTCCGTCCCGCAAGGGACGGTGCTCGCCCTGCTCGGCCCGAACGGCGCCGGCAAGACCACGACGGTGCGGGTCCTGACCACGCTGCTGCGCCCCGACGGCGGCCGCGCCACCGTCGCCGGCTGCGACGTCGTCGGTGACGCCCGGCGGCTGCGCTCGTCCATCGGACTGTCCGGCCAGTACGCCGCCGTCGACGAGCACCTCACCGGCGCAGAGAACCTGGAGATGATCGGACGGCTCTACCACCTGGGCGCAAGGCGCAGCAAGACCCGGGCCCGTGAGCTGCTCGAACGCTTCGACCTCACCGACGCCGCGGACCGTCCGGTGAAGGGCTACTCCGGCGGCATGCGCCGCCGCATCGACCTCGCCGGCGCCCTGGTCGCCGATCCGCCGGTGCTGTTCCTGGACGAACCCACCACAGGCCTGGACCCCCGCGCCCGCGCCGCGCTGTGGGACACCATCTCGGAACTCGTCGCGGCCGGCAGCACGCTGCTGCTCACCACCCAGTACATGGAGGAGGCCGACCACCTCGCCGACCAGATCATGGTGGTCGACCACGGCCGCGCCATCGCCCGCGGCACCGCCGACGAGCTCAAGGACCAGATCGGCGGCAACCGCATCGAACTGACCGTGACCGACGCCGCCGAACTGGAGACCGCCCGGCAGACCCTCGCCCGGTTCGCCGTCGGCGCCGTGCGGACCGTGCCCGAATCGCTCCAGATCACCGCCCCGGTCACCGACGGCCCCGAGTCGCTCCGCCAGGTCCTCGGCCTGCTCGCCGACGCCGGAGTCCGGGTGCGCGACGCCGGCCTGCGGCGGCCCACCCTCGACGACGTCTACCTCACCCTGACCGGACACCAGGCGTCCGGCACCGACCCCCAGGCCCGGGAGGCCGCCCGATGAACGCGCTCACCATGCCCATCGCCGACGGCTGGACCATCGCCAGGCGCAACACCCTGAAGATCAGGCGGTCGCCCGACCTGCTCGGCTCCGCGATCATGTTCCCGATCGTGTTCGTGCTGATGTTCTCCTACGTCTTCGGCAGCGTCATCGACGTCCCGGGGATGTCGTATCGGGAGTTCCTGCTCCCCGGCATCTTCGTCCAAGCCGTGATCATGAGCGCGCAGATCACCGGCTACACACTGACCCTGGACCTGCAGAAGGGCATCTTCGACCGGTTCCGCTCGCTGCCCATGGCCCCGTCCGGGGTGCTGATCGGCCAGACCGTCAGCGACCTGCTGATGAACCTCGCCAGCCTGGTCGTCATGGCGGTGATGGGACTGATCGTCGGCTGGCGGGTGCACACCTCGCCCTACGAGGCCGTCCTCGGCTTCGGGCTGCTGCTGCTGTTCGCCTACGCGTTCTCCTGGTTCACCGCGGCCGTCGCGCTGGCCCTGCGCACCCCGGAGAGCTTCAACAACATCGCCACGATGCTCTCCTTCCCGCTGATGTTCGTCTCCAACGCCTTCCTCGACAGCTCCGAACTGCCCACGCCGCTCCGCGTCGTCGCCGAGTGGAACCCGGTCTCCACCATCACGCAGGCCGTACGCGATCTCTTCGGCAACACCAGCACCGCGATGAGGACCTCGGACGCCTGGCCACTGCACCACGCCATCCCGGCGTCGCTGCTCTGGATCGCCGTCATCCTGGTCGTGTTCATCCCGCTGGCGACCCGCCTCTACAAGAAGGCGGTCAGCGCCTGACCATCCGCGCCGCCGGTCGGCGACGGGGCCGGGCGCCCGGTCAGGGCTTGCGGGCGACGGCTCCCACGATGCCGGACCGGCTCGTGTCGGCCGGCACCTCCCAGGGGACGTCGGGCCGCCACGCCTGCACGGGGACCAGGCCGGGCTCCAGCATCTCCAGGCCGTCGAAGTAGGACGCGATCCGCGCCAGCGGCCTGCCCGCGAGCCCGCCGGAGGAGGTGGCCGAGTAGACCTGCTTGCTCGCCTCGACGACCTCTTCCTGGATGTCGCCCTTGTGGATGTGCGACAGCACCAGGTGCCCGCCCGGGACCAGCCGTTCGCGGACGCTCGCCGCGATCCGGTCGGCGACCTCGTCCTCGGAGACGAAGTGGAGCACCGCGACCATGAGCACGGCGAACGGCCGGGTGAAGTCGATGTGGGCCCGCACCGACGGGTCGTCGAAGATGGCGCCGGGGTCGCGCAGGTCACCGCTCATGACCATCGTGTCCGGGTTGTCGGCCAGCAACGCCCGCGCGTGGACGAGGACGACGGGGTCGTTGTCCACGTACACGACCCGCGATCCCGGGGCGTGGCGCTGCGCGACCTGGTGGACGTTCTCCTGCGTCGGCAGCCCGGCGCCGATGTCGATGAACTGGGTGACGCCCGACTCGGCCAGGTGCCGTACGGCGCGGCCGAGGAAGCCGCGGTTCTCCCGGGCGATCTCCCGCCCGTCGTTGCCCATCTGGCGGCCGATGGCGAGCATCTTCTCGGCGGCCTCCCGGTCGGCCGGGAAGTTGTCCTTGCCGCCCAGGTAGTAGTCGTACATCCGGGCGACGCTGGGGACGGTGGGATCGATGCCCGCCGGTGCCTGTCCGAAGTCGTCCATGCGTCGCTCCTCACCGATGGGATCGCTCCCACGGATTCCATGACGTTGAAGATCATCCCCTGAGATTCACCCGCGGGCAACAGGGCAGCGGCACGGGCAACACGGCGCAGCGGCACGGGCAACCGGGCGCAGCGGCACGGTGACGATCTCAGGAGGACGCATGACGCCACGCATGACCCTGACGGCGGCGGTGCTCAACGCACCCGACGCGCGCGAACTGGCGGCCTTCTACCAGCGGCTGCTGGGCTGGCCGATCGATGACGACGAGCCCGGATGGGCGACGTTGCGCGCGCCCGGCGGCGGGACGGGCCTGTCGTTCCAGACCGAGAAGCTGTACGAGCGGCCCGTATGGCCCGCGGCGCCCGGGGAGCAGCAGATGATGCTCCACCTCGACATCGAGGTGGACGACCTCGACACCGCCGGGGCCCACGCCGTCGAGGCGGGCGCGACCCTCGCCGGCCACCAGCCGCAGGACGACGTGCGGGTCTACCTCGATCCGGCGGGGCACCCGTTCTGTCTCTGGGTCAGGACGGGCTGACCGGCACCCTGATGATCTGGCGGCGGGGACGACGGACGTGTGAAAGCGGATTAATGCGGGCGACATTCCACGGACCGTGACCACGTAACAACGCCCGGTCAGACTTCCGGGGTATGAGCGAACCGAGAAATGCCGCCGGCGGGGGCGGGCACGCGTCTCCCGGCCCGCATCCCCGGCCCCCGCATAACGAGCACCCGCATAACGAGCACCCGCACCACCGGCACCACGGCGTCCGGTCCTGGCGGCGGGAGGTCGCGGAGCTGGCCGCGCTCTTCCTCGCCGTCGGCCTCGCCCACGTGCTCACCACCCTGCTCGGCCACCGGGACCCCGGTCCGGTGGTCCTCGTCGGCCTCGGCCTGGCGCTGATCCTCGGCTCGGCCGTGCATCGGCGGCTGTCGGCCTCGGGAGGCGTACGGTCACGCGCCCACGTCAGGGCGGAGCAGCCCACGAGCCTGTGGCGGGTGCGGGCCAGGGTCGCCGAGCGCCCCGGCCGCCTCGCCGCGCTCGCCGGGGCGTTCGCCCGGCTGCGCTGCAACATCCTCGCCCTGCAGATCGCGCCCGCCGGGAGCGCGTCGATGATGCCGGGAGGCTGCGACGCCCTGGACGAGTTCATCGTCGAGGCCCCGGCCTCGCTGACGCCCCTCGACCTGTGGCGCGCGGTCGACCGGGCCGGCGGGGCGGAAGCCGTCATCGTCCCCGCCCAGGTCAGGGACCTCATCGACCCCGGCATCCAGGCGCTGCTGCTGGGTCGGCGCGTGCGCGACGACCCGGGCGAGCTGGCCGCGGCCATGACCGAGTTGCTGCGCACGGCGGACATCCGCAGGCAGGGACCCGGCGAGCCGGCTCCGGAGGAAGGACCGACCGTGATGGCCATCCCCGTGCCCGACGGCGGCGTGCTGGTGGCGCGGCGGCCGGACCTGCCGTTCACGCCGACCGAGACGGCGCGGGCCGCCGCGCTGGCCGCGGCGGCCCGCAACCGTCAGTGGGCGGACGAGTGAGGTAGTCCTCAGCCCGCCGCGTCGAGCCGGCCGAGCTCCTCGGGCGACAGCTCCAGGTCCACCGCCTTCACCGAGTCGAGGATGGTCTCCGGCCGCGACGAGCCGGGGATCGGGATCACCACAGGCGCCTTGGCCAGCATCCAGGCCAGGCACACCTGCTGCGGGCTCACGTTGTGGGCCCGCGCCACCTCCGCGAACGGCGCGAAGCGCGAGCCCAGCTCGCCCGCCCTGGAGATGCCGCCGAGCGGGCTCCAGGGCAGGAACGCGATGTCCAGCTCCGCGCACAGCTCCAGCTCCGGCTCGCTGGAGCGGAAGGCCGGGGAGAACTGGTTCTGCACGCTGACCAGACGGCCGCCGAGGATGTCGTCGGCCTGGCGGATCTGCTCGGGGTCGGCGTTCGAGATGCCGGCGTAACGGATCTTGCCCGCGTCCAGCAGGTCGCGGATCGCCCCGACCGACTCCTCGTACGGCACCCGCGGGTCCGGCCGGTGGAACTGGTAGAGGCCGATCGCGTCGACGCCCAGCCGCTTGAGCGAGGCGTCGCACGCCTGCTTCAGGTAGTCGGGCGAGCCGTTGAGCGTCCACGAGCCGTCACCCGGGCGCAGGTGCCCGCCCTTGGTGGCGACCAGCACGTCCGAGGTGTCCCCGTCGTAGCTCGCCAGAGCCTTGGCGATCAGCAGCTCGTTGTGGCCCACCTCGTCCGCGTGCAGGTGGTAGGCGTCGGCCGTGTCGATGAGCGTCACCCCGGCGTCCAGTGCCGCGTGGATGGTCGCGATCGAGCGCTGCTCGTCGGGCCGCCCCTCGATGGACATCGGCATGGCCCCGAGACCGATCGCGCCGACCTGCACGTCGCCGATGCGGCGAGTCCGCATAAGAAGATCCCCCTTCGAAGGACACAGATCAGAGTTCTGTGTCCTATCCTGCGAATCCGGCATTAAGCCGTCCAACAGAAGATTCCGATCGCATTGAGCAGCGTGGGTGATAAGCGGTGGAGTTGCGGCAGCTCAGGTACTTCGTGGCGGTCGCCGAGGAGAGCCACTTCACTCGGGCGGCCGATCGTCTGCACATCGCGCAGTCGGGCCTGTCGGCGTCCATCCGCGCGCTCGAACGCGAGCTGGGCGCCGACCTGTTCCGGCGCAACACCCGGCAGGTGCGGCTCACACCCGAGGGACGGGCGCTGCTGGTGGAGGCCCGCAGGGCGCTCGCGGCGAGCGACGCGGCCCGTGACGCCGTGGCCGCCGTCCAGGGCCTGCTGCGCGGATCGCTGTCCATCGGCTCCCTGCAGTGCCTGCACGCGGTGCACCTGCCGACGGTGCTCGCCGGGTTCGTGGCGGCCCATCCCGGCCTCGACATCCGGCTGCGCCACGGCGGCTCGGGCGAGCTGGTCGAGCAGGTGCGCGAGGGCCGCCTCGACCTCGCCCTGGTGTCCCGCCCGGCGCGCGAGCCCGACGACGTCGTGGTGGCCCCTCTCGCGGCCGAGCCGCTCGTGCTGGCCTGCGCGCCGGGGCACCCGCTGGCCGCGCTCGGGAGAGTGGGGCTGGCGGCGCTGCGGGGCGAGCGGTTCGTGGACTTCCCGCCGGACTGGGGCACCCGGACGCGGGCCGACGAGGCGCTCGCCGCCGCCGGTGTCGACCGGCACGTGGCCCTGGAGGTCACCGACGTCCACTCCCTGCTCGATCTCGTGGGGAACGGCCTCGGCGTCGCCCTGGTCCCGCGGTCGTTCTCGGCGAAGACCGCTCGCGTGCGCTTCCTGGAGCTCGCGGATCCGGCTCCGATGTGGGAGACCGTGGCGGTGAGCGGGGCGCCCGGCGGTGCCGCGGCCGCGGCGTTGCTGGACGAGATCCACCGCGCTGCTCGATAGCTTTCTAGTCAAAAATCACCCAAGTTGGTATATAACACCTCATAAGACTTCGGGGGTCCGGCCCCAGGGCCGCCCGAACAGCCGACGACCACGAAGGCGGCTCCTATGAGCGTGCACGTCCACGTCCGCCTCAACGACGGTTACGCCGTCACCGAGGACGGACAGCTGCTGGAGCGGAGCAGTTGCCACTGCGGCGCCTCGTGGGAGACGACCTACCAGGTGGACGAGGGCGAACCCGAAAGCATCTGACCCACCGGGATCCGGGCGCTCCGGCCCCGCAACCGGGACTCCAGGCGGCTCGGGACCCCGCGGCCGGGACTCGGGGTCCAGGGCTCCGGGCGGTTTCCTTCATCGGATCCTCATGCGGATCTCAGCGGAGGCCGAGATCTGCTTCCTAGCGTCGTGAGACGACGACACGACGCGAAGGACGATCCCGGTGACCGTTGACACACTCCGCCCACCCCGGCCGGCCGTGGGAATCGCCCCCCGCCGGGTGCCCGCCCGGCTCGCCCCGGCCGTGCTGCTCGCCGCCACGGCGGTGCTGTACGTCTGGGGCCTCGGCGCCTCCGGCTGGGCCAACTCGTTCTACTCGGCGGCCGTCCAGGCGGGCAGCGCGAGCTGGTCTGCCTTCTTCTTCGGCGCCTCCGACGCGGCCGGCGCCATCACCGTGGACAAGACGCCTGCCGCGCTGTGGCCGATGGCCCTCAGCGTGCGGATCTTCGGGCTGAACTCCTGGAGCATCCTGATCCCCCAGGCGCTGATGGGCACGGCCGCCGTGGGCGTGCTGTACGCCACCGTCCGCCGCCGTTTCCCCGTCTGGGCGGCGCTGCTGGCGGGCGTGGTCATGGCGCTGACCCCGGTGGCCGTGCTGATGTTCCGGTTCAACAACCCCGACGCGCTGCTGGTGCTGCTGCTCACGCTGGCGGCCCACTGGCTGGTGCGGGCGCAGGAGAAGGCGGAGACCCGGTGGCTGGTCCTCGCCGGGCTCTGCGTCGGCACCGGATTCCTGGCCAAGATGCTCCAGGCGTTCCTCGTGCTGCCGGGCTTCGCGCTCGTCTACCTGGTCGCGGCTCCGGCCGGCCTGCGCCGGCGGCTCGGACAGCTCTCCCTCGCGGGCCTGGCCGTCCTCGTGTCGGCCGGATGGTGGCCGGCGATCGTCGCGGCGATCCCCGCCGGCTCCCGGCCGTACATCGGAGGCTCGCAGGACGACAGCGTGCTTGAGCTCACGCTCGGCTACAACGGCCTCGGCCGGCTCAACGGCGACGAGGCCGGCGGGCTCGGCAACACCAACCAGCAGGCCGGGCTGCTGCGCCTGTTCGACACCGAGGTCGGCGGGCAGATCTCCTGGCTGCTGCCCGCCGCGCTGCTCCTCCTGGTGGCCGGGCTGTGGCTGCTGCGCCGGGCCCCGCGTACCGACCCGGCCCGCGCCGCGCTCGGCGTGTGGGGCGGCTGGCTGCTGGTGACCGGCCTGATCTTCAGCCTGATGCAGGGGATCTTCCACGCGTACTACACGGTCGCGCTGGCCCCGCCCGTCGCCGCGCTCGTGGGCATGGGCGCGGCCCTGCTGTGGGAGCGCAGGCACCGCCCCGCCGCCGTCGTCACGCTCGCGGCGACCGTGGTCGTGACCGCCTGGTGGGCGTCGGTGCTGCTGTCGCGCGCCTCCGGCCGGCTCCCCTGGCCGGCACTGGCGGTCCCGGCCGCCGGCGCGATCGCCGCCGTGGCGATCCTCGCCCTGTGGCGGGCGCGCGTGCGGCTGTACGCCACGGCCGCCGTCGCCGGGCTCGTGGCCTGCCTGGCCGGCCCCGCGGCGTACGCCGTGGAGACGGCGGCCACCCCGCACACGGGCGCCATCCCCTCGGCGGGCCCGAGCGGCTCCGGCGGACCCGGCGGCTTCGGCGCGCGCGGGGCCTTCGGGCGGGGCGGCTTCAACGGCGGTCCGCGCGGCGCGTTCCCCGGCCGGCCCGGTCAGGGCGGGTTCGGCGGGGGGCGTGGCATGGGCGGCCCCGGAGGCGGCGGCCCGGGCGGTGGCCCAGGCGGTGGTGCGGGCGGCGGGCTGCTGAACGCGGCGACGCCCGGTGCCGCGATCACCGCGCTGCTGTCCGCCGACGCGGGACGCTACACCTGGGTCGCGGCGACCGTCGGCTCCAACAACGCCGCCGGATATCAACTGGCCACAGAGGCACCCGTCATGGCCGTCGGCGGCTTCAACGGCACCGACCCCGCGCCCACGCTGGCGCGGTTCCAGCAGTACGTCGCCGAGGGACGGATCCACTACTTCATAGGCACGGGCATGGGCATGGGCCGCGGCGGAACGAACGGCGGCGACGAGGCCACCCGGATCGCCGCCTGGGTGCAGGAGACCTTCGAGGCGCGGACCGTGGACGGCGCCACGGTCTTCGACCTCACCACCGCGGCCACTCCGGCAACCGCCGCCTGACCGTGGTCACCGATGGGCGCGCGCGGTGATCTCCAGCAACGCGGTGTGCGTGTCCCGGTCGGCAGCCACGACGAGCCCGCCGGCACCGGTGTGCAGTGGTTCGCCGTGGATGCCGGTCACCACGCATCCCGCGGCCTGGCACACCGCGATCCCGCTCGCGAAGTGCACGCTGTCGCGCAGATGGCCGTCGGTGACGTACGCGGCGCGCCGCCCGGTGGCGACCCACGCCACCGCCAGGGTGGAGGAGACGACCCGTGGGTGGAAACGCTCGGCGAAGCCCGGGTCGGCGAGGAGCCGGGCGGCCAGGAAGTCCGGTGCGTTCGGGAACGGCGGATCGAGGTTGACGTCCACCAGTCGCGACTCGGCCGACGGCGTGAGCGGTTCGTCCACGGCGTCGCGGCGGACGTAGGCGTGAGCGCCGTCCGTCCAGAACACCTCGCCCGCGAACGGTTCGGCACAGGCCGCAGCCGTGGTGGTCGAGCCCACGCGCAGCGCGACGTTCACCGCGACGAGCATGGTGCGCGCGGCGTAGTTCCGCGTGCCGCACAGGGGATCGACCAGCCACATGCGCTCCGCGCCATCCCGCCCGGCGCGGCCGCTCTCCTCGCCCGTCACGGCGTCGTCCGGACGAGCCGCGCGGATGACGCCGAGGATGGCCTTCTCCGCTTCGACGTCCGCGACCGTGGCGAAGTCGTCCGCGGACTTCGCGAAGCGCGTCAGCGATGTCCCCCACATGGCGCGCACGACGGCGGCTCCGGCCTGCGCGGCCGCAAGGGCCAGCTCCTCGTCCGTGATCGACACGGGAACAGGACTATCACGCCCCCGGCGGCGTCATGACGCGCGAGTGCGGCCCCTCGGCTTGCCGCAGCGCTCCCGGCCGTCGCGGTGAGGGCCGGTGGGCCGCCCCCTCCCCAAGGCGATCGGTTCTCACTAGGCTGATCCAGAAGTTTCCTCTGTTCAGGTGTTGGAGCCGCTCATGTCCCCCGCCTCGCCGGATGTCGCCCTCGCCCGCCGCCAGTCGCTCGCGGACCTGCTCCGGCGCTCCGCCCGGCGGCACCCCGGCCGTCTGGCCGTGGCGGACGCCGCCCGATCCCGTACGTACGCGGAGCTCGACGAGGACGTGACGCGGGTGGCGGGCGCGCTGGCCGCGCGGGGTGTGCGTCCCGGAGACCGCGTGGCGGTGCTGTCGCGCAACAGCGTGGACTACGTGCGGACGATCTTCGGCGTGGCCCGCGCCGGGGCCGTCCTCGTGCCGGTCAACTTCATGCTCGGCGCCGACGAGATCGCCTACGTCCTGTCCCACTCCGGCGCGGTCGCGCTGATCGCGCAGGACGCCCTGCTGCCGGTGGCGCGGGACGCGGCCAAGCAGGCCGACGGGCTGCGGCTGCGTATGGTCTACGGCCCGGCGCAGGAGGAGGGCTGGGAGCCGTTCGACTCGCTGCTTCGGGAGGAGGTGGCCGAGCCGGTCGTGCCGATCGGGCCCGACGACCCCGCGCAGATCCTCTACACCTCGGGCACGGAGTCACGCCCGAAGGGCGCCGTGCTGTCCCACGCCGCGCTTATCGCCCAGTACGCGAGCTGCGTCATCGACGGCGGCATGACCCGCGACGACGTCGAACTGCACGCGATGCCGCTGTTCCACTGCGCCCAGCAGCACTGCTTCCTGGTGCCGGACATCCAGCTCGGCGCCTCCAGCCACATCCTCCCCGGGGCCGACCCGGCCGCCGTGCTGGAGGCGATCGAGCGCCACGGGGTGACCAAGTTCTTCGCGCCGCCCACGGTGTGGATCTCGCTGCTGCGCCATCCGGACTTCGACCGGCGCGACCTGTCCTCGCTGCGCAAGGGCTACTACGGCGCGGCGATCATGCCGGTCGAGGTGCTGCGGGAGATAGGCGAGCGGCTGCCGGACGTGCGCCTGTGGAACTTCTACGGCCAGACCGAGATGGCGCCCGTCGCGGTGATGCTCCAGCCGGAGGACCAGATCCGCAAGGCGGGCTCGGCCGGCCAGGCCGCCCTCAACGTCGAGACCCGGGTCGTGGACGCCGACGGGAACGACGTCCCTCCAGGGGAGATCGGGGAGATCGTGCATCGCAGCCCGCACGCGATCCTCGGCTACCTGGACGACCCCGAGAAGACCGCCGAGGCGTTCCGGGGCGGCTGGTTCCACTCGGGCGACCTCGGCGTGATGGACGAGGAGGGCTACCTCACGGTCGTCGACCGGATCAAGGACATGATCAAGACCGGTGGGGAGAACGTCGCCAGCCGCGAGGTCGAGGAGGTCGTCTACGAGCACCCGGCGGTCGCGGAGGTGGCCGTCGTCGGCGTCCGCCACCCGAGCTGGATCGAGGCGGTCGTCGCGATCGTGGTGACCAAGCCGGGCGTGGCCGTCAGCGAGGAGGAACTGCGGGCCCACGTCCGGGCGCGGCTGGCCGCGTTCAAGGTGCCCAAGGCCGTCGCGTTCGTCGACGCGCTGCCGAAGAACCCGAGCGGCAAGATCCTCAAGCGCGAGCTCCGTGACCGCCACTCCGCCCTCGCCGACCGCATCCCCGCCGCCCGCTGAGCAACGCGGTGCTGATTACGATGCTCGGGCCCCTCCGGTCGGCTCTGTTCTGACACTGCCTGCACGGCGCGGGGCTCCGATGCGAAAGCATCCCGGCGCACGCGGCGTCACAGGGAGCCCCGCCTGATGGCGCATACGGCAAGGGCGTCAGAGAGGTCCTCTCCTTTGTAGTCCGACCAGTCGGCACCGCCCGTGTAGCGGGCCCAGTCCGCTTTGCTGATCTCCGTGCCGGGGTTGTCTCGGCAGGCGGCCCGCTCCGGATCGGCGACGACCTCGGCGAGGCCCCTGAGATCCCATAGGTAGGTGCCCCCGGGGCCGGCCGCCAAGGCGACCTCTCCATCGGCGCCGAGAGCCACTGAATTAATCTCTCGTGTGTATCCCTTCAGTGCGGCCAGCCGGGCCGGCTTGTACGGGTCGGAAAGATTCCAGAGGATGGCGGAATCGCTCGGCCCCGCGAGCAGGGCGGTCTTTCCATCGGAGGTCACGGCCATGCCGTACAAATCAGTGAAAGGCACATCAAGCGCAGCCGTACGAACCGGATGCGACCGGTCATCGAGGTTCCAAATCTCGGCCCGATGCGCGTTCCCGACAAGAATCACGTGCCCATCCGCGTCCATCACCGTCGCCCTCGCATACTTCCCGGCAGGCAGGCCCAGGTCGGCCGACTTGACCGGGCGCGAGGGATCGGAAAGGTCCCAGATTGCCACCGCTCCGTTGTTGAACAAACCGTCGTACGAGATGACGGCGATCCCGCCGTCCGCGCTGAGCCTGAGGTCGCGAACAACAGAGGAGGAGCGCAGTTTCGCCACCGACAGGCGCGCCGGATGAGACCGGTCGGTCAGATTCCACATGATCAGGTCGCCGCCGAGATCCGCAATCGCCGCCGTCCGGCCGTCGCGGGACAACGCCATCGCTCGCACGCTGTTGGCGTCCTCGGCGTTCTTCCCGCCTACCAAGGCGGCCACCCGGATCGGCTTAGCCGGATCGGTGAGATCCCACACGACCGTGTCACCGACGCCGCCGCCGGTCAGCACGGTCCGCCCGTCGCCGCTCAGCGCCGTCATACTCAGACCCTCCCTGCGGTCCTTCAACACGGCGATCCGATCGGCCTTGTCGACAATTTTGGGCTCGAGCCAGGTCGTGAGGTCCCATACGCCCAACTCGTCGCCGCCGGCCAGGGCGATCCGCCCGTCGTCGCTCAGGACCACCTCGCCGGAGGCGTCCGGGCTGAGCACATCGCTGTGCATCCCGACCAACGTGTCGATCAGCCCTGCCCGGGTCTGCTCGTCAGAGTGGATCTCGACTGCGGCCAAACCGAGGTTCCGGGCCATGGCGGGGGCGGTATCCCGCAGCTCCGCGGCATGGAGCGCGAGCCCATGAGCCAGTGCGATGCGCTCCTGAACAGACGCCCTGTCGTGCTCACGCTTCCACACGAGTCCGGTGACGCCCCAGGGGACGGCCAGGAGCACGGCAAGCACCAACGCGCGCGTTCTCCAGCGGGGACCGCCGCGCGCATCCGCATGGCGGGCTCCGGCGAGGTCATTCATCTCGGTCTCCAGTTAGTTGGCTTCGGCGTAATCGTTGCGCCTGGCCTTGCACTCGGCGGTCGTCGACCTCACCCGGCAGTTTTCATACACCGCCGTGGCCGTCACGCAGACGTCACCCTGCACCGTGACTCCCCCACTATTCCGGCACATCTCATACTCAGAGCTGCCCTCGATACAGATACGGCGAGGCATGCGGTCGCCCTCCAGACAGCGGGCACGACACGATTCGAAGACAGGGGTGGCATCTGCACAAGGGTCGACTCCTCCCCGTAAGAAGCACGCTCCATAGACCGCAAGCGACTCGCAGAACAAGGCACGTCGACCGGCAAGCCACAGCTCACATAACTGTCGGCGACGGACTCCACCGCCTTTGCACATGTGTTTCCACTGCAGATAACAGGATCAGCCCCTCGGCATTCCACGATGAACGACTATTGATCGCGGCCAGGTCCAACTATCCGCTACACCCACTGTCCTCGAAGCCGGCCCCGCAACAAAGCGCCATGGTTTCTGCCGGCAGAGCTCGTTACGGCACCCTTCGGCCCAGGCAACATTGGCGGCAACGGCTGGGGGTTGGCCGTCAGGGTTGGGCGCACGGCGCGATGTCCTCCGCTTCGTCGAGAGCGGACGGCCAGGCATGTCCGTCCATCCAGCGGTCCCACCACTGCCGGTCGACGTGCTGGAAATATCGCGGGCCGTCGCAGAAGGTCCGTAGTGGATCCTCGCCGACCCCTGCGATGTTCCAGGTGAAAGCACCCCACCTCGGCGTGGCCATCATCACCGTCGTCCCGGATGCGGCCATGGCGACGCCGTTCGCAAGCGTGGCAGGCCCCTTGAGAGTGGCCGTCCGCACCGGACGCGACCGATCCCGCAGATCCCAGAGCATCGTCAGTCCGCCGAACCCGCTCGTCATGGCGGTCTTCCCGTCCGCCGCCAGCGCCACGTTGTAGACCTCCGACATGCGGGCGGGCAGAGTCGCCAGGTGAACGGGCCTCGCCGGTGTGGACAGGTCCCACACATGCGCCCCGTTGCGCCGATCGACGTCTGTCAGCCCGCCTACCAGAGCGGTGCGTCCGTCGGCGCTGAGCGCGACGCCCTCGACGGTGGAGCCGGGCCGGTCCAACGTCGCCAGCCGTACCGGCCGAGCCCGGTCGGTGACGTCCCATACGACGCCGCTGCCTCCCGCCGCGGTCACGACCGTGCGTCCGTCGGCACTCATCGCCAGGCCCCCAACGCGCGACTTCGCAGCTCTCAGCTCGGACAACCGGACCGGATGGGACTTCCTGGTCAGATCCCACAAGGTCACATCGCCGTTCTCGGTGCCGGCCACCGCGGTGCGCCCGTCCGCGGCCAGCGCCACCTTCGTGACCCCGTTGACCACATCGCCCACCACCATTCCCCCGGCCTTGACCGGGCGGCGTGGATGGGTCAGATCCCAGACGCTCATCGAGCCATCATCACTGCCGGCGGTCAGCGCGACTTTTCCGTCCGGCGTCAACGCGATCGCGGTCACCCAGCCTTCGTGATCTTTGAGAGCGGAGATATCGCTTGCTTCGACACTGTCGTCCATTTCGGACGACAATTCCCAAATCTTCACGCCGGTGTGGAGGTCACTCGTGATCGCCAGACTTCCGTCGGCGCTTATCGCCACCGAGTCGACGTTCACGGTGCCGAAAACGACGCTGCGACGGTGGAGGAGCAACGTGTCGGCCAGGCTCGCCCGGGTGACCTCGTCCGGCCGGATCGACACGGCCGCCGCACCCAGCAACGCCGCGTCTTCCGGCCGGGACTCGCGCAACTCCGCGCCGCGGAGAGCGAGCTCGTACGCCGCGGCGATTCGCGACGTGTTCTCGTACCGACGGAATGCGACGGCCGTACCCGCGGCAAGCAATCCGGCCGTCAGGACCATGACGACGAGGGCCGCGCGGGATGATTTTCTCGGGAAACGCGGCTTCGCGTCGCCGGATTCGGCGTCCATCACCTTCTCCTCAGCAAAGACGCAGGCCCGCGGCGTGGACGTCATGGACGACGATCACGGCCGACGCGGCGATCGCGAGGGTCAAGCTCAGCAGGAGCGCCCTTCCCCAGTGACACCACCCGAGGAATGCGAATCTCCGCGAGGCGGCATCCAGCAGCACGACGGAAATGACGGAGACGAACGCGATGGCCCCGAACACCGGGACCCTCTCCATCAGCCACAGGAATCCCGCGAACTTCTCCGGGGCGTTGAGGCTCCCCGTGCAGTTCAGCTGCATTCTTGTGACGAGGCGCGCGTCCAGGACGGGTCCGCCGAGGCCGATCCCCAGAGCGAGCAGCGCCGCACTCCCGCATCCGTGGAGTGGCCGCTCCTCTTCCTCGTCACCGTCATGGGTGATGGAAACTCCTCGCAATCGCGGCCCGATCGGCTCGATGAATCAGAGGCGCTTTTGATCTTACGGCACGAGCCGTCACTCGGATAGATCACCCGAAAACCGCCCTACGCCAATTAATGCAAATCTCCCTGGCGTCGGGCGTGCGGATTCCTGGACGTCCGCCCAAAGGCCGGCCGTACGGTCAGGACGGATAGCCGTAGCGGCCGTGGAGGCGGACGAAGCGGGCCAGCGTGAGGACCTGGCGCGGTTCGAGGCCGATGACGGTGCGCTCGAACAACACGACCTCCTCGCGGCCGCCCGTGCCGATGGGCTGCACCAGGCGACCGCCGAGCCGCAACTGCTCGACCAGCGGCGCGGGGACCGTGGGAAAGGCGGCCGAGACGATGACGGCGTCGTAAGGGGCGTGCCCGGGCACCCCCTGGCCGCCGTCGCCGACGCGCACCTCCGCGTTGCGGATGCCCTGCCGGGCGAGGTTGCGGCGAGCCCCGCGCACGAGGTCGGGCCACAACTCGACGCTGACCACGTCGGCGGCCATGCGGGCGAGCAGCGCGGTCTGGTAGCCGAGACCGCTGCCGACCTCCAGCACGTGCTCCCGGCCGGTGAGTCCCAGTCCCTCGATCATCGTGGCCGACAGCGACGGCTGGGTCGTCACCTGCCCGTGCGCGATGGGGATCGGCACGTCCTCGTACGCGTGGGCGATGTGCTCGGTGGGGACGAAACCGGCCCTCGGGGTCGAGCGCACGGCCTGGAGCAGGCGCTCGTCACGCACGCCCACCGCCCGGACGGCCCGGACGAGGTCTTCGGGACAGGCGGCTGCGGTCACGTCCACCACGCTCAAGTTCAGACGGTGAGCGGCGCCGTCCCCATCCGCGGCCCGCTCACCCTCGGTGATGCCCCCTCAGCCGCGCCGGAACCTCAGCCCGCGTCGGTGGTGAAGGTCACCTCCGCCGTGCCGACGGTCCCCGCGCGGCGGCCGGGGGCGCTCTGCCACTGCCAGTAGAGGTTCGTGTGCGCGATCACCTGCTCCGGGGCCGGCGCGCCGTAGGCGGTGAGGTCCTCGGTGGTGTGCGCGTCGCCGACCAGCGTCACGTCGTACCCCCGGACGAAGGCCCCATGGAGGGTCGAGCGGATGCACGCGTCGGTCTGGGCGCCGGTGACGACGAGACGGCCCACCCCGCGCTCGGCGAGCAGCGCCTCCAGGTCGGTGTCCTCGAACGAGTCGCCGTACCTCTTGTGGACGAGCGGCTCCGCGTCTTGGCGGACCAGCTCAGGCACGTACTGCCAGTTCTCACTCCCCCGCTGGAGATCGTGGTCGTCGGAGTGCTGCACCCAGATCACCGGCACGTCCTCCGCGCGGGCCTTGCCGACCAGGGTGTCGATGTTCCCGATGACGGCGTCGCGGTTGGGGGCGCCCGCCACCACCCCGTTCTGGACGTCGATGACCAGCAGCGCGGTGTTCGGGCGATCGGCAAGAGTCGTCATGGGCTCCACCCTAGAACCGGCCACCGACAACTTCGGTCCACGCGCAAAGCACCCCAAATTGGAGTGTTACATACCGATTTGATAGCGTCAGGGTGTGCGGTTGACGAAGTTCACGGACCTGGCCCTGCGCGTCACCATGCGCCTGGCGGTCCTGGAACCGGGGGCGTCGCTCACCACCCGCCAGGTGGCCGACGCGATGGTGATCCCCTACAACCACACCGCCAAGGCCATCGCCCGCCTGCAGCACCTCGGCGTCGTGGAGGCCCGCCGGGGACGCGGGGGCGGCCTGGAGCTGACCGAGTTCGGCCGTACGGCCTCGATCGGCTGGCTGGTCCGCGAACTGGAGGGAGAGGAGGAGGTCGTCACCTGCGAGGGGGAGATCCCCTGTCCGCTGCGGGCCGTCTGCAGCCTGCGCGGCGCGCTGCGCGCGGCACAGCAGGCCTTCTACGCCTCCCTCGATCCGATCACTGTGGATCAGCTGGCCTCCTCGTCGTCGAGGCCGGTGCTGCTCAGTCTCTCCTGACCTGCATCAATGGGAAGAACCAGCAGGTTCGTGGCTTTAAATTTGCATATTAGATACCAATTTGGAGGATGCCATGCTCTCCCCGGAGTCGGCCGCGACGGTCCGCGCCACCCTGCCCGTGATCGCGGGTGCGATCCAGGACATCACCGCCCGCTTCTACGACACGATGTTCGCCGACAACCCGGAGCTGCTGCGCGACCTGTTCAACCGCGGCAACCAGGCCAACGGTGAGCAGCGCGTCGCGCTGGCGGGCTCGATCGCCGCGTTCGCGACCGCGCTGGTGGAGCGCCCGGGGGTGCTTCCCGGCACGATGCTGTCCAGGATCGCCAACAAGCACGCCTCCCTCGGCATCACCGAGGAGCAGTACGCCGTGGTGCACAAGTACCTGTTCGGCGCGATCGTCGAGGTGCTGGGCGACGCCGTGACGCCCGAGGTCGCCCAGGCGTGGGACGAGGTCTACTGGCTCATGGCCGAGACGCTGATCGGCCTGGAGCGCGACCTCTACCGCGAGGCGGGCCAGGGCTGGACGCGGGCCACGGTGGTCGAGCGGTGCGACGAGACGGCGGACGTGGTCTCCTTCCTCCTGCGCCCGGACACCCCGATGTCCTTCCGGCCGGGTCAGTACGTCAGCGTCCAGGTGACGCTGCCCGACGGGGCGCGGCAGATCCGGCAGTACAGCCTGTCGAACGCCCCGGAGCGCGGCGACTGGCGGATCACGGTCAAGCGGGTGCGCGGCGAGGGCACCCCCGAGGGCGAGGTCTCCGCCTGGCTGCACGAGCATGTCCGGGCCGGTGACGTGCTCGCGGTCTCCGCGCCGTTCGGCGACCTGACCCTGCCCGAGGGCGACGGCCCGCTGCTGCTCGCCTCCGCGGGGATCGGGGTCACCCCCATCCTGTCGATGCTCGACCACCTCGCCGCCACCGGGTCGGACCGGCGGGTGCTGGTCGTGCACGCCGACCGCTCACCGGACGCGCACGTCCACCGCGACGAACTCGCGGACCTGGTCGCGGCCCTGCCCGGCGCCACCCTGCACCGGTGGTACGAGGACCTGCCGGAGGAGCATGCCGCCGGCCACGTCGCCGCCGTGGGCCTGGCCGACCTGTCGGCGATCGACCTGCCCGGGGACGTCGTGGCCTGCCTGTGCGGGCCGCTGCCGTTCATGCGGGCCGTGCGCGAGCAGCTGGTCGAGCTGGGCGTGCCCGCCTCGGGCATCCACTACGAGGTGTTCGGCCCCGACCTGTGGATCGCGGCCGCGTGATCCGGTGACCGGCCCGCCGCTCGCCCGCGGCGGGCCCTCTCACCGAGGCCGGGTCAGCGCAGCAGGCCGACGCCGGCGTAGCCGTCCACGCCGGGAATCCTCGGCAGCCTCGGCTCGTCGGGCTCGGGCCGCCACTCCTCGGTCACGACCAGACCCGGCTCCACCAGGTCGAACCCGTCGAAGAAGCGCAGCAGTTCGGCGTGGGTGCGCGGGGTGACCGCGCCGGCGGAGGTGTTCTTGTACAGCTCGCGCCCCTCGCGGATCTTCTCCTCGTCGAGGTCGCCGTACGACAGGTGGCTGATGGCCATCGCGCTGCCGGGGGCGAGCCGGTCACGCAGTGTGGCGATGATGCGCTCGGCGTCCTCGGTGCCGGGGATGAAGTGCAGCACGGCCACCATGAGCAGGCCCACCGGCTTGCCGAAGTCGATGTGCTCGTTGATCCGGGGGTCGCCGAGGATGGCCTCGGGCTCGCGCAGGTCGCCGTCCACGACGATCGTCTGGCTGTTGTCGGCCAGCAGGGCCCGGCCGTGGGCGAGCACGATCGGGTCGTTGTCGACGTAGACCACCCGCGAGTCGGGTGCTTCGCCGAGCGCGACCTGGTGGACGTTCTCCTGCGTCGGCAGGCCGGCGCCGATGTCGAGGAACTGGCGGATGCCCTCCCGGGCCATGAGGGTCACGGCCCGGCGGATGAAGCGCCTGTTGGTCCGCACGCCCTCACGCGCGTTCGGGGTCAGCTCGATGAGCTTTTCGGCCGCCGCCCGGTCGACGGCGAAGTTGTCCTTGCCGCCGAGGAGGTAGTCGTAGATCCGGGCGACGCTGGGGACCGTCACGTCGATTCCCGGCGGACCCTGCTCCATGTTCATCCGTCCTGCCCCTGATGCGCTCGTACGTTGATCAAACGTAGCCGATTAATCCGGATTTGGCGCATCAAAGGGGGAATTGACCGGCACGCGCCAGGGCGCGGCCGGTCAACCCGGAGCCCCGCGGGCTCCTCAGTCCCCCGCCGGGCGCTCACCCCCCGGGGTGCCGGCGACCAGGATGTCGACCGGGCCCGTCGTGGCGGGAGCGGCGACGACCGGGTCGGCGATGAAGTCGCGCATCCAGTGGAAGCTGGCCTTCGGCGTGCGCACCTGGGTGTCGTAGTCCACGTGCACCAGGCCGAACCTGGCGGAGTAGCCCCGGGCCCACTCGAAGTTGTCCATCAGCGACCAGCAGAAGTAACCCCGCACGTCCGCGCCCGCCGTCATCGCGTCGCGGGTCGCGGCCAGGTGGTCGCGCAGGTAGTCGACGCGCCCGCTGTCTTCGAGCACGCCGTCGTCGCCGTACCCGTTCTCGGTGATGTAGACGGGCGGCAGGTCCGGATAGCGGGAGGTCAGCCCGACGAGGGTCTCGTACAGCCCCTCGGGCTCCACCACCCAGCCCAGCCCGCTGGTGCGCGCGTCCTCCGGCGTGACGGTGCGCACGCCCAGGTCGAACGCCGAGCGCCGGGCGGGGTCGGCCTCCTCGTACGGCGCGGCCTCCACGTGCAGCCGGTAGTAGTAGTTCACCCCGAGGAAGTCCACCGGCGCGCCGATGATGTCCAGATCACCGTCTTGCCGGAAGGAGAAGTCGGTGATCCGGCCGAACGTCTCGGCCATGTCGGCGGCGTAGGCCCCGCCGAAGAGCGGTTCGGTGAACTGCCGGTTGACCAGCAGGTCCATCCGCCGCGCGGCCTGCACGTCCTGCGGAGAGGAGGTCACCGGCACCGTCGGCGACATGTTGAGCGTCACCCCGACCTGCTGATCGGGTCTGGCCAGCTCCCGCAGGCGCGCGACGGCCAGGCCGTGCCCCAGCAGCAGGTGGTGGGCCGCGGCCAGCGCGCCGTGCCCCTCCTTGGCGCCCGGCGCGTGCCGGCCCTCACCGTAGCCGACGATCGACGAGCAGTACGGCTCGTTCAGCGTGATCCAGTTCGAGACCGACTCGCCGAGGGCGTCGTACATCACCTCGGCGTAGTCGGCGAAACGCTCGGCGGTGTCGCGGACCCGC
This sequence comes from Microbispora sp. H10830, assembly GCF_014161375.1. Taxonomy (NCBI): domain Bacteria; kingdom Bacillati; phylum Actinomycetota; class Actinomycetes; order Streptosporangiales; family Streptosporangiaceae; genus Microbispora; species Microbispora sp. H10830. Next base: position 245,688 of record NZ_JABBWX010000007.1, read on the forward strand.
CAGCCCCCGCGGTCCTCCAGCGCCTGCGGCAGGTCCCAGTGGTAGAGGGTCACGTACGGCTCGATGCCGCCCTCGCGCAGGGCGTCCACGAGCCGGCGGTAGAAGTCGAGCCCGCGCCGGTTCACCGGTCCACGGCCGTCGGGCAGCACCCGCGGCCAGGCCACAGAGAATCGGTAGGCCCCCGCCCCCAGGTCTTTCATGAGATCGACATCCTCTTGCCAGCGGTGATAGTGGTCGCAGGCGAATTCACCCGACTCGCCCCGTGCCACCGCGCCGGGCACCCGGCAGAAGGTGTCCCATATCGAGGGCCCCCGGCCGTCGGTGTCGACGGCCCCCTCGATCTGGTACGCCGCGGTGGCCGTGCCCCACACGAAGCCGGCGGGAAAGGTCCGCCGTATGGCGAGGCGTTCGTCGGTCGCCGTCATTCCCTGTTCGCTCCAGGTTCCGTGCCCGCTTCGATGAACAGCCCGGACACGGCAACAGGCCGTGCGGGCGATGGGACCGTTCCCCCGAAGGCCGCGGGACCCGCCGAGCCGTACGGCGGGCACACACGCGGGCAGACGGAGTTCCGCAGCGGACACCTGAACTCCCTCGCAGGAGAAAGGGAAGCGGCTGCGAGACACGACAGCGGCCGAGCCCGTGGCAACGAGAAAGCGCCGGCCGATGCTCGCCATCACACATAAGAGGACGGGGAGTTGTCAAGTCACGAAAACGTGACGAAAGGAAATTCCGATTACTGGTTGACGAGCTTCCCGGCGTTGCCTATTTTGGGGAAACCGGTTGCATGAAACCGGTTACAGCGAGATGCGATAGCGTTTGGTCCGTGGCAACGATCAGAGAGCTGGCGCGCCTGTGCGGCGTGTCTCCGGCGACCGTCTCCCGCGTGTTCAACAACCCCGAGGTAGTGAACGCGAAGACCAGGGAGCAGGTCCTGCGGACGGCCCGCCAAATCGGCTACCTGCCCAACGAGTCCGCCCGCACCCTGGCCACCAAGAAGTCCTTCATGGTCGGCCTGGTGTGGGATACCGACCACCGCCGACCCGGCTGGCGGCACCCGTTCTTCCAGGAAATCCTCATCGGCCTGAAGACGGCGCTCAGCGGGCGCGGCTATCACCTCCTCATGCTCGCCACCAGCGGGGACACGAGCGGGGAGAGGACGGAAGACGCCTACGTGCGCGCCGTGCGCAGGCACAACCTGGACGGCGTCGTGATGATAGACAGCGGCACCTGGGATCCCTCACTGCGGCGGCTGTCCGAATCGGGCGTCCCCTGCGTCAGCCTCGACCGTCCCGTCGAGGGTTCCCGCGCCACATACGTGACCTCGGACAACGCGGGCGGCGCCCGCCTGGCCGTACGGCACCTGCACGAGCGGGGACGGCGAGCCATCGCCACGATCACCGGCCCGGCGCACACGCGTCCGGGCGCCGAGCGGCTGCGGGGCTACCAGGACGAGATGTCCCGGCTGGGGCTGCCGCACCGTCCCGAGTTCGTGGTCGAGGGCGACTTCTACCTGTCGGGCGGCCACGCCGCGATGCGCCGGCTGCTCGAGGCGGACGAGCGGCCCGACGCCGTGTTCGTCGCAGGCGACGAGATGGCCGTCGGCGCGCTGCGCGCGATCGGCGAGGCCGGTCTGAAGGTGCCCGAGGACATCGCCCTGGTCGGGTTCGACGACATCGAGGTGGCCGCGCTCGTGCCGCCGGGCCTGACGACCGTCGCCCAGGACAAGGCCGGGTTCGGCACCGCCGCCGCGGAGGCGGTGGTCTCGATGATCAACGGTGCGGACGCCCCGCCGCCCCGGATCCTGCCGACGACACTCGTCGTGCGCGGCTCCAGCACGCCCCCGCTCTGACCCTTTCCGCCCGCCCGTGGGCCGGAACACGCGCGCTGTCACGGCCCAGGCCCCCTCTCCGCCCGCCTGGGGCCGGACATCCGTGCCGGCCTGGGCCGGCTCTGCCCGCGCGCTGAGCCGCACCGGACGCTCCCGCTCGGGGTATCGGCCTCTCTGAGCGTTCTGGATCGCTGTGCTCCCGGAGGCGCTTATCGTGATGAGGCACCCATCACCCATGACCCTCCGGGGGACTTCTGTGTCCGAGCAGTCCTGGCCTGTCCGCATCCGTGCCGAGTTCGCGCAGCGCGTCCTGGAGCTGCGGCATCAGCATCCCGGGATCCTCGCCTCGCTGGACCAGCACATGACCGCCGTCAAGCACGCCATCGCGGAGCTGGGCGAGCGGGTCGGGCCGGCCTCCCTGCTCGCCTATCTGATCGGCTACTGGGACGGCGCGCGAGAGAAGGGCTGGCGGGCGCCGGGACCGGAGCAGCCGCTCGACTTCGCCACCCTCCGCATGACCGCGGTCTGCCTGATGCTCGACGCCGCGGCCGAACCCGCCTGACTCCCCACCGCTTCCGGCACAGCGGCGGGGCGCCCCTCCCGATGAGGGACGCCCCGCGCGACTGAAGGGCTCACCGGCGCGGCGACGGCGGCTCCTCCGGGGGATTCGGCCGGGAGGAGGTGGGCCGCACCACCTCACCCGGCGCGTCCTGCGGCATCGGCGGGGTGCCGGGGGCGCCCGGAGGGACCGCGCCCGCCGGGGGGATGGGAGTCGTCGGCGCGCCCGGAGCGACCGGCGGCGTGCTCTCGGGGTACGCCGGCCGGCTCGCCCGCGCCTCCCCGGCGCCCTGCGCGCCCGGGATGTTCCCGCCGACGTTCTGCGGCCGCACGGCGCTCTCCGGCTGCGCGATGTTCTCCTGCTGCGCCATGTTCTCCGGCTGCGCGCTGCCCTGCGGCTGCGCGATGTTCTCCGGCTGCGCGATGTTCTCCCGGGACGCGGTGCTCTGCGGGTACGCGGCGGAGGCCGGCTGGGCGAAGGCCCCCACCCGCTGCCGCGGCTGCTCGGGCCGCGGCACGGCGGCGGTCTCCATCGCGTCGGCGCGGCCACGGCTGTAGGCCGCGGCCTGGGCGCGGATGGTGTCGGTCTCGGCCTCCGCCCGGTTCAGCCAGTGCTCCCAGCGCTGCTGCATGGGCCGGACCAGGCCGCCGCCGACGCCGACGACGAGGATGCCGGCCATGGTGGCCAGGATCGCGATCAGCACGGGCGTGGTGACGGTGGTCGCGACCTCGATCTGGTTGAGCGCGGCGATGACGCCGAGGCCGATGATGAACACCGACGCGATCGTGGCCAGCGCCCGGCCGTACGACAGGGAGCCCAGAGCGGCGGTGACGATGTCCTTGACGGCCCTGGCGATGGCTGTGGCGACCACGATGATGACGATCGCCACGGCGGCCTTGGGCAGCCACGCCACCACTCCGGCGAGCAGGTCGCTGACGGGGTTGGGCCCGAAGACGGAGAAGGCGATCTGCAGCGTGATCAGCAGGATCGCGTAGTAGACGAGTTTCGCGAGCAGGCCGGACGTGTCGTGCTTGCTGCGCGCCAGCGCCCGTCCCACGGCCCCGCGTTCGACCCACCGGTCGAACCCGACGCGTTCGAGTACGGCGTCCACAACCTTCCGCAGTGCCTTGGCGACCAGCCAGCCCACCACGAGGACGACGACGAATGCGAGGAACTTGGGGACGAACGTGGCGACCGACGACCAGGCGTCGGCCACTCCTCTTCCCCAGTCGACCGGAGCGGCCATGGGTCCTCCTGTTGAGAGCCTTCCACGACATACGAGGCCCACGGCTACCCGGTGATCCGCGTCTCATACCCGATCCGTGTCCGGCCCGGCACTCAAAGCTTCCCGTATGCTGTACGGTACAACGTACGACAGAAAGGGGCATTTCGTGTACGAGCCGAGCGACGAGGAACTGAAGAGCGTCGAGGACTGGTTCGCCCAGTACGACGCACTCGCCGAGCAGGGGGCGATCGAGCGGCTGGCCGACCTCGCGGTCTTCCCGATGAACCTGGCCACCGACGTGCCGGGCGGCTTCGCGGCCGTACGGCAGTGGACGCGCGAGGAGTACGTCGAGGCGATGCGGGAGGCCATGGGCGGCGGAACGGCGGGGCTCGATCTGGAGTCGGCGAGGACGCCGCACTTCCTCAGCCCCAACCTGGTGTTCGTGGAGACCACGGCGACGATGACGGTCGAGGGCCGGCGGGAGAGCATGCACTACGGCGACCTGCTGGTGCGCACCGAGGACGGGTGGGCGTTCCAGACGATGGCACAGGGCGGCTGGGGCCACGGCTGGCCGCCCGCCCGGCGCGGCTGACCGGGCAGAGGGCCCGGAAAAGACAGACCGCCGACGCGACCGCGGCGCGGTCAGCCTTTCCCGTGTCGCGGAGGGACGGTGCTGCCGACCCGAACAGCGTGCCGCACCTGGCGGCCGAGGACTGGGCGAGGACTGGGACAGGCGGATCGACCTGAACATCAAGTGTGCCGGCCGGAGGCATCTGCGGCCGGCACAGCACAGACACGCGGGATCGTGCCCGGCTGCGCCTCCCTGTTCCCGGTCGGCGCAGAGTCGATCAACCCAGTGACGCCGTCGCCGTGCGCAGATCTTGCAGGGCGGCCAGCGCATGGTGCGCGAGCCCTCGTGCGTCATCACGATCGCCTTCGGACCACTGGGCGTAGCCCCGCTTGAAGGCAAGGACTCCCATCTCGGCCGCGAGGTGCGCGGTCGGGTCCGGCACACCGCGGGCGATGAGCGCGGCGGTCATGGCGGCAGCGAGACCGACGCTCTTGAGGGCGTCTCGCTCCTGAAGTTCGGCGCTGGCCGCCACGGCTGCTTTCAGGCGGGGGCCGAGTTCGCGGTTCGCCGGCCCCATGGCGCTGGATGCGCGTTCGAGACCGGCTGCGACCGCCTCGAGCGGGCTGGCGTTCGGGGGCGCCTCGGCGATCCCCTCCGCGAGCAACCGGCTCAGGGTCTCCTGGCCGGCGACCAGCAGCTCACGCTTGTCCGAGAAGTGCCGGAAGAAGGTGCTCTTGGTAACGCCGGCGCGCTCGGCGATCTGCGCCACCGTGGTGGCGTCGTATCCCTGCTCGGTGAACAGGTCGACGGCCGCGACGACGAGTCGCTGGGTCGTCTCCGGTTGCCATCGGGCCATGAACGACATCATAGGTGATGGGACAAGTGTCCCGTCGGTGTGTATGGTGATGGGACAATAGTCTCGTCACTTTCGGAGAGTTTCATGCACGTCTTCGTCACCGGCGGTACCGGCACCATCGGCTCCGCCGTCGTTGCCGAACTGCTCGCCAACGGTCACACCGTTCTCGCGCTGGCCCGCTCGGACAAGTCCGCGCAGGCCCTCACAGACGCCGGTGCCCAGGTGCTGCGCGGACAGCTGGCCGACCTCGACGTCCTGCGGGCCGGCGCCGCGCAGTCCGACGGCGTGATCAGCCTGGCGTTCGGCGGCGACTACAGCACTGACGAGGCGGTCGCGCAGTCGATCGCCGAGGAGAGCGCCGCTCTCGCCGCTCTGGGCGAGGAGCTGCTCGGCAGTGATCGTCCGGTGGTCACGGTCTCGGGCACGCCCTGGGTGCCGGGCCGCCTCTCCACCGAAACCGACCCCGCGGCGACCGAGGGACCGGTGGGCGGTCGCGGCCGTTCGGTCAATGCGCTGCTGGATCTGGCGTCGCGTGGGGTGCGCAGCACGGCTGTCCGCATGCCGCGCACGGTTCACAACGAGGGCAAGGGCGGATTCGCCGGCCTGTTGACGGATCAGGCGCGCCGCACCGGCGTGTCCGGCTACCCCGGCGACGGCACCCAGCGCTGGCCGGCGGTGCACGCGCTCGACGCGGCGGTCCTGTTCCGGCTGGCTCTCGAGTCGGCACCCGCCGGGACGGTCTGGCACGCCGTGGCCGATGAGGGCGACGCCGTACGAGACATCGCGACCGTCATCGGCCGGCGGCTCGGCCTGCCGGTCGAGGCGGTGCCGCAGGAGAACTTCGGCCCGTTCGGCCCGATCTTCGCCATGGACCAGCCGGCCTCCAGCGCCCACACCCGCGAGGTCCTCGGGTGGCAGCCCACGCACCCCAGCCTCCTCGAGGACCTGGAGAACATCCAGCCCTGAGACCTGCTCACCTGCCGTAGAGGACGAGCCGACCGCCGGCCCAGCGGGTCAGCCATGGACCGCCAGGGATCGGACGTAGGCGCGCCACCCTCCGTGCGCGGTGATGTCGGCCGCCCCCCGCAGCCCTTCCGGAGCGCAGAGGAAGCCGGGCACGTTCGTGCCGTCGGCCAGTTCGACCTGGCCCAGCGTCATCGGGCGGGGAAGGGCCGTGAGCAGGTCGCCCAGCCCTTCGGCGGGAAGTTCCCACACCTCGCACTCGATGGCCGCGCCGTTCTCGGGATCACCGTCCTCAAGCTCGCGGACGAGCCCGGGTTTGGGCGGGTCGGTGGCCAGGGCGTGCAGCCGGTAGCGCGCGGCGGTCGTGGTGGTGGCCACCAGGCGGGCGCCGCGCGTGGTGAGCTCGTGGTTGAGCGGTTGTCCTGACAGGTGCGCGCCGACCACGGCCAGGCGGACGGCCGGCTGGAGCAGCCGGGCGATGGCGGCCAGGTCGTCGTCGGCGTGGGCCCGGCCGACGAGCATGACCCCGTACGGAAGCCCGTCCACCTGTCCGGCGGGTACGGCGAGCGCGCACATGTCGAAGAGGTTGACGAAGTTGGTGAAGCGGCCGAGGTCGCTGTTGACGCCGATGGGGTCGGCCGCGACCTGCGCCAGGGTGGGATGGCGGGGAGTGACCGGCAGGAGCAGGGCGTCGCGGTCGCCGAGCAGGGACAACGCCCGCTCGCGCAGCGCCGCGAGCCGTTCCAGGTCGGCGAACAGGCGGTGGGCGGGCAGTTCGCGGGCCGCGGTGATGACGGAGGCGACAGTGGGGTCCAGGTCCGGGCCGCCTTTGTCGACGAACGCGCCCACGGCGGTGTAACGCTCGGCGACGAAGGCCCCCTGGTAGAGCAGCGCGGCGGCCTCCAGGAAGGGGGCGGGGTCGATCGGGTGGATCTCGGCGCCTGCCGTGGCCAGCCTGCCGGCCGTGGTCTCGAACGCCTCGGCCCAGCCCGGGGCCAGCGTGCCGAGGCCGGCGGTGGCGGGCACGGCCAGCCGCCAGGGTCCGGGGCGGCGGGCCGGGCGGGATGCGGGCAGTGCGGAAGGGGCGGTCATGAGGGCCAGGGCCTGCTGGGCCTCGGGGAGCGTGCGGGCGAAGACGCTGACGCAGTCCAGGCTCCGGCATGCCGGGACCACGCCTTCGGCGGGGATCAGGCCGCGGGTGGGCTTGAGCCCCACGATGCCGTTGAAGGCGGCGGGGACCCGGCCCGAGCCCGCGGTGTCGGTGCCGAGCGCGAGGTCGGCCAGGCCGAGCGCGACGGCGACCGCCGAGCCCGAGCTGGATCCTCCCGAGATCCGGTCCGGGTCGGTGGCGGCGCGCACCGCGCCGTAGGGGCTGCGGGTGCCGACCAGCCCCGTGGCGAACTGATCCAGATTTGTGGTGCCGAGCACGATCGCACCGGCCCCGCGGAGCCGAGCCACGGCAGGGGCGTCGGCGTCCGGACGGTAGGCGTAGGAGGGGCAGCCGGCGGTGGTCGGCAGCCCGGCCACGTCGATGTTGCCTTTCACGGCCAGCAGGCGGCCCGCGAGGGGAAGGTGCTCGCCGCCCGCCACCCGGACGTCCACGGCGGCGGCCTCGGCCTCCACCTCGCCCTGCGGCCGCAGGTCGATCCAGATCTCCGGACGGTCCGCCTCCGCGATCCGGGTGTAGGCCCTGCGGACCCGTTCCAGTGCCGTCTCAGCCACGATCACTCCTCAGCACCACCAGCGGGACGCCGGCCTCCACCTGATCACCGGGGCCGACCAGGACCCGTTCGACCACGCCGTCGGCGGGGGCCAGGACGGCGGACTCCATCTTCATCGCCTCCAGCACGATCAGCGGCTGCCCGGCGGCGATCCGCCGGCCGGGCGTGACGCTGATCTGCCAGACGCTCGCGGTGAGCTCCGCTTCCACCACCTGGCAGCCCGGTGGGAGTTCCAGCTCGGTCTCGGCCTGGCCTTTGGGCTGCTCCGCCCGGTCGAACTCGCCCGACGCCTGCCAGGCCGCCCGCTCGGCGGCGAAGGCGGCGGCCTGCCGTTCACGGAAGGCCGCGATGGAGTCGGCGTGCTCGACCAGGAAGCGGTGGTAGTCGGCGAGCCGGAACACCCCTTCTTCGATCTTGGGTTCGAGGCGCCCCGCCGCCAGGTCGGCGCGTAGTTCCAGCAGCTCTTCCGCCGTCACCGGATACCAGCGGATGCGGTCGAAGAAGCGCAGCAGCCAGGGAGATCCGGGCTGGAACGCGCCGCGTTGCTGCCAGCTCGACCACACCTGCGTCGTACGGCCCACGAACTGGTAGCCGCCCGGACCTTCCATCCCGTAGACGCACAGGTAGGCGCCGCCGATGCCGACGGAGTTCTCGGCGGTCCAGGTGCGGGCGGGGTTGTACTTGGTGGTGACCAGACGGTGCCGGGGGTCGAGCGGGGTGGCCACGGGAGCGCCGAGATAGACGTCGCCGAGCCCGAGGACGAGGTATTCGGCGTCGAAGACGATGCGGTGGACCTCGGCCACGTCCTCCAGACCGTTCACCCGGCGGATGAACTCGATGTTCGACGGGCACCAGGGCGCGTCGTCGCGCACTCCCGCCATGTAGCGGGCGATGGCCTCCCGGGTGGCGGGGTCGTCCCAGGACAGGGGCAGGTGGACGACGCGGCTGGGCACCTCCAGCTCCCCGGTGGGCGGCAGACCGGCCTCGATGCGGAGCAGTTCGGCCAGCAGATCGCGCTGAGAGAGCGCCGCCGGGTCGAGATGGATCTGAAGCGAGCGGATGCCGGGGGTGAGGTCGACGACGCCGGGCAGGTCTCGGGCGGCGAGCGCCTCCGCCAGGGCGTGCACGCGCATGCGCAGGCCCAGGTCGAGCTCCATCGGCCCGTACTCGACGAGGATGTTGTCGTCCCCGCTGCGCCGGTAGGTGACGCAGGGCCGCTCGCCGGTCTCGGGAAGACGGTGAAGCACGCCGCCGTCGCCGGGGACGCCGATCGCGGGGGGCACGGGGACGAAGGTGACGGTGTCTCCCGGCCGCAGCTGGCCGAGTTTCCAGCGTTCGGAGCTGACGACGGTGGCCGGGCAGACGAACCCGCCGAGCGACGGGCCGTCGGGGCCGAGCACGACCGGCATGTCACCGGTGTAGTCCACGGCGCCCACCGAGTAGGGCGTGTCGTGGATGTTGGAGGGGTGCAGTCCCGCCTCGCCGCCGTCGAGGCGGGCCCAGCGCGGTTTGGGGCCGATCAGGCGGACGCCGGTGCGGGCGGAGTTGTGGTGGACCTTCCACTGGGCGGCGTAGAAGTCGCGGATGTCGTCGTCGGTGAAGAACTCGGGGTTGGCGTGCGGGCCCTCGACCACGCCGATCCGCCAGGCGTGCCCGAACTCGGGCCGCTCCACTGTTTCGGCGCTGCCGGGGACGAGGCGTCCCCCGTATCCCCCGTGCTTGAGGGATCCGTGCAGGACGTCTCCGGCGCGCAGGGCCCGGCCGCCGTGGCCGCCGAACCCGCCGAGCGTGAACGTCGCGGCGCTGCCCAGGTAGGCGGGAACGTCGAACCCGCCCGCCATCAGCAGGTAGACGCGCAGCCCCGGCCCTTCGGCGGCGCCGATGTCCAGCACGCCGCCGGCGGGCACGGTGACCGGCTCCCACTGGGGGACGGGCGCGCCGTCCACCGTGACGGGTGCGGGCGCGCCGGTGACGCAGACGGTGGTGGTGTGGCTGAAGCGCAGCGCCGGGCCGCGCAACGTGCACTCCAGTCCGGGTGCGCCGGGGTCGTTGCCCAGGACGGCGTTGCCGTGTCTGAAGGAGCGGTCGTCCATCGGTCCCGACGGCGGCACGCCCACCTGCCAGTAGCCGGTCCGTCCCGGCCAGTCCTGGACGGTGGTGAGGGTGCCGGGCCGCACCACCTCGATCCGGCGGGAGCCGTCGGTGAGCCCGGCCAGGGTGGCGGTGCCGTGCGCGGCCGCCCGTACGGAAGGATCGTCCACGGCGGCGCGCAGCAGCCCGAGGTTGGTCTCGACACCGTCGATCCTGGTCTCGGCCAGCGCCGCGGCCAGCCGGTCCAGGGCCTGTTCCCGGTCGGCGCCGTGCGCGACGACCTTGGCGAGCAGCGGGTCGTAGGCGCTGCTCACCTGCGTACCCGTCTCCACCCAGCCGTCCACCCGCACGCCCTCGGGGAACGCGACGCGGGTGAGCAGGCCCGCGCTGGGCCGGTGGTCGCGGCTCGGGTCCTCGGCGTAGACCCGGGCCTCCACGGCGTGGCCGGCGGCCGCGGGCGGGGTCCGCAGGGCGGCGTGCACGTGGCTCGCGTCGCCCTGGGCCAGGCGCAGCATCCATTCGACCAGGTCGACGCCGTAGATCGCCTCGGTGACGGGGTGCTCCACCTGCAGGCGGGTGTTGACCTCCAGGAAGTACGGCTCGGCGCGCACCGGGTCGTAGATGAACTCGACGGTCCCCGCCGACCGGTAGCGCACCGAAGCGCACAGGCCGGCGGCGCTGCCGGCGAGCTCGTCCCGCACCCGCGGCGGCAGGCCGGGAGCGGGGGCCTCCTCCAGCACCTTCTGGTGACGCCGCTGCAGCGAGCAGTCGCGGTCGCCGAACGTGACGACGCCGCCCATGCCGTCGCCGAACACCTGGACCTCGACGTGCCGGCCGCCCTCGACCATGCGTTCCAGGAACAGCCCGGCCGAGGCGAAGCTCGCGGCGGCCGTGCGCTGCACGCTCTGCCACGCCTCGGCCAGCTCTCCGGCGTCGCGGCAGGCGCGCATGCCGATGCCGCCGCCTCCGCCGGTGGCCTTGAGCATGACCGGGTAGCCGACGTCCTGTGCGGCGCTCAGGGCCGCGTCCAGGTCGGGGAGCAGGCCGGTGCCGGGGAGCAGGGGCACGCCGGCCCGCTCGGCGGCGGCGCGGGCGGTGTGCTTGGTGCCGAACAGGTCGAGCTGCTCCGGGGTGGGACCGACGAAGGCCAGCCCGGCGGCTTCGACCCGGCGCGCGAAGGCGGCGTCTTCCGACAGGAAGCCGTAGCCGGGGTGGATGGCGTCCGCGCCGCTGTCCAGGGCGGCGCGGAGCACCCGGCCGGCGTCCAGGTAGCTCTCCCGGGCGGGGGCGGGGCCGAGCCGTACGGCGTGGTCGGCCAGGCGGACGTGGGCGGCGCCCCGGTCGGCGTCGGAGTAGACGGCGACCGTGCGCAGGCCCAGGCGGCGGGCGGTGGCGATGACGCGGACGGCGATCTCGCCCCGGTTGGCGATGAGGAGGGTGTTCATCGGACCGTCATCCGCACGGACGTGGGGTCGAAGCCGTTGCACGGGTTGTTGATCTGCGGGCAGTTGGAGATCAGGACCAGCACGTCGGTCTCGGCCCGCAGTGTGACGGCGAGGCCGGGAGCGGAGATGCCGTCCACGATGCCGAGCGTGCCGTCGGGCTCGACCGGGACGTTCATGAACCAGTTGATGTTGCTGACCAGGTCGCGTTTGCCGAGCCCGTGGCGGCTGCCCTCGATGAGGAAGTTCTCGACGCAGGCATGCTGGGAGTAGGTGTGGTGTCCGTAGCGCAGCGTGTTGGACTCCTTGGAGCAGGCGCCGCCCACGGTGTCATGGCGGCCACAGGTGTCGCCGACGACGGTCATCAGCGGGGTGTACTCGTTGGACAGCAGCACGCTGCCGGTGGTGAGGAAGATGCCGCCCTGGGCGTGGATGGTGTCGGGGGCGCTGTAGCGGACGGCGGTGTCGTGCGCGTCGTACAGCAGGCAGTCGACGGCCTGATTGCCGCCGAGGTCGGTGATGGTCAGCTCCTGCCCGGCCCGGATGATCGCCGACCAGGGGGCACGGGCGGGCACGGTCACCTCGAGCACGGGCGCATCAACCACGGGCGCATCAACCACGGGCACATCAACCACGGGCACGTCGAGCGTGGGAACGTCGGGCACGGTCATCGGGTCACCTCGGCGGTGTTGAGGAAGGCGCGGCGGCCTTCGGGGCCGGCCTGCCACAGGGGGTCGCCGGGGCCGGTGGGCCGGGAGCGCCAGGCCAGGACTTCCAGCGGGGTGCAGGTGTAGGCGGGGCGCGGGTCGACGGGGTGGGCGGTGTTGGCGATGAGCACGGTCAGCGGCATCTCGGCGCGCAGGGTGACGGACGCCCCGGGCCCGGCTGAGCCGGTGAAGGTCAGGCCGCCGTCGGGGCCGACCCTGACCCCCTGGAAGAAAGAGATCGACGGGGGCAGGTCCCGGGGCTGGAGTCCGTGCTTGGCGGCGGCCAGCTTGAACAGCTCGCGCCCGGCGGGGGCGGGGCCGTGCGGGGAGCCGTCGCCGTAACGTTCGGTGTTGCGCCGAAGGGTGGAGGCCCCGCACATGGTGTCGTGGCGACGGGAGGTGTCGGCGACCACGGAGGCCAGCACGCGGCCCTGGTCCGACAGCAGCAGGTGGCCTTCGCCGAGGTAGGCGTTCCACAGCACCTTGACGGTGTCGGCGACGTTGAGCCGTTCCCAGGGGCGGCCCTCGACGAAGAGCAGCAGGTGCGCGCAGGCGTCGCCGGCCAGGTCGGTGAGGCGCAGCTCGGTGCCCCGGGCCAAAACCTTGTGGGTGTAGCCGCCCCCGGCCACGGTCTCGGCCCACACGAGGTCGGCGGGGTCGACGCCGTCGGGCGGGGTGGGCCAGTCCGAGGCCGGGAGCACCGGCATGGTGTCGCTTGTGGTGCCTTCCTGTGCTCGGGCGTGCTCGCGCGCGCCGTAGGTCGTGCTGGTCGCCATGACGCGTTCTCCTCTGGGGGGTGAATTTCTGTCGCACGACAGAAATTAGGCGGCGCGTGTTTCCTCTCACGCGCCCCTGGGTTTCCCGCCTGTTACCGGAAGCGCACAGCCGCGGCGGCCGGTTGGAGGTGTGCGAGGATCGTGCGGTGAGTGCCCGTTCCACCACGCCCCGTTCCACCGCGCCTGGCTCCAGCGCGCCCGGTTCCAGCGCGCCCGGCTCCACCGCGCCTGGCTCCAGCGCGCCCGGTTCCAGCGCGCCCGGTTCCAGTGCGCGAAGGGTCGGCAGGCCTCGAGCAGTCGCGCGGCCGCGGACCGAGCTGAGCCCGCGGGAGGAGATCCTGGCGGCGGCGGCGGAGTTGTTCACGACGCACGGCTACGCCGCGACCTCGACGAGGGCGATGGCCGAACGGGCCGGGATCAGGCAGGCGTCGATCTACCACTACTTCGACGGCAAGGAGGACATCCTCGCCGAACTGCTGGAGAGCACGGTGCGGCCCTCGCTGGAGACCGCCCGCGCCCTGACCGGCGGCACACCGGAAGAGCGGCTGTGGGAGCTGTGCCACTGCGACGCCAGGCTGCTCTGCTCGGGCCCGTACAACCTGGGCGCGCTCTACCTCCTGCCCGAGGTGCGCACCGAGCGGTTCGCCGCCTTCCGGCGCATGCGCGGCGAGCTCAAGGACACCTACGCGCGGCTGCTGGCGGTCACCACCGCCGGCGCGGCGCTGACGCCCGCCGACCGGGCGCTGCGCACCGATCTGCTGTTCGCGCTGATCGAGGGCGTCATCCTGATCCGCAGGGACGCCCCGGGCGAGATGGCCGCCGACGCCCTGGAGACGCTGGCGGCCGCCACCGCCGACGCGGCGCTACGCCTGGCCGGCGTTCCCGACCGGGATCTGCCCGACCTGCGCAAGACGGGCCGCGGGCCGGCGTAGCCGCCGGTAGAGCGCGCCCAGAGCGACGACCGCCACCAGGAAGAGCAGGGTGAACCACTGGAAGAACCAGTGGCCGGTGATCGGGGCGTACACCTCGGCCCTCGGCCAGGCCAGGTTGACCATCATCGCCAGGCCGTAGCAGAAGGCCAGCGCGTTGACCGGCAGGCCCCAGCGGCCCATGCTGAACAGCCGGCTGCCGTCCTCGGCGAACCCGCCCGGCGCCCCGCCCCGCCAGCCGCCGCGCAGGCGCTGGAGCAGCAGAGGGCCAGTAACCATCGCGTACGCGAGGTAGAGCAGCACGATGCAGGTGGTGCCGATGGCGAGGAACGCCTCGGGAGAGGCGAAGTTGAGCAGCAGGATGGCCGCCGCGGCCACCCCGGTGACCAGCGCCGGCCCGGTCGGCATCCCGGTGCGGCGCGAGACCCTGGACAGCGGGCCCGACAAGGGCATCGCCCCGTCGCGCGCCATGGAGAACAACATCCTGGTGGCGGCCGTCTGGATCGCCATGGTCGCCACGGTGATCGCCAGCACCACGTCGGCCAGCAGCAGCTTGCCCACCCAGTCGCCCAGGCTGCTGGTGAGCACGTAGGACAGGCCCTCGGCGGCCAGCCTCCCGTCGGTCAGGCTGGGAGCGGCGAGCAGACCGGCGAACAGGATGAGTCCCCCGAGCACCCCGGCCGCCGTGAGCGCGGTCAGGATGGTGCGCGGGGCGACCCGCCGGGGACTGCGGGTCTCCTCGCTCAGTTCGCCCGCGCTGTCGAACCCGATGAGGACGTACGCGGCGGTGAACGAGCCGACGAGCAGCGCGCCGATGGCCCCGCCCTGCCCGCCGGTGCTGAACGTGACGCCGGGACCGTGCTCGGCGTGGGTGAGCAGCAGCACGACGATGAGAATCGCGCCGACGATCTCGGCGGTGACGCCGATGCTGTTGATCCGCGCGAGAACGCGGTTGTCGACGACGTTCACGGTGGTGGTGAGCGCGAGCAGGACCAGGCCGAGAATCGCGGCGTTGGCCGCTCCCGTGGCGGTGGTGGGCGCGGGATCGCCGCCGACGAGCTGGAAGCCCGGCCAGATCGCGGGCAGCACCACCTGCAGGGCGAGCGCCGCGGCGGCGATCACGACGATCTGCCCGAGAATCATGATCCACCCGGCGAACCAGCCGAACGTCGCCGTGCTGAGCCTGGTGGACCACTGGTAGATGGAGCCGGAGATCGGATAGCGGGCGGCCAGCTCGGCGAAACACAGGGCGACCAGGATCTGTCCGGCCAGCACGACGGGCCAGGTCCAGAAGAAGGCCGGACCGCCGAAGGCGTACCCGAAGGCGAAGAACTGGAAGACCGTGGTCAGTACGGAGATGAAGGAGAAGCCGGCGGCGAAGGAGGCGTACCTGCCCATGCTGCGGTGCAGCTCCTGACGGTAGCCGAACGTCTGCAGGGCGCTCTCGTCGGTGGGAGGCGAGGAAGGGACGGTGACGGCCATCGGGGCTCCGGGCGCTGGGGGGATTTCTGTCGGTTGACAGTTATTTACGGGGCCGTCGTTTCCGCGTCGTCACGGACACGTTCATCCGCCGTAACGCACTCCTCACCGCTCGCAGCGGCCCGCTGAGCCCTCGACGAGGGGGGGCGATGTGGTGCACTCCGTAGGGTTGTATAAGCTTCCTATGTAATTTCGGTTCCCGTCCGGAGGAACACCTGTGTCCGTCACCCCGAGCGCCGATCCCCCGGAGGAGTCCCAGGCGGTCGCGGCCGTCCTGGACGACCTCGCGGTGCTCGCCGTACGGCGGCTGTCCGCGCAGAGCGATCTCAGCCTCACGGCCGCGACGACCCTGTCGTACCTGGACCGCAACGGCCCGGAGCGGCTGAGCGTCCTGGCCGCGCGGCAGGCCGTCACCCAGCCGTCGATGACCCAGCTCGTGCAGCGCCTGGAGCGCGAAGGCCTGGTATGCCGGGCGGTCGACGACCTCGACGGCCGCGCGGTGCGGGTCAGCGTCACCGACGCCGGCCGGGCGCTGCTGGCCGAGCGGCGCCGGCGGCGCAGAGAGCGGCTCACCGAGATGCTCGGCACGCTGTCCCCCGGCGAGCTGCGTGAGCTGACGCGGGTCGCCGGCGAGTTCCTCCCCCTGCTCCGGCGCCTGCTCGAGGGCACGGCGGACGAGTAGGGATCAGGGCGCTCCCCCTCGCTAATTTCCAGGAGGTCCGGTGAGCTCTGCTCATGCCCCTGTCTCCAACCCGTTCAAGCAGCCGAAGGCGGTCTGGGCCGTCGCCTTCGCCTGCGTGATCTCGTTCATGGGGATCGGGCTGGTAGACCCGATCCTGCCCGCCCTCAGCACGAAGCTGCACGCCACGCCCAGCCAGGTGTCGCTGCTGTTCACGAGCTACCTGGTCGTCACCGCCGTGGCGATGCTGGTCACCGGGTGGGTCTCCAGCCGGATCGGTGCCAAGCGCACCCTCATCGTGGGCCTCGCCCTGATCGTGGTGTTCGCCGCCCTCGCCGGGACGTCCGGCAGCATCGGCGGCATCGTCGGCTTCCGCGCCGGCTGGGGCCTCGGCAACGCCCTGTTCATCGCCACCTCGCTCGCGGTCATCGTCGCGTCGAGCAGCGGCGGCTTCGCCGGAGCGATCATCCTGTACGAGACCGCGCTCGGCGTCGGCATCGCGGTCGGCCCCCTGCTGGGCGGCGTGCTCGGCGGCATCAGCTGGCGCGGCCCGTTCTACGGCGTCGCGGTCCTGATGGCGATCGCGCTGATCGCCACCGTCACCCTGGTGCGCCCGACGCCCACGCCGGCGACGAAGACCGGCATCGCGGCGCCGATCAAGGCCCTGCGTCACCGCGGCCTGCTCATCCTGGGCCTGACCGCGCTCTGCTACAACTGGGGCTTCTTCACCGTGCTGGGCTACGCGCCCTACCCGATGGAGCTCGACGAGCACCAGCTCGGCCTCGTCTTCACCGGCTGGGGAATCCTCGTCGCGATCTTCTCGGTCTTCGGCGCCCCGCGACTGCAGGCCCGCTTCGGCATCGCCCGCACGCTGTACGCCAACCTCGTGCTGTTCAGCCTCGACATCCTGGTGATCGCGCTGTTCACCGACAACCGGATCGCCGTGATCTGCGGCGTGATCGTGGCCGGCGTCTTCATCGGCGTCAACAACACGGTCACGACCCAGGCGGTCATGACCATCTCGCCCGTGGAGCGGCCCATCGCCTCCGCGTCGTACGGTTTCATCCGCTTCATCGGCGGCGGTCTCGCACCCTTCGTCGCGGGCAAGCTCGCCGAGCACTTCGACAGCCAGCACGCGCCGTTCTACATGGGGGCCGCGGCCGTGCTCCTCGGCGCGGTCGTCCTCACCACCGCGCATCGGCAGCTCGGCGAGGCCGAGCGCGCCCAGGCGGCCGAGGCGGCCGCCGCCGGCCCGGCCGCCGCGCGGCGGGAGGAACTCGAGGAGGAGGCCCTGGCCGAGGACCTCGGTTCGGCCACGTGATCGAGGCACCGGGGCCGGGCGCGGCGGCAGTCAGATCCGGGTGAGCAGGTCCGGGGTGAGCGCGGCGACCCCGGCGCAGCCGGAAAGGGCCAGGGTGAGATCGGTCTCCGCCAGCACGCAGCGGATCACGTGCTCCACCCCCGCCTGGCCGTCCAGGCCCAGTCCGTACGCGTACGGACGGCCGAGCAGCACGGTCCTGGCGCCGAGCGCGAGCGCCTTGACGACGTCGTCCCCGGTGCGGATGCCGCCGTCGAACAGCACGGTGAGCCGGTCGGCCACGGCGTCGGCGACGGCCGGCAGGGCGTCGGCCGCCCCGATCGAGCCGTTGACCTGGCGTCCGCCGTGGTTGGAGACGACGACGCCGTCCATTCCGGCGTCGGCGGCCAGGCGGGCGTCGTCGGGGTGCAGGACACCCTTCAGCACGATCGGGCCGTCCCAGTGCTCGCGCAGCAGCGCGAGGTCCGGCCACGTCTTGCCCGGGTCGCCGAACATCCCCACGAAGTGCAGTACGGCGGCGTTCGGGTCCTCGTGCACGGGCCGGGCGAGCCCGGCCTGGAACGCCGGGTCGGTGAAGTAGTTGGCGGTGCCGACGCCCCGCAGGAACGGCAGGTAGGCCTGGTCGAGGTCGCGGGGCCGCCAGGCCAGCAGCGGCGTGTCGAGGGTGACGACGAGCACGGTGAACCCCGCCGCCTTCGCCCGGGCGAGGAAGCTGAGGGTGACCTCGCGGTCCTTGCCCCAGTAGAGCTGGAACCACCGCTCGCCGTCCCCCATGGCCGCCGCGACGTCCTCCATCGGCGTGCTGGAGGCCGACGACAGGATGAAGGGCACGCCCGTCGCGGCGGCCGCGCGGGCGGCGGCCCGCTCGGCCTCCGGATGCATGATCGACAGCACGCCGATCGGCGCCAGTGCCAGCGGCGCGGGCAGCCGCCTGCCCAGCACGGTCACCGACAGGTCGCGTTCACGCACGTCGCGCAGCATCCTCGGCACGATCCGCCAGCGGTCGAGCGCCTCGCGGTTGGCGCGCTCGGTGCGCCCGCTGCCCGCACTGCCGGCGACGTAGCCGACCGGACCCGGCCCGAGCCGCCTCTCGGCCATCTCCTCCAGCCGGGTCAGGTCGGTCGGCAGCCGGGGCACGGCCCCGGTCATGCCGCTGAGATAGATCTCGTACTGGAAGTCCGCCCAGCTCATCGCGCTCGCCCTCGCTCCGCTTCCACCCGGCCGTCGCCCCGGCGGCTCCTGCCGAACACATTATCGGGAACCGATCATCGGGCCCCGCACGCCAGGTGGGGGTTCGCGGCGCGCGACGTGAGGCGTTCCCAGTTGCGGTGGGCGTCGCGGCCATCGGCCGGGAACAGACCCGGCGGCGGGTCGTCGAGGCCGCCGCCAGGTGGGTTCCGGCTCCTGACCGGGGACGGCGATCAGCGAGGGCCGGGGGCGCGGCGGAAGGCGAAGGGCTGGCTCTCGCGGCCCGGCACCACGAACCAGCACTCGCCCGTGCCCTCGCTCGCCAGCAGCGAGAAGAACGCGTCGACGACCGTCTCGACGTCGAGGATCGGGAACTTCAGCTCGTCCAGCAGCGCCTTGGCCTCGGCGTCGAGGATCGCCGTGTCCGCGAACGACGGGCACAGCCCCTGCACCCGGACGCCGAGGGGCTCCAGTTGCGGGCCGAGCGAGCGGACGAGCCCGACGACCGCGTGCTTGTTGGCCGCGTAGACGGGATCGGAGGGGATGTCCACGATCCCCGCCATGCTCGCGGTGGCCACGATCACGCCCCCGGCCCGCATCGCGGGCAGCGCGGCGTGCACGCCGAAGACGACGCCGTCGAGGTTGACCCCCATCACGCGCCGGTAGCGGGCGAGGTCGAAGTCCTCGCCGAGCCCGAACCCCGAGGCGACGCCCGCGTTGAGGAAGGCGAGGTCGAGCCGCCCGTGCCGCTCGACCGCGAGCGCGACCGCGGCCTGGTTGTCCTCCAGCCGCGACACGTCGGTCCGCACGAACGCGGCGCCGATCTCCTCGGCGGTGCGCGCGCCGGCCTCGGCGTCGACGTCGGCCAGCACGACATGCGCGCCGTACGCGGCCAGGCGGCGGGCGACACCCGCGCCGATGCCGCCCGCGCCCCCGGTGACGAGCGCGACCTTGCCGGAGATGTCGTCGGTGTTCACAGCGGCAGTCCTCCCGTTGCGGCCCTGGTCGAGCCGGTGGCCCGGTACGCCTCGATGGTGCGCTCGGCGATGCGCATCTGGTGGATCTCGTCGGCGCCGTCCGCGAATCGCGCCCATCGCGCGTGCTGGAACATGTGCGCCAGCGGAGTGTCGGTCGAGTAGCCGAGCGCCCCGTGGACCTGGATGGCCCGGTCGACGATCCGGTTCAGGCTGTTCGCCACGAAGTGCTTGGCCATCGAGACCTCGGTGCGGAAGTCCTCACCCTTGTCGATCTTCGAGGCGGCGTGCAGGACCATGAGCTTGCACTGGTAGAGCTCCATGGCCGAGTCGGCGATCATCCACTGCACGCCCTGCTTGTCGGCGAGCAGTGATCCGTGGCTGAACCTGTCCAGCGCCCTGCCCACCATCATGTCCAAGGCCGTCTCCGCCTGCGATATCCAGCGCATGCAGTGCGCCAGCCGGGCCGGACCGAGGCGGTACTGGCCCAGCCGGTGGCCGTTGCCCCGCCCGCCGAGCACGGCGGAGTCCGGCAGGCGCAGGTTGGTGATGACGATCTCGCTGTGGCCGGTGGAACCGTGCATGGTCTCGATCTCGCGTACGTCGTTCCAGCCGTCGGCGGGCAGGTCCACGAGGAAGGCCGTGTTGGCGCCCCGTGCGCCCTCCGGCAGGTCGAACTCGGTCTTGGCGATCAGGATGGCGAAGCTCGCCCTGCGGGCATTGGAGATGAACCACTTGTGCCCGTTGATCACCCACTCGTCGCCGTCCTTCACGGCGCTCGTACGGATGAGGGTCGGGTCGGAGCCGGCCACCTCGGGCTCGGTCATCGCGAAGCACGACATCTTCACGCCGTCGAGTAGCGGCCGCAGGTAGCGCTCCTTCTGCTCGTCGGTGCCCCAGTGCAGCAGCGTGTGCATGTTGCCCTCGTCGGGGGCCGCGCAGTTGAGCACCCACGGGCCGAGCCTGGTCTTGGCCGCCTCGGCCTGCACCATGGCCAGCTCGACGTGGCCGAGGCCCATGCCGCCCCATTCCTTGGGCATGTGCGGCAGCCAGAGCCCCTCCTCCTTGGCCCTGCGGCGCAGGGCCAAGATCGTGCGCAGGTACTCCTCGCGGGTGAGGACCTTCTCCTCGGAGTCCTCGAACGGCTTCACCGCAGGGATCACCGTCTCCTGGACGAACGTCCGCACCCGCGCGCGTATCTCCTCGTGCTCGGGAGCGAGCGTGAAGTCGATGGCCATGGCCCTCCCTCGGGCACGATAATGCGACTGACACGTCAAATAATGCGTTCGCCTGAAATACCGTATCCTTCGGCCGTACGAGCGACAAGGGAGGCACGATGGCGGCGGAGACCACGGTCCGGAGGCTCGTGGACGCCGCGGAACGCCTGTTTGCCGAGCGCGGCATCGACGCGGTGTCGCTGCGCGAGATCAACACCGCCGCCGGGCAGCGCAACTCCACCGCGCTGCAGTACCACTTCGGCGACCGCGCCGGGCTGCTGAAGGCGGTGCTCGCCAAGCACCGGCCGGAGATCGAGGCACGACGCCACCAGCTTCTGGACGAGTACGAGGCACGCGGCCCGCTGCCGCAGGCCGACGCCCTGCGTTCGCTCGCCGCCGCGCTCGTCCGCCCGGCCGCCGCCAAGCTGGCCGACCCCGACGGCGGGCGGGACTATCTGCGCGTCATGGAGCAACTGGTCCACCGCGTGCCGCCCAGCCTCCCCGAGGACGGCGGCGGCAGCATCGACCGCTGGCGTGAACTGGTCGCCCCCCTGCTTCCCGAGGCCGCCGTACGCCTGCACCAGCGCTTCATGGCGATCCGCATGACGTACGTCGAGCTGGCCCGCCGGGCGAGCGGCCCCCCGGCCCGGGACGACCGCCTGTTCACCAGCCATCTGATCGACGTGGTCTCGGCGGTCCTCGCGAGCGAGGTATCCGACGAGACCGCCCGCCTCCTCGCCGAACGCGAGCAGCGCCCCTGAGACCACGGCGCTCTCCTCTACTACGTCCGCACGGTCCGCCTCGGCTGCTAGCGTGATCATGCCCATATCCACGCATCTGGGGTGATCGATGATCCGACGAGAGCCTTTGGAGATCACTCGCTGGGTCGCGGGCGGCATGACCGTCGCCATCGCCACCGCCCTCACTCTGGTGTCCGCCGGACCGGCGCAGGCCTATCCCAAGGGGTCGTGCGGGCAGTCGTACCGCAAGGTGGCCAGTTATCCGCTGACCCAGGGGGCCAAGGACGGGAAGTCGTACGGCACCGTCACGCTGTACCAGAGCCCCACCGCGCACGCGAAATGCGCCATCGCCCGGGTGGCGTCCTCCTCCATCGGCAAGACCAGCTACCTGTACGTCGAACTCTTCGTGGACAGGAACCGGAACAAGAAGTACGACGGCCCGGACAAGGGGGCCGCCAGCGGCAGCGAGAAGTACAAGTGGTTCGCGGGCCCGGTGCACATCTACGGCGTCGACCACCGGTGCGTCCAGTTCGCCGGGGCGGTCAGGATCGGCTCCAAGCCCCTCGCCCGCGGCGGCACCCCGGCAGGCACGTGGATGTACTGCGGCTAGACCCTCAACGCAGGGCACGGGTGAGGGCGGCGACGCGCTCGGCACGGGCCCGGCGGCTGAGTGCCGCACCGGGCACGACGGTGTCGAAGCCGTGGAAGGCCCCCGGCCAGAGGTGGAACTCGACCGACACCCCGGCCCGGGCCAGCCGCAGCGCGTAGTCGGCGCACTCGTCGCGGAAGACCTCGAGCTCGCCCACGTCCACGTACGCCGGGGGAAGGCCGGACAGGTCGGCGGCCCGCGCGGGGGCGGCGTACACCGGCACGTCCTCGCCTCCGGCGGCGTCGCCGAGCAGGGCCGCCCAGCCGAACCGGTTGGAGCCGCGGTTCCACGTCACGGCGTCCTCGAAGGAGCGGCCGGAGGTGGTGATCTCACGGTCGTCGAGCATCGGGCACAGCAGGAGCTGGAAGACGAGCGCGGGCCCGCCGCGGTCGCGGGCGAGCAGCGCGGTCCCCGCGGCGAGCCCGCCGCCGGCGCTCACGCCGCCCACCGCCAGCCGGCCGGCGTCGACGCCGAGATCACCCGCGTGAGCGGCGGTCCAGGCGAGACCGGCGTAACAGTCCTCCACGGGCGCGGGATGGGGGTGCTCGGGTGCGAGCCGGTAGTCCACCGACACCACCACGCAGCCGACGCGACGCACGTACGACCCGGCACGGGCGTCGTCCGCCTCGGGGCTGCCGAGCACCATGCCGCCGCCGTGGATCCAGTACACCCCCGGCAGCGGGCCGTCCTGGGCGGCCGGCCGGTAGACGCGCAGCCGCAGGTCGCCGCCGGGGCCGGGGACGACCACATCCTCGACGCGGACTCCCTCGCCCACCGGCTGCGCCGCCACGGCCAGCCCGGCGGCCCGCCGGGCCCGCAGCTCCAGGAGGTCCTCGTACGTCGCGTCCGACAGGTTCGCGAACGCGGGCGGCTCCCGCTCGACGGCCGCCCTCAGCTCGGGGTCGAGGTTGGGGTGCATCCTCAGCCTTTCAGTCCCGTATGAGCCAGCCCCTCGATGAACTGCCGCTGCGCCACGACGAACACGACCAGCACCGGGATCGCCGTCATCGAGGCCGCGGCGAGCTGCACGTTCCACATCGGGCCGCCGTACGCGTCGACGAACTGCGTGAGCACCTGCGGCAGCGTGAACTTCTCCGGGGACGACAGGTACACGATCGGTTCGAGGTAGAGGTTCCAGGAATGGAGGAAGGTGAAGACGGCCACCGCGCCGAGAGCGGGCCGGGCCAGCGGCAACGCCACCCGGGCGAACGTGCCGAACCGCCCGAGACCGTCCACCCGGGCCGCCTCCTCCAGCTCGCCCGGCAGGCTGATGAAGAACTGCCGCATGATGAACGTCGCCAGCACGCTCGGCGCGCCGAAGATCGGCACCAGGATCAGGGGCCAGTGGGTGTCGGTCAACCCCCACCCGTTGAACAGCTGGAACAGCGGCACGATCGTGACCTCGCTCGGGATGAGCAGGCCGAGCAGCACGACGAAGAACAGCACGTTCTGCCCGGGGAAGCGGATGCGCGCGAAGGCGTACCCGGCCAGCGCCGCGACCGCCATCGTGCCGGCGGTCACCACCAGCGCGATGTAGAGGCTGTTCCAGTACTGCTGCGCGAACGGCTGGAGCTGGAACACCTGCCGGTACGCGGTGACGTCCCACCGGCCGGGCAGCAGCGACGGCGGGAACGCGAAGATGTCGCCGACCGGCTTGAACGACGAGGTGACCATCCACCACGTGGGGAAGACGAACGGCACGCAGAGCACGCACAGCAGCCCGTACACCGCGGTCTTCGCTCTACGACTCATTGAAGACCCACTTCCGGCGCATCCGCCACTGCACGAGGGTGAGGGCCGCGACGATCGCGAACAGCACGACCGACAGGGTCGCGCCGTACCCGAAGTGGTGGAACTGGAACGCCTGCTGGTACAGGTAGTAGACGAGCACGGTGGTCGACATGCCGGGACCGCCCTGGGTGAGCACCGCGATCTGGGCGAACACCTGGAGCGACCCGACCACCGTGATGATCGACGTGAGCAGGATCGTGGGGCTGATCAGCGGGATCGTGATCCGCCGGAACCTGGTCCACGCGCCCGCACCGTCGAGCTGGGCGGCCTCGTAGAGCTGCTTGGGCACGCCCTGCAGGGCGGCCAGGAACAGCACCATGTTGAGGCCCACGTTCTTGAGCACCTGCACGACGATCACCGAGACCATCGCGGTTGCCTCGCCGCGCAGCCAGTTCGGCCCGGTGACGCCGAACGCGCCGAGCACGCCGTTGATCCCGCCGTTCGACTGGAGCAGGAACTGCCAGACGATCGTCCAGGCGACCAGCGACACCACGACCGGCGAGAAGAACAGCGCCCGGAAGAACGTCGTGCCGCGCAACCGCTGGTTGAGCAGCACCGCCAGCAGGAGGGCCAGGCTGAGGTTGAGCGCCACCAGGCCCACGGAGAACAGCGCGGTCGCCCACAGCACCGAGCGCAGGTTGGCGTCGCCGAGGAGTTTGGCGTAGTTGTCGCCGCCGGTGAACTGGAAGGTGCCGGCCAGCACGTTCCACTCGTGCAGGCTGTACCACCCGACGAGCGCCAGCGGCAGCAGCACGAACAGGACGCTTCCGGCGAGCTGGGGAGCGATGAACAGGTAGCCCGCGAGCACGTCCCGGCGGCGGGTGTTCCAGAAGGGGACCCCGCGGGTGGCGGCCCGTGCCGTCACCCGCGAGTCGATCTCCGTCACCGCCACGTCACGCGCCCAGCATCGGCTGGATCTTCGCGCAGACGCCGTCCAGCACGGTCTTGACGTCGGCGCCCGGCTGCCACAGCGGGTCGAGCGCCGCCCGGACGGTCTGCGCCAGCTCCGCCTGGCCCGCGTGGTTGGGCTTGACCACGCCCTTGGCGATGCCGTCGATCACCACGCGCTGCAACTGCTCGGGCTTGAGCAGCGGGTTGCTCTTGGCCAGCGTCTCCGAGGTGAGCTGGGCGGCCCGCGGCGGCGGGAAGTACGCCGCGAGCTTGGCGGAGTTGGCCGGGTCGGTGAAGAAGGTGAGGAAGTCTGCCGCGAGGTCGGCGTGCGGGGAGTTCTTCAGCACGCCGATGCCGGCCTGCCCGAACACGGCGTACTCCCCCTTGGGCCCGGCCGGCAGCGGCACCAGGTCCCATTTGAACTTCGCGTCCTGCAGCAGCGACGCCCGGGAGATCTGGGTGATCGTCATGGCGGCCTCGCCGGCGAAGAAGTCAACGCTGGTCCCGGGACCGGGCAGGGCCTTGTCGGTGAAGATCGCCTTGTGGAGGGTCGTCATCGCCTCGACCATCTCGGGACTGTCGAACTGGCAGGTCCTGCCGTCGTCGCTCCACGCCCTGGCGCCCCAGCCACCCCAGAACGAGGCCAGGTTGTCCCAGTTCTTGTAATCGAAGTCGCGGATGATCAGGCCTCCCTTGCCCTCCTTCTTCGCCACCGCGGCGTTCATGGCCAGGGCCTCGTCCCAGGTCCACTTCCCGGCCTTGATCAGTTCCTCGGGGGTCTTCTGTCCGGCCGCCTTGAGCAGGTCCTCGTTGACGAACACGCCGAAGGGCGAGGTCGAGAACGGGTAGGCGTACAGCTCGCCGTCCTTCTCCCACAGCTTCGTCGCCGCGGGGGTCAGGTCGGCCAGGTCGTAGCCCTGCGCCTTGCCGAGCACACCCTTCAGCGGCACGAGCGCCCCGGAGGAGACGAAGTCGGGCGCCGACCCCTCCAGGATCCAGGCGAGGTCGGGGGCCTTGCCGCCGGCGATCTGGGTGGTGAGCGTGGTGGTGTAGCTCTCGAACGGGATGGGGTCGAACTTGATCTCCCCGACGTCCGGGTGCGACTTCCGGTACTCGGCCGCGATCTCGTTGAACAGCTTCAGGTGGGCCTCGTTGGAGGTCCAGATCGTCATGCGGAGCGGCTGCGGGCCGCTCGCCGCCGGCGCGGCGGCGTTCCCGCCGCCGCACCCCGTGGCGAGCAACGCGGCCGTCGCGAGGGCCGCCAGCCTCCCGAGTGGTTTCATCGTCGGTCTCCTTACCGTGCGTCCCCCGAAGTTCGTGATTTTCAGTAGCCGGCGACCTGCGGCCAGCGGAGCTCGACGCCGTCGTCCGTCAGACGGCGCTGGAAGTCGTCGAGGAGGGTGTCGCCCTCACGTACGGCGTGCGGGGTCGTGCCGCGGTCGAGGCAGAAGGCGGCCAGCGCGCCCGCCGCCTCACCGATGTTCCACTCGACCGGATGCAGCCGGTAGGCCCCGTTGGTGATGTGCGTGGTGCCGATGTTCTTGCCGGCGGGCAGCAGGTTGGTCGTCCGCCGGGGGATGAGCGCCCCGAGGGGGATCTCGAACGGCGAGCAGCCCACGTCGATGTAGTTGTCGCCGCCCGTGCTCGGGTGGAGGTCGATGCGGTACATCCCCACGCCCACGGAGTCGGCGTACCGGACCGCGCCCTTGTCGCCGCGTACCGCGAGGGACAGGTCCTGCTCGACCACCGTGTAGAGGGCCCTGATGCGCCGCGACTCCCGGATGTAGGCGGCCTGGGCGAGACCGTCGGCACCGCCGGTGACGTCACCGCGCAGCCGCAGGCCGGGGTAGCCGGTTCCGCCGTCCGGCCGGGGCGCCTCGGTCTGCAGCCAGTAGAGGACCGACAGCGACAGCTCGCGGGCCGCGGCGAGGTGCCTGCCCGCGTCCGGGACGTCGACGACCGGCCCCTCGAGGTAGTCGATCATGGGCCAGTTGACGAGCGTGATGTCGCTGTCGTAGGTGCCGGGGACGAAGTTGCGCCGGGCGGCGATCCTGCGGAAGGTCCACAGGTTGGCGTCGCCGGGGCTGAGCCGCTGGTCGGCCACCACCGACAGCGGATCGTCGTCGGGGTTGGGGGTGAACGACCGCTCGACGATCTCCAGGGTGCGGGGGTGCGGGCAGCGCCACGACAGCAGCCGGTCGCCCCAGAAGGGCGGCTGATACTCCCGCCAGAACCCGTAGGAGGCGGGCCTGTCGATGGTGTGGTCGCCGTCGACGTGGTCGATCGCGAAGCACACCGAGACCGCCTGCATGTTGAGCGGCTGCGCCTCGGCGGGCGCGCTCGGCTCCCCGGTCTCGGCCTGCGACTCGAACCCGGTGACGTACTCGGTGCCGGTCATCGGCAGCAGTTCGCCGGTCTCGGTGGCGTCGAGCACGTACGGCGCCGTGACCGTGGTCCGGCCGCCGCCGTCGCGGTGCTCCACCGTCACGCTCGTCACCCGGTCGCCGTCCACCTCCGCGGCCACCGGCCGGTACGGCTGGAGCACCCGCAGCCGTCCGGACCCCCGGTAGGGCGCCAGCATCGCCTCGATGACGGCGACCGCGACCCTCGGCTCGTGGCACAGGCGGCTCACGTGTCCGGCGCCGGGGTTCAGCTCGCGCCAGGCCCGGGACCGCTCGGTCAGCGGATAGTGGTCCCGGTAGTAGCGCCGGATCCCGTCGCGCAGCGCCCGGTAGCTCGCCGTCACGCCGAACCGCTCGACCCACGAGTGCTCGTCCGGCGGCACCGCCTGGCTGGTGAGCTGGCCGCCCAGCCAGTCGTGCTCCTCGGTGAGGACCACGGTGCGGCCGGCCCGCAGCAGGGCCAGAGCGGCGGCGACGCCGCCGAGCCCTCCGCCGACGACCAGCGCGTCCGCCGTTGTCTCGCTCACGTGCGATTACCTTCCTTCCTCGGACCGTGCGGGGGCGAGGGTCGATCCCTCCACGAACTCGCACGGCAGCAGTTCCTGGGGCGTTCCGCCGCGTTCGAGCACCAGGGCGAGCAGTTCCACGGCCCTGCGGCCCATCTCGCGCCGGGGGATGCGGAACCCCGTGAAGTCGATCTCGACGTGGACCGGCCGCGTGGGGGCGCCGAGCGCGAGGATCGACAGCTCGCCGGGCACGTCGACGCCGCGCTCCCTGGCGGCCTGCACGATCGCGACGCCGTCCGCGGACTCCTCCACGAACGCGGCGGTCACGCCCGCCGCGGCCAGGTCGTCGAGGACGTCCCCCGGCCCGCGATCGGCCACAGGCACGTGGATCCACTCCGTCCCGACGGCGGCGACCGCCTCGCGGAAGCCGCGCATGCGATCGGCCGGGGACTCCGCGCCCGTCCCGGCTCCGACGTAGGCCAGCCGCCGGTGGCCGAGCCCGTACGCGCGCTCGACCAGTGCGCGTACGGCCGGCGGGTAGTCGGCCCCGACGTACGGCACCGGCCCGCCCGCGTCGTCGCGGCGGCCGACCGACACGAAGGGGATGTTCTCGGTCAGCAGGCGGGCCAGGTCGTCGCGATCGACCGTGCGGCCGAGCAGCACGCATCCGTCGGCCAGGCGGATGCGGCTGTCGGCGTTGAAGATCCGCCGCCGCTCCCCCGACGCCTTGGCGCTGGTGAACAGCAGCAGGTCGCAGCCGATCTCCTCGGCGCACTCCTCGATGCCGACGAGGAACGGGTGGTAGAAGTCGGCGCTCGC
Organism: Microbispora sp. H10830; assembly: GCF_014161375.1. Lineage (NCBI taxonomy): Bacteria > Bacillati > Actinomycetota > Actinomycetes > Streptosporangiales > Streptosporangiaceae > Microbispora > Microbispora sp. H10830. Next base: position 274,009 of record NZ_JABBWX010000007.1, read on the forward strand.
CGTCGGGAAGACCGCCTCGTAGGTGAACACGCCGAGGATGCGGTTGCGCCGCTCCGCGAGCCGCCGGGCGACCGGGTCGGCGACGTACCCGGTCTCGCGGATCACGCGCAGCACGCGCTCGCGGGTCTCGGGCGCGATCCGCACGTCCGCGTCGGACCGGTTGTTCAGCACCAGCGAGACCGTGGTCTGGCTGACACCGGCCATGCGGGCGATGTCCTGCTGGGTGAGGCGGCGGTTGGTCACCACGTGGGGTCCTGTCTGATAATGCGTATTAGCGAAAGAGAGAACATCATTCTGGAAGCCGCGCGTGCCCGCGTCAAGACGTGTTCATCCTGAAGTAATGCGCATTAGTCGCACGTGATGACGACGTCGACGCTGCCGTCGTGCGGGACGCGCAGCACGTGGATGAGCCGCCTGGCGTCGCGGAAGTACGTCGAGGAGCCGAAGCGCAGCGAGGCCGCGCGAGCCGTCCCCCAGCGGATCCGGATCAGCGCCGCTCCCCTGCGCACGTCGATCCCGTCGGCCGTCGCGGTGGTGTTCGCGTGATACGGCGCGGGCGTGCCGTCGGTGAAGACGAGGGTGTCGGTCGGCAGCAGGACAAGCGGGATCTGCTCGGTCACCGCCCCGGACGCGCGGACGGCTCGGCGGACGGTGTCGCGCGTGACCGTCACCTCCGTGCGGATCGACCCGTCGGCGGCGCCGTAGCGGATGCCGAACGTCCCCTCGCCTCTGGAGTGCTCGCCGGTCCACGGGGCGGTGCCCGGCTCGCCGGCGAAGTACTCGGCCGCCTGGTCTCCCGCGTTGTCCGGCACGCCGTTCGCCCGCACGGTGCCCCAGCAGCCCTGGTTGTTGTTGTTCAGGGAGTGCACGATCGTCCCGGCGTCCGGGTGCCACAGGAACGTCAGGCCGGTCCTGCCGTACGACGTCCCGCGGGTGCCGAAGTAGCCGCCGAGGTAGAGGCCGGGACGGCGGACGAACACGAAGTCCTGCCCCAGGTCGCTGCGGATCTCCACGAAGTGCTTCCACTTCAGGTACGGCAGGCTCCTGACCGCCTTGTCCTTCGCCTTCCTGGTGGGGAAGCGTTCGCCGTAGATCGCGTGGGTGAGGATGCGCGGCGAGGTGTCCTGCTTCTGGGCCGGGGTCACGGGGGCGGTGTCGGCCGCCCAGGCGGCCCGCGCGGCGGCCAGGTCCTCGCGGGCGCTCAGGAACGCCGCCAGCGCGGGCACCTCGGGCACGAACAGCGAGTTGAGCGCGGTGCGGTCGGGGTCGGGCCGCACGTCGTCGTAGAACCGGCTGCTGGTGCGCGTCGACGGCGCGATGTTGCTGATGTAGCCGCTGCCGTCCGGCTCCCGGACCAGGTTGTAGCCCAGCCAGTCGGCGAACCGCCCGGCCATCCCCACGAGCGTCCGGTCGCCCGTCTGGTGGTAGGCGTCGGCCATCTCCGGCAGCATGACCTCGAAGTTGTAGTTCATGTCCATGCCGCGCTGCTCGTAGAAGAACCCGGCCGGGCTCTGGCCGTCCGCGGCGAGCCTGGCGATACCTTCCGCGAGGCGCCGGCGCAGCGCGGGATCGGGATCGAGGTTCAGGGCGAGCGAGGCCCCGGCCAGGCCCGAGGTGGTCTGGTTGGCGTAGGCCAGCGGCTTCTTCTGCCACACCTTGGTCGTCGCCGGGTCGAGGAACCAGGTCATCCCCCGGTGAAGAGCGGCTCTGATCTGCTCTTGGCGCTCCGGCAGCGCACCGGACCGCCGGAGGATGCCCAGGGTCTTGCTCAGGTAGCCCATGGCGAAGCCGGTGGGCGCCATGCCCCGTTCGTCGATGTCGTACTCCGGCCACGAGCCGTCGTCGTGCTGCAGGCCGAGGTAGTGGCCCAGCGCCGCGTCGAGCGCGGCGAGCAGCGCCGGGTCGCCGGCGTACGGGTTCCAGGGGCGGGCGTTCGCGTGGAACCAGGCCAGCGTGTAGACGTGCTCCTGGACCCGGGCGTTGTACGGCGCCGACGGGGTGCGCCACCAGCCCCCTTTGAAGAAGCCGTAGGTGGCCGGGTCGGCGTCCTCGATGTCTTTCACCATCGGCGCGAGGATCATCAGGTAGGGCGCGTAGCGCTGCTCTATGGGGGCGAACAGCCGGCGGTCCGGAGCCCCGGCGGGCAGCGCGGCCAGGTCCGGCAGCGGGCCCGTCGTCGCGGCGGCCGCCCGCCGGGCCCGGGCGGGCAGGGCGGCGAGGAGCATCGCTCCCCCGGCGGCGGCCAGCAGACCGCGGCGGCCGATCACGGGCAGGGCACGGTTACAGTCCTTCTCGATGTCCTGGTTCATGGGGGGCGACTCCTCAGGGGCGAGGGATCCGGGGTCGGGGTGAGCGCGAGCGACATCACCGCATGTAGTCACCTGTCATGGTGCTAATGCGCATTAGTCGCGCTGAGACGACATACTGCGGGCTCGCCCGTCCTCCCGTCAACGGTGTAATAGCGGTAATAATGCGCATTAGCAGCTCAGCTCGGGCATCCGGGCGGGTGTCACGCTGCGTGATGTCCTCTCCCGCCCTCACCGGACGAGGGTTTGCCCTGTTGGCGGGTGGGGAGGGGAGGACAGCATCGCGGACGGACCGTTTTCGGGCCGCCTTTTCCAGTGCGCCGTGGGGAGTGAGGTGAGCGGGATACCGACGATCAAGAGCCTGGACGAGCTGACCGAGCTCGTCGAGCACCGGCCCGGGCTGTACCTGCGCTATTCCAAGGGCCCCGACGCCGACGCCGGCAAGCCGAGCGTCGACTACGAGAGCCGTCTGGAACTGCCCGGCCTGTCGGTGACCGTGCTCGACGCCGAGCGCTGGTGGACCCTCCCGCTGCGCGACTGGCTGGCCCGTCAGATCTGCAAGTACACGCACCTGGCCGAGAAGGACGAGGATCGCCACGCGTGGGTGCTGGCCGGCCGCATGGCGGCCCGCGGCCCCGACCACGAGCCGCTCATCGACCAGGTCGAGCCGGTCGCGTGGCTCGCCGACTCCGTGGTCGAGCAGGCGCGCGAGCACTACGAGAAGGTGTTCGACGCCGGCCGCGACTCCACCGGATGAGGCTCAGGTCCGGGCGTCGCGCGCATGCCCCCGATGGGAACCGCAGGCCCCTGCCCTGCGGCGCGGTCGCGGGCTCGGGCGCGGCGAAGACGGAGCACAGGCGCAGTACGTGCACGCTGCGGATGTACCGCGAAGTCCTGATCGACACTGACACGTCGCCTGTGAGGGCGCTCCGCGGAGATCGCCCGCCCGATAGCCTTGCAGGCCGATCTGCCCGCTGCGTCCGCGGCCGCGGCCACAGGGGCCGATGCGTTCGGCAGTGCTTTATATGCTTTCTTTCTCCTGTTCATGACGGTGATCGCGAGGGTGGACATGGTCGAGAGGGCAGGCACCGCGAAGCGTGCGCGCTCAGCACGCGCCGCCGGCGGTGACCCCGAACTGGATCTGCGGCAGCTCCTGGCCGGCCTCACCGCCGTACGGGACGGCGACTTCGGCACCCGGCTCCCCGAGGACGGCGACGGCCTGCTGACGGAGATCGCGACGGTCTTCAACGGGATGGTCGACCAGCTCTCCCTGTTCACCTCCGAGGTGACGCGCGTGGCGCGGGAGGTGGGCACCGAGGGCCAGCTCGGCGGCCAGGCCGAGGTGCCGGGGGTGTCGGGCACCTGGAAGGACCTGACCGACTCGGTGAACGCGATGGCGGGCAACCTCACCAGCCAGGTCCGCTCGATCGCCGAGGTCACCACCGCCGTCGCCAAGGGCGACCTCTCCCAGAAGATCACCGTTGACGCCCGCGGCGAGATCCTCGAACTCAAGAACACCGTCAACACCATGGTCGACCAGCTCTCGTCGTTCGCCGACGAGGTCACCCGCGTCGCCCGCGAGGTCGGCACCGAGGGCCAGCTCGGCGGGCAGGCGCAGGTGCCCGGCGTCGCCGGAACCTGGCGCGACCTCACCGACTCCGTCAACTTCATGGCCGGCAACCTCACCAGCCAGGTCCGCTCCATCGCCGAGGTCACCACCGCCGTCGCCAAGGGCGACCTCTCCCAGAAGATCACCGTCGACGCCCGCGGCGAGATCCTCGAACTCAAGAACACCGTCAACACCATGGTCGACCAGCTCTCGTCGTTCGCCGACGAGGTCACCCGCGTCGCCCGCGAAGTGGGCACGGAGGGGCGGCTGGGCGGGCAGGCGCAGGTGCCCGGCGTCGCCGGAACCTGGCGCGACCTCACCGACTCCGTCAACTTCATGGCCGGCAACCTCACCAGCCAGGTCCGCTCCATCGCCCAGGTGACCACGGCCGTGGCCCGCGGCGACCTCTCCCAGAAGATCACCGTCGACGCCCGCGGCGAGATCCTCGAACTCAAGAACACCGTCAACACCATGGTCGACCAGCTGTCCTCCTTCGCCGACGAGGTCACCCGCGTCGCCCGCGAGGTCGGCACCGAGGGCCAGCTCGGCGGCCAGGCCGACGTCAAGGGCGTCTCCGGCACCTGGCGCGACCTCACCGACTCGGTGAACTTCATGGCCGGCAACCTCACCAGCCAGGTCCGCAACATCTCCCAGGTCGCCACGGCAGTCGCCAAGGGCGACCTGTCGCAGAAGATCACCGTCGAGGCCAAGGGCGAGGTCGCCGCGCTCGCCCAGACCATCAACACCATGGTCGACACGCTGAGCGCGTTCGCCGACGAGGTCACCCGCGTCGCCCGAGAGGTCGGCACCGAGGGACGGCTGGGCGGCCAGGCCGACGTCAAGGGCGTCTCCGGCACGTGGAAGGCGCTGACCGAGTCGGTGAACGTCATGGCCGACAACCTCACCGACCAGGTGCGCAGCATCGCCGAGGTGACCACGGCGGTCGCCAAGGGCGACCTGTCGCAGAAGATCCGCGTCGACGCCCGCGGCGAGATCCTGGAGCTGAAGGAAACCATCAACACGATGGTCGACCAGCTGTCCTCGTTCGCCGACGAGGTCACCCGCGTCGCCCGCGAGGTCGGCACCGAGGGACGGCTGGGCGGCCAGGCCACCGTACGCGGCGTGTCGGGCACCTGGAAGGACCTGACCGACTCCGTCAACGTGATGGCGTCCAACCTCACCAGCCAGGTGCGCTCGATCGCCCAGGTCGCCACGGCGGTCGCCAAGGGCGACCTGTCCCAGAAGATCACCGTCGAGGCCAAGGGCGAGGTCGCCGCGCTCGCCCAGACCATCAACACCATGGTCGACACGCTGAGCGCGTTCGCCGACGAGGTCACCCGCGTCGCCCGAGAGGTGGGTACGGAGGGCCAGCTCGGCGGCCAGGCCCGGGTGCCCAACGTGGCGGGCACCTGGAAGGACCTCACCGACAACGTCAACTCGATGGCCGACAACCTCACCAACCAGGTGCGCTCGATCGCCCAGGTCACCACGGCCGTCGCCCAGGGCGACCTGACCAAGAAGATCGACGTCGTCGCCCGCGGCGAGATCCTCGCGCTGAAGACGACCATCAACACGATGGTCGACCAGCTGTCCTCGTTCGCCGCCGAGGTAACCCGTGTGGCCCGCGAGGTGGGCAGCGAGGGACGGCTGGGCGGCCAGGCCGAGGTCGAGGGCGTGTCCGGCACCTGGAAGCGGCTGACCGAGAACGTCAACGAGCTGGCCGGCAACCTCACCCGCCAGGTGCGCGCCATCGCCGAGGTGACCAGCGCGGTCACCTCCGGCGACCTGACCCGGTCGATCACCGTCGACGCCGAGGGCGAGCTGGCCGACCTCAAGGACAACGTCAACTCCATGGTGGAGTCCCTGCGCGAGTCGACCAGGGCCAACCAGGAGCAGGACTGGCTCAAGACCAACCTCGCCCGCATCTCCGGGCTCATGCAGGGCCACCGCGACCTGTCAGCGGTCGCCGAACTGGTCATGAACGAGCTGGCCCCGCTGGTCAACGCGCAGCACGGCACCTTCCTGCTGGCCGAGGAGACCGCGGCGGGCGCGGAGCTGCGGGTGGTCGGCTGCTACGGCCACCGCGACGCCTCGCGCCGCTACGCGTTCGGCGAGTCGCTGGTCGGCCAGGCCGCGCAGGCCAGGCGGACGATCCTGGTGGAGGACATCCCGCCGGGCTACCTGACCGTGTCGTCCAGTCTCGGCGAGGCCGGGCCCGTCAACCTCATCGTGCTGCCGATCGTGGTCGAGGACCAGGTGCTCGGCGTGATCGAGCTGGCCAGCCTCAGGCGCTTCGCCAGCATCCACCGGGACTTCCTGGAGCAGCTCGTCGAGACGATCGGCGTCAACGTCAACACGATCGTGGCCAACGCCCGCACCGACGCGCTGCTGGCCGAGTCGCAGCGGCTCGCCACCGAACTCCAGGTGCGGCAGGAGGAGCTGCAGCGCTCGAACGCCGAGCTGGAGGAGAAGGCGGAGCTGCTGGCCCAGCAGAACCGCGACATCGAGACCAAGAACAGCGAGATCGAACAGGCCCGCCAGGAGCTGGAGGACCGGGCCCAGCAGCTCGCGCTGGCGTCCAAGTACAAGAGCGAGTTCCTCGCCAACATGAGCCACGAGCTGCGCACCCCGCTCAACTCGCTGCTCATCCTGGCGCAGCTCCTCTCCCAGAACCCCACCCGCAACCTCACGCCCAAGCAGGTGGAGTACGCCAACGTCATCCACTCGGCCGGCACCGACCTGCTCCAGCTCATCAACGACATCCTCGACCTGTCCAAGATCGAGGCCGGCAAGATGGACATCACGCCGGAGCCGGTCAGCCTGCGTCAGCTGCTCGACTACGTGGACGCCAACTTCCGCCCGCTGACCACCCAGAAGGGGCTGCGGTTCGGGGTGACGGTGGCCTCCGACGTGCCGGCCCAGCTGCTCACCGACGAGCAGCGGCTGCGGCAGGTGCTGCGCAACCTGCTGTCGAACGCGGTCAAGTTCACCGAGGCGGGCTCGGTCGAGCTGCGCATCGAACGCGCGGCCGACGTGGACCTGCCGGACGCCGCCGGCCAGGAGATCCTGGCCTTCCACGTGGTGGACACCGGCATCGGCATCGCCGCGGAGAACCTCTCGCAGATCTTCGACGCCTTCCAGCAGGCCGACGGCACCACCAGCCGCAAGTACGGCGGCACCGGCCTCGGCCTGTCGATCAGCCGGGAGATCGCGACCCTGCTCGGCGGCGAGATCCGCGCGACCAGCACGCTGGGCGAGGGCAGCACGTTCACGCTCTACCTTGCGCTGGCCCACGTCGACGGCGCGCAGAGGGACGAACCCGGGGCGCGGGAGGAGGAGCCGCCGCTGGTTGCCCCGCACTCCATCGCCGCGTACGATGCGCCCGCGGCGGCGCGGACCCCGGGCGGCCGGGACGGCGGCAGGGCGGGGCGCCGCCTGCTGGTCGTCGAGGCCAGGCCCGGCGGCCTGCTGTCCATGCTGGCCCAGAGCGTCGCGGCCGACCTGCACGACACCCACGGGCCGGTCCAGGTGTCGACCGCGAGCGACGCCCACTCCGCGCTGTCGATGCTGCGGCAGGAGAGTGTCCACTGCGTCGTGCTCGATCTCGGCATGCCGCACGACGCCGCGGCCGACTTCCTCAAGGGGCTCGACTCCGATCCCGCGCTGCGCGCGCTGCCGGTGCTCGCGCACCACTCGCGCAAGCTGTCGCGCCCGCAGGAGGACCTGCTGCAGGTGCGCTCCCGCAACCAGCCGCTGGAGCGCCTGCCCAGCCTCGACGAGCTGCGCGAGCGGATCACCCTGCACCTGTCCGCCGAGGAGCCCGGCAGCGTGCTGCCGCTCGTGCAGCCGGCCTCGGAGGAGGGCGCGCAGGAGCTCGGGAAGGTCGACAGCGCGCTCGTGGGCCGCAAGGTGCTGGTCGTGGACGACGACGTGCGCAACGTCTTCGCGCTCACCACGATCCTCGAACTGCACGGCATGCAGGTGCTGTACGCGGAGGACGGCCGCAAGGGCATCGACGTGCTGATGCGCAACGACGACGTGGACCTGGTGCTGATGGACATCATGATGCCGGAGATGGACGGCTACGCCGCCACCGCCGCCATCCGGTCCATGCCGCGCTTCGCCCAGCTGCCGATCATCGCGGTCACCGCCAAGGCCATGCACGGCGACCGGGAGAAGACGCTGTCGTCGGGCGCGAGCGACTACGTCACCAAGCCGGTGGACGCCGAGGAGCTCATCGTCTGCATGCAGCACTGGCTGGACCTGCCCGGCAACGGCGACAGGTAGGCGCGGCGCCTCAGGGCTGACGGGTCGGGGCCGGGCCCGGGGCCGGGGCGGTGCGACGGCCCCGGACCCGCGCCACCCGGCGCAGGTCCTCAAGCACCGCCCGGGCGGCCCGCCGGCCGGAGACCAGCGCACCCTGGTGGGAGCCGGTGTCCCTGTGGTCGCCGCACACGTAGCGCCGGGCGCCCAGCCCCACGACCTCGAGGCTCACCGGGCGGCGCAGCGGCATCGGTGGCGGCATGGCGGGCAGGGCCGCCTCGATCGCGTAGGTGGCGACGTGCTCCCACGACGAGGTGTCGCCATAGACTGTGTCACCGTAAATCTCCGTGAGCCGGGCCCGCACCCGGGGCTCGTCCCGGTCCGTGTGGACGCCGAGGACCGAGGTGGAGATCAGGGCGCGGCCGTCGGCGGAATACTCGGGCGCGGCGTCGGTGATCACGATCGTGTCGGTGATCACTCCCTTGGCGTCCACGACCAGCGTGGGCTCGCCGAGAGGCGAGGCAGGGGCGGCGTGGTAGAAGGTCGTGACCGGCCGCATGGCGGGCACCGGCAGGCCGGGCACCAGCCGTCCCGCGGTGGGCGGGTCCACCGCCACCACCACGGCGGCGCCCGCGATCTCTCCCCCGTCCGCGAGGGCCACTCCGTCGGGGGTCAGCGCGCTGACCGGCGTCTCCAGCGAGATCGCGTCCTCCGGCAGGCGGGCGGCGAGCTGAGCGGGGACCCGCTCCATGCCGAGGGCCGGCACGCCGATCCTGCCGCGGGAGAACGACCGCCACAGGAGGTGGAAGATCCTGCCGGAGGTCTCCAGCTCCCGCTCCAGCACGACTCCCGCGAGGAGGGGGCGGAACAGGTTCTCCACGATCTCGGGAGACGCGCCCCAGCGCCGCAGCTCGGCCAGGGTGGTGCGCTCGGCACCGCCGCGCCGCCGTACGAGGAAGTCGGGGAGCAGCAGGTCGCGGGCGGTCACCGCGGCGAGCACCGCCTTGTCGAACGGCGTGCCCACCGGGGCGAGCAAACCGCTGAGTGCGTGCCGGGGGTGCCGCCAGGGCAGCACGACCCGCTCACGCCGGCCGTCCCTGAAGATCATCGCTCCGTTGGTGAACCGCCGCAGGTCCAGCGCGCCGATGTCGAGGACCCGGCCGACCTCGGGGTAGCTGGTGTTGAAGATCTGGAAACCCCGGTCGAGCCGGAAACCGTCCACGAGGTCGGTGCGGATCCGGCCGCCCACGCCGTCGGACGCCTCCAGGACGCGGACCGGCACCCCCTCCTGACGCAGGTGCCAGGCGCAGGCGAGGCCCGCGAGCCCCGCGCCGACGACGATCACCGTGGCGGGCTGTGGCATGAGCGGTTCTCCTCCCCGACCGGCCGCCCCTGGCGGGGGGACGGCTCTGTCAGAACCTTCGGAAGGGAGGGGCGATGCGGATGCGAGCGACCGCAACCGGGGCCGGCGCCGGCTACCTGAGGTAGCTCGCGAGCGGGATGCCCTGGTCGCGCAGGGCCTGGGCGACCAGGCGGGCGATCTGCTGCGCTCCGGCCGCCTCGAAGTGGGTGTGGTCGTTGCAGAAGAAGGCGCCGACCTTGCCCGAGGTGTAGTCGCCGTTGTTGGGGCACAGCCCGAGGTTGTTGTACAGGATGTGGCTGAGCCTGTGCAGGTCGATCACCGGGACCCCGTTGGCCGAACCGGCCGCGAAGGTCTCGTTGACGAAGCCCCGGTTACCGGTCGCGGTGCCGCCCGAGCAGGTGATCGCCGCGACCGGCGTGAGCAGGATCGGGTGGGCGCCGCGCTGCTTGGCGGCCTGCGCCATCTCGCCGAGAAGCTGCTGGTAGCGCGCCGCGCCGACATGCCGGGGGCAGTTCCTGTCCCCGTCGTTGATGCCGAACTGGATGAACAGGTAGTCGCCGGCCTTCATGCCGCTGGTCGAATCGAGCATCGCCCGCCAGCGACTGGAGTAGGTCTGCGGGCTGATCACGCACTCCCCCGCCGAGTTCTTGGCCGAGGTGACGTTCGGGTCGTACAGCCAGGTCTGGACGCTCCGCCCGCCCGCCGCGCTGTTGATCACGGTGACCGCGTCGTTGAACAGCGCGTCGAACTGGCTGCCCCATCCGACCGGACAGGTGCCGGACGGGTTCGCCATGGTGGAGTCGCCGGCCATCCACACCTTGACCGGAGTCGCGGCGGCGGAACCGGACGTACGGGCGGTCGCGCTGTTCGCGGCGCATCTCACACTGGTGGGTGCGGCGGCCGAGGCGGCGGCCGCGCTCTGGGCGACGACCACGGCGAGTGCGGCCAGGACCACCGCCACGGCCGTCGAGAGGGATCTCATCGTTCCTCCACGCTTGCGATGTCGGGGAATGGGCTCCGGGCGGGCAGGCGTCCGGATGCGGGGACCGAAGGCGCGGGCGCGTTCCCCGCGCGGGGCCGTCAGGGATTGCGGCCCGGACTGGTGCCGGTGAAGTGCCCGCAGTCGTGCTTCTGCCGGATGCAGTAGTCGACCAGGTACTCCAGTTGGGCCTGGTCCCAGGTGTTCCAGAAGTCTGCGTGAATGGAGTACGTGTTGCCGGACGCCAGGGTGATGGTGCCGACGTCGACGCCGGTGTTGTAGTTGATGTTCAGCCGCATCGTCGGGAACGGCTTGGTGAACCCGGCGGGGCATTTGCCACCGCTCGGGTAGCGCACGTGGGAGATGTCGTTGCCGCCGGTCATCACCCCGTCCCAGCAGGAGGGGAACGTGATCCGGACCTGGATGCCGCCGCTGGCGCAGCGCGAGGGCGGCGGGTTCTTCACGCTCGCGATCTGGGTGTCGTCGGTGCAGCCCCAGTCGGTGTGGTCGGGGGCGCCCGACGACGCCTGGTTCATGGCGCTGCCCTTGATCATCCTGAAGCCCTTGGGGAAGGCGACCGTCTGCTCCTCACCCGGGCTCACGGCGTTGGTGTAGTAGATGCGCGCGATGGCCGGCTTGATCTTGACGCCGTTGCGGTAGAGCGCGGGCGCCCAGTAGGAGGCCCTGTCCTTGTTGGCACAGGTGCTGGTCACACCGTCCATGGATGCGTACGTCGAGTTGGCGTTGGTCCCGATGTTGCCGAAGAAGTCGTGCAGGTGGGAGGCGCCCGGCTGGCCCGGATAGACGATCGGATCGTCCATGAGCGAGTGGGAGTACTGGCAGTCGATCTTCCAGATGCCCGAAGCCGCGGCGTTGGCCACGCCGTTGCCCGCGACGAGCAGGCCACCGGTCGCGCCGACGCAGGCGAGCGTCGTCGCGAGCGTCCGTCTCACAGATCGCATGGGGGGAGTCCTTTCGGGGCGGGGGTCGTTCCCACGGTGCCGTCACCCGCGCGCCGTGCTCGCGGTACGCGCGCTCCGGCTGGTCCGCGGGTGCTCGGCGGGCGTGGTGTCCTGCGGACGTGGTGCCGCAGTCTTGAATGGGACGGCGGGTCCCGTCAAGCAGATTGGTCAGATAAATCTGCTATCGCTTCGTCGTCAGCACCATCGCCTTCCTGATGACTTCTTCCTTCTGAAAGCTTCAGACCTATCGGGCGGCCGTGATTGCACTGCTGAATGCGCACTCGGGCGGGTATCTGAACCGTCTACGGGTCGAGAGTGAGTAAGACGAGGCCTCGAAAGTCATCAGATGAGTCGAGGAAGAGGACTGACGGATTGTCCGATCAGCTCCTGCGCTCGGCGTGTCGCACGAGAGGTCATATGTTTACGTTCACAAAGACGGGGGGCCGGACTGGCCTGTCCCCCACACTGAAAGTTTCAGTCGGACCCGACTCCTGTGATCGGGCATGTGGAACCCTCCAGACCCGCTGCGGACCCGCGTTTACCAGCGAGGTTCAGATAGTCGAACTTGTCGGATGACTGGGCTGCCCCGAGAGGCGCTGCGGGCCGATTGACCACAGCGCGGCATCCGGGTTGAGATGGCGCGCACTCCCGGCATGGCCGGAGGCGCGGACAGGTCTCCCTGCCCGCGTCCGCTCACCGGCCGGCCCGACCCCCGGAGGCCTGGCTTGGGTGAATCCCGATCACGCGCCCGGCGCGGTACGGGCGCCGTCACGGCTCTGCCGGCACCCCACTCGGCACCCCCTTCTGGAGTTCTGATGACGACACGACGAAGATCCGCTCTGGTCGCCGCCGTGGCCTCGGCCGCCGCGCTCGCGGGGGCCGGGGTCCTGCCGGCCCTGCCCGCCTCGGCTGCGGCGGGCTGCCGGGTGGACTACCAGGTGACCAACCAGTGGCAGGGCGGGTTCGGCGCCGCCGTCACGATCACCAATCTCGGCGACGCGATCGCCGGCTGGACGCTCACCTGGTCGTACACCGCCGGCCAGACCGTCACGCAGGCGTGGAACGCCACGGTCACCCAGAGCGGCGCGCAGGTCAGCGCGAAGGACGCCGGTTACAACGCCTCGATCCCCACCGGCGGCACGGCGTCGTTCGGCTTCAACGGCTCGTGGAACGACTCGTCCAACCCCGTGCCCGCGAGTTTCGCGCTCAACGGCACCACCTGCACCGGCGGGGTCACGAGCAGCCCCACTGCGAGTCCCAGCGCGAGTCCCAGCGCGAGTCCCAGCGCGAGCCCGACCCAGTCGCCCTCCGCGAGCCCCACTCCGAGCCCCACGCCCAGCCCTTCCGCGAGTCCCACGAGCATCCCCGCGGGCGCGCGGCAGATGGAGGACCTCAACCGCGGCCTGATCAGCGTGCGGTCGGGCAGCGGCAACCTGGTCTCCTGGCGCCTGCTCGGCACCGAGAGCATCGGCACGGGTTTCAACGTCTACCGGGGCTCGACGAAGCTGAACTCCTCGCCGATCACCAACTCCACGAACTACTTCGATTCCGGGGCCGCCGCCGACGCCGCGTACACCGTGCGGGCCGTGGTGAACGGCGCGGAGCAGGCGGCGTCGGAGACGTCGCTGCGCTTCACCGGCGGCGACCACCTCGACGTGCCCATCCAGCCGCCGTCCGGCGGCACCACACCCGACGGGGTGGCCTACACCTACAGCGCCAACGACGCGAGCGTGGGCGACCTCGACGGCGACGGACAGTACGAGATCGTCCTGAAGTGGGACCCGTCCAACTCCAAGGACAACTCCCAGTCCGGGTACACCGGCAACGTGTTCGTCGACGCGTACAAGCTCAACGGCACCCGCATGTGGCGGATCGACCTCGGCCGCAACATCCGCGCCGGCGCCCACTACACGCAGTTCCAGGTGTACGACTACGACGGCGACGGCAGGGCCGAGGTGGCGATGAAGACCGCCGACGGCACCAAGGACGGCACCGGGAGGGTCATCGGCAGTTCCTCGGCCGACTACCGCAACTCCTCCGGCTACGTCCTGTCCGGTCCCGAATATCTGACCATGTTCAACGGCCAGACCGGCGCCGCGATGTCCACGGTCAACTACGACCCGCCGCGCGGGACGGTCTCCTCGTGGGGCGACTCCTACGGCAACCGCGTCGACCGCTTCCTCGCCGCCACCGCCTACCTTGACGGCACCCGCCCGTCGCTGATCATGTCGCGCGGCTACTACACCCGTACGGTCATCGCGGCCTGGGACTTCCGCAACGGCTCGCTCGTCGAGCGGTGGAAGTTCGACTCCAACTCCGCCGGCAGCCAGTACACGGGGCAGGGCAACCACAACCTCGCCGTCGCCGACGTGGACGCCGACGGCAAGGACGAGATCGTCTTCGGCGCGATGGCGATCAACGACAACGGCTCGGCGCTGTGGAACACCCGCAACGGCCACGGCGACGCCCTGCACGTCGGCGACCTCGACCCGTCGCGCGCCGGGCTGGAGGTGTTCAAGGTGGACGAGGACACCAGCAAGCCCGCGGCGTGGATGGCCGACGCCCGCACCGGCTCGATCATCTGGAGCAACGCCTCCTGCGGCTGCGACAACGGCCGCGGCGTCTCCGACGACGTCTGGTCCGGCAGCCCGGGCGCCGAGTCGTGGTCGTCCGCCGTCAGCGGCGTCTACAACACCAAGGGGCAGAACGTCGGGCGCAAGCCGGGCTCGGCGAACTTCCTCGCCTGGTGGGACGCCGACCCCGTCCGCGAGTTGCTCGACGGCACCCACATCGACAAGTACGGCACGAGCGGCGACACCCGGCTGCTGACGGCCTCCGGGGTGCACTCCAACAACAGCACCAAGTCCACCCCGTCCCTGTCGGCCGACTTGTTCGGCGACTGGCGCGAGGAGGTCGTCTGGCCGACGAGCGACAACACCGCCCTGCGGATCTACAGCACGACCACGGCGGCGAGCCGCCAGATCTACACGCTGATGCACGACCCGGTATACCGGGCGGCGGTCGCCTGGCAGAACACCGCCTACAACCAGCCGCCCCACACGGGCTTCTTCCTCGGGGACGGCATGGCGACCCCCGCCAGGCCGAATATCTATCTGAGGTGAGCCCCCGGCGGCCGCGGACACACCTGGCGAGGTCCGCGGCCGCCGCCGCGCCGAGCACGCCAGAAGCGCTCAGCCCGGGGCCTCCGTGAGACACAGACCGAGCTGGGTGTACAGCTCCAACTGGTCGAAGTACTCCCTGTGGGTCTTGATCTTGCCGTCCTCGATGAAGGACGCGCAGGTGCCGCGGAAGGTGACCGGGCGACCGGTCCCCTCCAGTTCGCGCCCGCTCGGCAGCAGGAGAGGCCCACGGTGGGTGCCCGTGGCCGTCCACTCCACCATCAAGGGCGTCTCGCAGGTGACGGCTTCGTACCACACGATCAGCTGGAAGTCCGGAAAGCTCTTGAAGATCTGCTCGTACATCCACGCGATCTGCTCATGTCCCTCCGCCACACCGAAGGGCGAGACGAGGACGGCGTCCGGACTGAAGGTCTCGAGGACGCCCTCCAGATCGTGTTCGTTGAGCGCGTCGGCCAGCTGGCGTTTCACAGCCCATGAATCGGACATGACGACAGTCCTTCGACGGTCGGTACGTAACGCAGGCCAACAACTTTAGCCAGAGGCCGGTCAGGCGCTGCCCACGATTACGTCGCCGGAGCACCACGAGCGGGTTCCGGTTCTCACACGGCTACACGGTTTCCGCACGGCGGTTCCGGCGGCGTCCCGTTGACTTCGCGTCGGCGTCTCCAAGTCCCCGCCCTCCGCTTGACCTGCGCCTTTGTGGGTAGGCCAGTCACAGCGGAGGGCCGGGGGGGTGGCAGGATGCGATCGTCGATCAGTCTCGGCCGCGTGGGCGGGGTTCCGGTCGGGCTCAACATCAGCGTCGTCGTGATCGTCGTGATCCTGGTGATCGGGCTGGCCTTCGGCCGCTTCCCCATCGCCTTCCCCGGCCTCTCGACGGCGGCGTACGTGCTGGCCGCGGTGGTATCGGCCCTGCTCTTCCTGGCCTCGTTGCTCGCGCACGAGCTGGCCCACGCGATCGTCGCCAAACGGCACGGCCTGGAGGTCAACGGCATCACGCTCTGGCTGCTCGGCGGGGTGGCCGAACTGCGCGGGGAGCCCCGCTCCCCCGGCGCCGACCTCAAGATCGCCGGAGTGGGGCCGCTGACCAGCGTCGTGCTCGGCGGCCTCTTCGCCCTCCTGTCCTGGGGGGTTTCGGTCATCGGCGCACCGCCGCTGATCAGCGGGATGTTCGGCTACCTGGCCGCGGTGAACGTGCTGCTGGCCGTGTTCAACCTGGTGCCCGCCGCGCCGCTGGACGGCGGCCGGGTGCTGCGCGCCTTCCTGTGGGCGCGCTGGCACGACCGCCTGCGGGCCGCCGTGGCCGCCGCCCGGGCCGGCCGGGTCTTCGGCTACGTCCTGATCGCGATCGGCTTCCTCAACCTCGTCTCCGGTCTCAGCCTCCAGGGGTTCTGGCTGGCCCTGATCGGCCTGTTCCTGGTGAACGCGGCCACCGCGGAGGAGCAGCAGACGCAGATCGACGCCGCTCTGCACGGGATCACGGTTGGTGAGGTGATGTCGCGTGATCCGGTCGTCGCCCACCCCGACGAGACCGTGGCGGGCCTGGTCGACCGGCTCGTGCTGCGCCATCACCTGTCCACCTATCCGCTGCGGGACGACGACGGCCGGTTCGCGGGACTGGTGACGCTGGGCCGCGTCCGGCGCGTGCCACCCGACGACCGCGTGATCACCAGGTTGCGGGAGATCGCGTGCCCGCCGTCGGACGTGCCCACCGCCCGCCCCGGCGACCAGCTCACGGAGTTGCTCCAGCGGATGAGCGGGTGCACGGACGGCCGGGCCGTGGTGCTCGACGACGACGGTCACCTGGTCGGCCTGGTCACCCCCACCGACATCAGCCGGACCATCCAGACAGTGGACCTGCGGGCGCACGAGCCGTACCGGACGCCGCGCGGCGCCGACCTCGCCCCGCCGCCTCCCGGAGACCGCACCCCGGGCGGACCCTCTTCCGGCGGCCCCGCTCCCGGCGGCACGGTCCCGCCGGCCGGTCGCCGCGACGCCGCCTGAACGCCGCCTGAACGCCGCACCGACCATGCGTCATCCGGTGCGGGTCATTCGGCCCGGGTCACTCGTCGGCGGGCTCCTCGGCGTCGGCGGGTTTCTCGACGTCGTCCGGCGAGTCGGCGCCGGGGGCGTGCCAGTCGCCGGACGCGCCGCCGTCCAGGTCCGCGCCGGGCTCCACGTCGGGTGACTGCGCCAGCGGCGGCAGCCGGTCAGGGATCAGGTGCTCCGGCCCCGCGTTGTCCTTCGGCATGGCCTCCTCCTCGGGCTGCTGCCTCTCCGTCTTCGCGTACCCCCGGGTGGCGCGGGCATTCGGTCAGGTCGCAGGACGGGCCGCGGTAGCCGAAAACAGATGCGCGAGCCGTGTTGAAAGGGAGACCAGGGGTAGGCGGACGGTGCGACCGGACCGGACAAAGCGGTCGTAACTGATAGAGGCAGGCTCTCAAGGAGGTGGGGATATGACGATCGTCGACGACACGGCGGTCGAACGGCGGCGGCTGCGGTTCGAGCGGGACGCGCTGCCGTACATCGACCAGATCTACGCCGGCGCCCTACGGCTCGCTCGAAACCCCGCCGACGCCGAAGACCTGGTGCAGGACGTCTACATGCGGGCCTTCAGCAACTTCCACCAGTTCCGCGAGGGCACGAACCTGCGGGCCTGGCTGTACCGCATCCTGACCAACACCTACATCAACACCTACCGGAGGCAGCAGCGGCAGCCGCAGCGGTCCGCGACCGAGGACGTGGAGGACTGGCAGCTCGCCGAGGCGGCCTCGCACACCTCGTCGGGGCTCAAGTCGGCCGAGGTGGAGGCCCTGGAGGGGCTGCCCGACTCCCGGGTGAAGCAGGCGCTGCAGGAGCTGCCCGAGGACTTCCGGCTGGCGGTCTACCTCGCCGACGTGGAGGGCTTCGCCTACAAGGAGATCGCGCAGATCATGGACGTCCCCATCGGCACGGTCATGTCACGGCTGCACCGGGGACGCCGGCAGCTGCGGACCAAGCTGGAGGACTACGCCGCCGAACTCGGCCTGCTCCGGTCGGCGAGCGCCGCCGCACGGGACGGCGAGAAGACCTGACTCAGGCGTCCTCGCGCTCGGGGTTCTCCAGCCGGAAGAAGTTGCTCGGGCTGCCGTCCTTGCGGTGCTCCTGGTAGATGAAGTTGAGCTTGCGCTGCTCGAACGTCGTGAACCACTCGTCCCAGGAGATCTCCTTCAGGTCGCCGCCGCCGTAGCCCGGGAAGTCGAACCGGAGGACCCCTGGACGGCCCTCGTGCTCGGTGCCGGGGACGGTGGCGGGTTTGGCGTCCCGTTCCTCGGCCCAGCGCCTGATCACCTCGTGGTCGGTCGTGATCAGGCTGCGTCCCGGGCGCTCCTCGTGCTCCTCCGAGGAGGCGATCTCCTGCTCGTACTTGTGCTCGCCGGTGACCTGGTGGTGCTGCTCGGACATCTCGGCACCTCCCCCTCGTGCTCCCTACCCCGCGCCACCGGCCTTACCCTGAGGCCTTCCCGGCAGCCGCACCCAGGCGGGGGACTCCTCCCCCGGCGCGTACGCGGAGCCGAGGCGCTTGCCCACCACACCGGGCAGGCCCTGCTCGGCCGCCGCCCGCCTTACCGCGTCCACCTCCCCGGGCCAGGACGGCGCCGTCTGCCAGCGCGGCCCGTCGACCGCGAGGTCCTCCAGCCCCGCACGGCGGCGCTCGAACGGCTCGTCCAGCAACGACCGGCCGTCGTCGTAGAGCAGGTCGTAGGCGACGTAGACGGGAGTGCCCGCGAACGTGACGACCTCGCCGTCGAGCACGACGGCCCTGCTGCCGAACGCCGCGGCCAGCGGGCGCAGCCAGCGGTGCTCCCCGGTGACGTCCGCGCCGGCCGCGTCGCGCAGGGTGAGCCTGCCGCCCTCCACGTACGCGAGCGCCCGTGCACCGTCCCACCAGAACTCCCAGGCGTACGCCTCCGGGTCGCGCGGCACGCGGGCGCGGGTCATCGGCGTCATCGGCGCGAGCGAGGCGGGCGGAGGCGCCCACCGCCCGCTGGGCGGGTCCATCCGGTGGATCATCCAGTTGCGGCCCCGGGTCTGGAACAGCACGTAGCGGCCCGCGACCCGGGAGCCGCTCAGCACGATCTTGACCTCGCGGTCGCTCCACTTCTCGGTCGCGTAGTGGCCGCGGTCCCAGATCGTCATCGTGCCGCCGCCGTACTCGCCCCTGGGGATCTCGCCCTCGAACCGGGCGTACTCCATGGGGTGGTCCTCGGTGTGGACGGCGAGGTGGTTGGTCGCGGGGTCGGGCGGCAGGCCCTTGGGGATCGCCCAGGAGACCAGCACCCCGCCGCGCTCCAGGCGCAGGTCCCAGTGCAGGGACCTGGCGTGGTGCTCCTGGATGACGAACGTGTCGTCCTCGCCCCGCGGCAGCGGCCCTTCGGCGGGGACCGGCTCGCTGGTGCGCGTCGCGTCGCGCTTTGCCCGGTAGGTCTCGAGTTTGTCCGCCATCCCACTGGTCCTACCCACGACGTGGCTCCCCGTGGGTGACAGGCGTGTCACCTTGTAGCGACATGTCCGGTTAAGGACTTCGTGACCACTTGGTAATTGGGCATCACTATCGTCACCCAGCATGAGTTCAGCGATCAGGTTGACCGCGGGCGCCGGCGTCGTGGCCCTCGGTCTCCTCCTGCCCGGCACCCCCGCCACCGCGGCCCCGAGCCACACGGTCAAGATCACCGTCATGGCCAGCTCCGACATCCACGGGAACGCGCTCAACTGGGACTACTACAAGAACGCGGAGTACGACGACAGCGCGCACAACGACGTGGGCCTGGCGAAGATCTCGACGATGGTGTCGAAGATCAGGGCCGACCGCGGCGCCGACCACACCCTGCTGTTCGACTCCGGTGACACCCTCCAGGGCACGCCGCTGGACTACTACTACGCCAAGATCGAGCCGATCACCTCGACCGGCCAGGTCCACCCCATGGCGAAGGCCATGAACGCCATCGGGTACGACGCCGTGACGCTGGGCAACCACGAGTTCAACTACGGCCTGCCGCTGCTCGGCGCGTGGGTCAAGCAGATGAAGGCACCGGTCCTCGGCGCGAACGCCGTCTCCGCCGAGACCGGCCTGCCGGCCTACCAGCCGTACGTCATCAAGACCATGAAGGTGAAGGGCGAAAAGCCGATCAAGGTGGGCGTGCTCGGCCTCACCAACCCCGGCGTCGCGATCTGGGACAAGGCGAACGTCGACGGCAAGCTGAGGTTCCTCGACCTCGTCGAGACCGCCAAGAAGTGGGTGCCGGTCATCCGCGGTCTCGGCGCCGACGTGGTCCTGGTCACCGCCCACGCGGGTGACAACGGCCTGTCGTCCTACGGCTCGGACCTGCCGGTGGAGAACGCCGCCGCCATGGTCGCCGAGCAGGTGCCCGGCGTCGACGCCGTCCTGTTCGGCCACGCGCACAACGACGTGCCGCAGCGCTTCGTGACCAACAAGGTCACCGGGCAGCAGGTGCTGCTGACCGAGCCCAGCAAGTGGGGCCAGCGCCTCAGCGTCGTCGACTTCACGCTCGCCAAGGAGCGCGGGAAGTGGACGGTGACCGGCAAGTCGTCCACCACGCTCAACACCAACACCGTGGCCGAGGACCCGAAGATCGTCGCGCTCGTGAAGGAGTCGCACGACAAGACGGTCGGCTACGTCAACAAGGTCATCGCCCAGTCCACCCAGGAGCTGTCGGCGGCCGAGTCGCCGTACAAGGACACGCCGATCCTCGACTACATCCAGAAGGTCCAGACCGACCTCGTCGGCAAGGCCATCGCCGGCACCGCCGACGCCTCGCTGCCCGTGCTGTCGATCGCCGCGCCGTTCAGCCGCACCGCCGTGTTCCCGGCCGGGCCGGTCAGCGTCCGCGACATGGCCGGGCTGTACGTCTATGACAACACGCTGCTCGGCATCAAGCTGAACGGCGCCCAGATCAAGGACTTCCTGGAGTATTCGGCGAAGTACTTCGCCCAGGTCGCCCCGGGCGCGCCGATCGACCTCGGCACGCTCACCAACGCCGGCGGCACGCCCGACTACAACTACGACCAGCTCTCCGGCGTGACGTACGACATCGACATCTCCAAGCCGGTCGGCCAGCGCATCGTCGGCCTGTCCTACCAGGGCAAGCCCGTCACCGCCGACCAGCAGTTCGTCGTGGCCATCAACAACTACCGCCAGTCGGGCGGCGGCGGCTTCCCGCACGTCTCGACCGCCCCCGTGGTCTACAACGCCCAGGTGGAGATCCGCCAGGCGCTGATCGAGTACGCCGCCGCGAGCGGCACCATCGACCCGGCGACGTTCGCCGAGGCGAACTGGAAGCTCGTCCGCGACGGGGTTCCCGTCTTCGAGAAGTGACGAGCTTCTTCGGGTGACGAGTGGGGGTGGTCCGCGTCCCGGACCACCCCCTTTCTACTGAGCGGTCGTACTCAGGCGATCCGGGTGATCCCACTCATGCCCGCGCGCCGATCCTGCGGCGACACTGACGTGTCCGAACGCCGACGGAAAGGATGGCCGTGAGCAGAAGCGGGATCGTCTTTCTCGCGATCGTCTCCACGATCGCGGGGATCGTCCTGGTCTACGTGGTGGACGTACCACTGCCGGTGGTCGTCTCGCTGGGCTTCGGAGCGCTGTGCCTGCTCTGGCTGATCGTGCTCCTGACGGTGCCGTGGAACCTGTACTTCCAGGCCCATGCCCTGATCCATGAGATACGTGTCAGCCGTGAACGCGGGGTGGAGGTCTCGCCGGAGCGCGAGGCGGAGGCCCGCCGCATCGCGATGCGCATGCGCAGAGCGGCCGTCGCCGCCCACCTGCTGTCGGCCGCCCTGCTCGCGGCCGTCACCTACTTCTCCGGCGAGACCGTCGGCTACTACTTCGCCGTCTTCTACCTGATCGCCACGTTCTTCAGGCCGGCCGGGGCCTGGTTCTCCCACCTGCGCAACCGCATGACCACGATGCTGGAGGAGGTCCGGTATCCGCGCGAGGACGTCGTCACGCTCGTCGAGCGAGTCACAGCGCTTGAGGTGCGGGCCGAGGAGTCCGAGGCCAGGGCCGCCGAACTGGCCGAGCGCCTCGACGCCCTCACCTCGGAGACGCGCGCCGGGTTCCACGCCGCCACCGCGCGCGGGGACGACCTCGACCGCCGGCTCGACGCCATGGGCAGGAAGTTCGAGGACTCCCTCAGCCGTCTCACCGACAACCAGGAGGTCCTGTCGGGCATCAAGGCGTTCCTCCGCCTGATCAGATCCGAGACCGGATAATTCCGATTTTGTGGACGGTCCTGCCACTGCCCGATACCCTCTGCCGGGTCGAGATTGTTGGATCTTCAACGACAGGCGGGGACGGCGTGGCACGCTCGTGGAGGGAGATTCCCACGGGCCGGGTCGTGCACCTGCACGCGGGCGGGGACGTGCACTTGCACGCAGGTGAGAACGTGCACCTGCACGCGGGCGGGGACGTGCACCTGCACGGCGACCCGGACGCCGTCGCCCTGGCGGTCGACCCCCTGCCCGATGACGCGCCCGCGCTGGTCACCTACGTGCCCCGCCTGGCCGGGACCCCCGCGGACGTGGTCGCCGACGTACTGGGGGAACTGGAGTCCGCCGCGCTGGCGATGTTCCCCGCCTGGCTGCCCGATGCGGACGGCATCACCGGACCCGGCGGCGCGGCCGTCCCCGCCGTTCGCGCCCTCGCCCTGCGTACGGGCTCCGCCACCAGGCACTTCGCGCCCTTCCTCGCCCACCTGGCGGAACGCGCCCTGCGCGGTCAGGCTCGGGGAGACTTCCCGCCCGAAATCCGTGCCGCCGGGCTGGCCCGGGTGCTCCGTTCGGGCTACCGGCGGCCGGAGGCCGCGATCCTCGTACGGGTTCCCTCCGGGCTCTCGCCTGCCGCCGAGGAGGTGCTGGTCGCGGCGTGCGAATGGCTGGCCCACCACGGCGGGTTCGGCGTCTGGCTCATCGGGCCGCCGCCGCGCTCCGTCGACCGGATCGAGACCATGGCCGCCCCGATCCCCGAAGAGGTCGCGGCGCTCGCCCGCGAGATCACTTCCGGCGGTGCCGTGGAGTCTCCGCTGCCGGCGCTCGCCTTCCCGCCTCTGGCCGGATCGCCGCACCCGGCCAGCGCCGCCGAGCGGCGGTTGGAGGCGGCACTGTCGCCGTGCGCCTGGGCGGCGGGCCGCGAGTGGAACCAGCTCCACGCCTCAGGACCGCTCAGCAATCCGATCCGCGTCGACCTGCTCTGGCGCGCCGAGCGATGCGTGGTCGAGATCGACGGCCCCGAGCATCTCCGGCCCCTCCGCCTCGCCGCGGACAGACAGCGCGACCTGCGCCTCCGCCGGGACGGCTACGCCGTCCGCCGCTTCACGAACGAGCAGGTGCTGGAACGCCTCGGCACCGTGCTCGCCGAGTTGGAGCGCTTCCTCCACCAGTGCCGCCATGGAACGCTCGAAGGGTCACTCCATGCCTGACAACACCCTCTCCCAGCGTGAGACCGCCATCCTCTTGCTGCTCATGGCCGAGGCCCGCGAGTTCACGAACCCGGAACTCAAGGACCAGTTCGGCCTGGAAATCAGCAAGGCCGAACGCCAGCACCTGCACCAGCTCAAGTTGATCGAGGTCGGAAAGAGAGGGCAGGCGTTCACGCACGCGTTGACGGACGACGGCTGGGCCAGAGCAGCCGAGATCTTCCGCGAGGGCGTCCCCAGGTCCGGCCGTCTCGCGGCACGGGCACTTGAAGCGGTCGTCCGGGCCATGGTCTCCGGCCTCCAGCGGCACATCGCCCGGAGCGAGAACAGCCTCGCCGAGATCTTCGGGCGGGAGGAGGACCTCGTCCCCGCGAACACCGGAGAACCGGTTGCGGAACCGCCCGCCTCCGAGCCGGCGGCAGCACCGATCGCGATCGTGGAAACGCCGGCCGCGAGCGTGCCCGCGTCCACGTCCGACGACATCGAGACGATGATCCGCAAGGCGTACGCGCAGCTCGCCGACAAGCCGAACGCCTGGGTCAGCCTGACCCGGCTGCGTCCGTTGCTCGGCGATGCCCCCAGGGACGAGGTCGACGCCGCCTTCCGCCGGATGATCGGGCTCCCCGACGTACGCCTGGTGCCCGAGTCCAACCAGAAGATGCTCACCGACGAGGACAGGAGCGCGGCTGTCGTGATCGGGGACCAGGCCAAGCACCTCATCTTGATCGGAGCATGATGACGAGCGACGAACTCGACGCCCTTCGGGCCCTGCGGTTCAACTACACGCGGGTCGCCGACGACGTGTGGCGCCCGTTGCCGTTCCATGTCGAGGGGATGCATCGGGACGCCGCGCAGGTCATCCTCGACGGTCTGCTGGAGGCGGAGGAGAGCGTCGCCGCGAGCCCCATAGGCGTCGCGATACAGGGCCAGCGGGGGACGGGTAAGACACACCTCCTCGGCTGGGTGCGCGAGAAGGTACACGAAGAGGACGCCTACTTCTTCCTGGTCAGCCTGCTCGACGCGAAGGACTTCTGGGAGAGCGTGCTGCTCTCCATGCTCGACAGCCTCTCCCGGCCGCTGGCCGGGGACGGCAGTCAGCTGAGGGAACTCTTGTGGCGCCTCTGCGTGCTCGCCGAGGTGCCACAGGCGGCACGGGGCCCGATCATCGGCGACGTCCCCCTGTCCCGGGCTGACCTGGATGCCTTCATCGACGCCCTGCGCCGATACGACCCGCACGTCGGCCGTGAGGTGCAGGACACCGCACGGGCCCTCACCCTGCGGGCTTCGCATGGCCTGGCGGCGCAGGACATCGGTGACGCCTACCTCATCTCGGCGCCGCAGGGAGAGCCCGGCGAGCGCGCGGGATGGGGGTTCCGGACCGTCGAGAAGACACCGCAGGAGATGGTCCACGACCTGTCCAGACTTCTCGCACTGACCGGTCCCACCGTCATCGCCGTGGACCAGGTCGACACGCTGATCGCCCAGTCCGCCACCCTCACCGGGGGCGGATCGGCGGAGGACCCGGAGCACCGCAGGACGATCGAACGCGTCGCGGGTGGTCTGATGACACTTCGCGAGGTGACCCGCCGCACGCTGACGGTCCTGTCCTGCCTCCCCCTCACATGGACGTTGATCGAAGAGCATGCCACCGACACCGTCCAGGACCGCTTCCGGATGACCCTGCCGCTGGGGACGATCCCGGACGCGGAGACGGGCCGGGCGCTGATCGAGAAGCGGTTCAGTGCGCAGTACGGGACGGTCGGGTTCACGCCGCCGTATCCGACCTGGCCGGTGAAGCCTGAGGCGTTCGAGGAGGCGAACCAGTACACGCCTCGCCAGTTGCTCATCCGGATCGACACGCATGTGCGGTCGTGCCTGGCGAGCGGGCAGGTCGCGGAGCTGGAACGGCTGACCGGCTCCCAGCCCACCAAGGTCATTACCACAAAGCAGCGCCCGAGACCGGGACCGGGACCGGACTTCGGCGAGCTCGACAGGCGCTTCGCGGAGTTGCGGCAGCGGGCGGACGTGGTGGAGGCGCTGGACCCGATCACGGAGGACGCCGTGATGCCGGGACTGCTGTCGGCCGGGCTGTCCGCCTGGATCGCCGAGCAGGGCGAGGACGGACGCCTGTTCGCCCAGGACCCGCCTCCGAGCACGAAGCCGCCCCTGCACGCCCGCCTGCGGCGGACCCTGGACGAGGCGACGGAGAACGAGGCCCACTGGTGTTTCCGGGCCATCTCCGCGTCCCATCACACCGCCGCGCTCAACCGGCTGAAGGCCGCGTCCACGGCGGCCGGGCTCGACGATCGGATACCCGCGCGCAAACTCTTCGTGCTCAGGAACCAGAGCTGGGCGAAGGGGCCCGCCACCCAGGAGACTCTGGCCGCCTTCGAGCAGGCGGGGGGCCGTGTCCTCCAGGTCGAGGAGAACGACCTGAGGATCTTCTCGGCTCTTCGCACCCTGCTGACCGAAAACCCGGCGGACCTCCAGGCATGGCTCGTCTCCCGCAAGCCGACGAACGAGGTGAAGCTGTTCGCCGAGGCGCTGAGCGACGCGGCCGTTCCGAGCGTGTCCAGCACCGGGAGCGGGAGGTCCTCGCGGCCGGCCCGGTCGCCGGACCGCCCCCGGCGCACCGCCAATCCCGAGCGGCGTCTGCTCCGCCGAGAGGCGGTGCCGGGACTCACGCCGCTGCCGATGGCCGAAACGCCGTCACCGGACGCCGTCACCATGTCATCCCCGGCCACCGGCACCGCGCCCTCACCAGCCTCCGGCGCCGCGCCGCCCGCGACCGCCGGCGATGCGCTGTCTCCGGCCTTCGGCGATATGCCGTCTCCCGCCGCCGGCGATGCGCTGTCTCCGGCCTTCGGCGATATGCCGTCTCCCGCCGCCGGCGATGCGCTGTCTCCGGCCTTCGGCGATGTGCCGGAACGTGTCGGTGCGAGCGTCGCGTTTCCCGGCGGCGTAACCCTCGGCCCGGCCGTTCCCGATCTGCAGGTCTGGCCGCCTCTGCCCTCCCCCGAGGCATCGCCGGTCGAAGCGCCGTCCGCGGAGGTGCCGGCTGTGGAGACGCCGGTCGCGGAGACGCCGGTCGCGGAGGTACCGGCTGTGGAGACGCCGGTCGAGGCGTCCTTTACGGAGATGCCGGCGGCGGAGGCAGCGGCCGTTCCGCGTCCGCGCAGGCCGCTGTCGGCGGACGAGGCCCCGGCCGCTCCGTACCTGACGATCGGGGCGGCGACCTCGGACGACCGGCCGGTGCGGATTCCGCTGGAGACCCTGCGCAAGCATGCGGCGATCTTCGCCGGCTCGGGCTCCGGCAAGACGGTGCTGATCCGCCGCCTCGTGGAGGAGTGCGCCCTTCAGGGGGTCTCGGCGATCGTCCTCGACGCGAACAACGACCTCGCGCGGCTCGGCGACCGGTGGCCGGAGCCGCCGCCGGAGTGGGGCGAGGGCGACGCTGCCAGGGCCGACGACTACCTGGCGAACACCGATGTGGTCATCTGGACGCCGCGCAAGGAGTCGGGACGCCCGCTGAGCTTCCAGCCACTACCCGACTTCGCCGGCGTCGCCGACGACCCGGACGAGTTCGGCGAGGCGGTGGACGCCGCCCTCGCCGCGCTCGTGCCCCGGGCGAAGCTGGAGGCCAAGACGGCCAGGGCCCATCTCGGCCAGGCGGTGCTCCGCGAGGCCGTCGCCCACTACGGACGGCGCGGCGGCACGGGACTGGGCGGCCTGATCGCCCTGCTCGACGACCTTCCTGACGGCGTGAGCAGTCTCGAAGGCGCGCCCAGGCTCGCGACCGAGATGGCCCAGCACCTCAGGGCGGAGACGATCAGCGATCCCCTGTTCGCGGGGACCGGGACGCCCGTCGATCCGGGCGTCCTGCTGACGCCGCCGGAGGGCAGGCGGGCCCGCGTCTCGGTGATCAGCCTCACCGGCATGGCCTCCGACGCCCAGCGGCAGGGCTTCGTCAACCAGCTGCAGATGGCGCTGTTCTCCTGGATCAAGCGGCATCCCGCCGGAGACCGGCCGCTCGGCGGGCTGTTCGTGATGGACGAGGCCCAGACGTTCGCGCCGTCGGGGACGGCGACCGTGTGCACCCAGAGCACGCTCGCCCTCGCCGCGCAGGCCCGCAAGTACGGCCTCGGGCTGGTGTTCGCCACCCAGGCGCCGAAGGGCCTGCACAACCGGATCACGGGCAACGCCGCCACCCAGTTCTTCGGCCTGCTCAACGCGCCGGCCCAGATCACGGCGGCGCGGGAGCTGGCCAGGGCCAAGGGTGGCGACGTCCCCGACGTGGCGCGGCTGCGGTCCGGCCAGTTCTACGCGGCGTTCGAGGGCGGGTCGTTCACGAAGGTCCGTACGCCGCTGTGCCTGAGTCACCACCCGAGCAGCCCCCTGACGAGCGAGGAGGTCGTGGCCCGGGCGAACCGGTCCTGAATGAGAGCGCGCGGAGCCGGCGCCGTCCTCGGACGCGACGCCGGCTCCGCTGCACCGGTGATCAGTCCGCGGGGTCTTTCCGCTGCTCTGCCCTGGGAATCCGGCTGGGCGGGGTGACCGGCCGGCCGTAGAGGATCGACACCCAGGCGTTGGTGAGAGCGTCGACGAGGACCTCCTCGTCGTCGAACGGGGGGACACCGGCCGCGGCCAGATAGTAGAGCCGTTCACCCATCCAGGTCAGCGACGCGGCGACGGCGCGCACGTCCATGTCCCCGAGCCGCCTGCGGGCCTGCGGGTCGGACTCGATCCGGGCCACGGCGGCGTCGGTGAACAGGTTCATCTGTTCCAGCCAGAGGGCTCGCAGCCCCTCGTCCGAGCCCTGGCTCTCCACGATCGCCATGAGGACGCCCGCGTTGTCGCGCCACAGCCGGGCACCGTCCCGCACCCCCGCACGCAGCGCGGCGACGGGGTCCTGCGACCCGCCGATCCACGGGGCCGCCGCCTGCTGCCCCTGCGCCACGGCGTCGCGCACCAGCTCACCGAGCACGGCCTGCTTGCTCGGGAAGTAGAAGTAGAAGCTGGCCCGGGAGACCTCCGCGGCGGTGAGGATGTCGGCGACGCTGAGGGTGTCGAAGCGGCGCTCCCGCAGCAGCTCGCGGGTCGCGGACAGGATCCGCTCCCGCAACCCGGTGGACGCCGGCTCCGCGGCCGATCTACGGGCCGACTTCGCGCCGGGCTTCAGAGGCATGCCCCTCAGGATACCGACGTGCTGTACGGACGCCTTGTACAGACACAATGTCCATACACGGTGTATGGTGCCCTTCATGACAAGTGCAGACATCGGTATGAGGTATCGCACCTTGGGCACGAGCGGTCTTCGGGTGTCCGAACTGATCCTGGGCGCGATGACCTTCGGAGAGCAGGGCGGGGTCGGCGCGCCGGCGGCGGAGTGCCGGCGGATGCTCGACCTGTACGCCGAGGCCGGTGGCAACATGATCGACACGGCCGTCAACTACCGCGACGGAGCCAGTGAGGAGATCCTCGGCGAGCTGCTCGAGGGCAGGCGCGAGTCGTTCGTCCTCGGCACGAAGTACACCGTCTCCCGCGACCGCTCCGACCCGAACGCCGGGGGGAACCACAGGAAGAACCTCCGGGCCTCCCTGGAGACCAGCCTGCGCCGGCTGCGTACGGACTACCTCGACCTCTATTGGGTGCACATGTGGGACCGTGACACGCCCATCGAGGAGACCATGCGCGCGCTGGACGACGCCGTCCAGGCCGGCAAGGTGCTGTACGTGGGGATCTCCGACGCCCCCGCCTGGGTCGTGGCCCGCGCCAACACCCTCGCCGAGTGGCGCGGCTGGAGTCCCTTCATCGGCCTGCAGGTGCCGTACAGCCTGCTGCAACGTGACATCGAACGGGAACTGCTCCCCATGGCCGAGTCCCTCGGGCTCGGCGTCACGGCGTGGAGCCCGCTCGGCGGCGGGGTGCTGTCCGGCAAGTACACGCTGTCCGGTGAGGACACCCGCCCGGACGGGGCCGTGCCCACGGGACGGCTGAAGGCCGAGTCGCTCTCGGCCCGCGACCACGCCGTCGCCCGGGCCGTTCAGGAGGCCGCCGACGACCTCGGCGCGACCCCGGCACAGGTCGCGATCGCGTGGACGATGAGCCGCTCTCCCGCCGTCCATCCGATCGTCGGGGCGCGTTCCGCCGACCAACTGCGGGGCAATCTCGCCGCCGCCGGCCTCGCCCTCCCCCCTGAAGTGCGCACCCGCCTGGAGCATGCCACCGAGTTCACCCTCGGATTTCCCGGCGACTTCATCGCCCAGACCTCGCCGTGGGTGTTCGGCGCCGCGCTCATCGACCCCCCTTCCGGCGCAATCCGGCGATGAGGGCCGCGTCAGCGCCTGCCGCCCACTTCGTTCTCCGGCCCGGCGTCGCCGCCCGTGTCCTCCTACCGGCGGAAGGCTGCGGCACCGGCGGCGGCGATCGCCACCGACAGGACCACGACGACCGTGAGCGTCCCCAGGGGGTTGCGGTGCCGTACGGGCGCGATCGCGCGCATGGCCGGCACGCGGGCAACCGGTGACCTCGACGGCGACGGGGCGGGACGCGGCGTCGCACGAGGGCGGGGGGACGGCACCGCCACGGGCGGCCGGGGCGCGACCGCCACCCGATGCGGAGAGTGCCGGGGCGCCGGGGCGGGCTTCTCGGGAGCCGGCGCCGGAGGCTCCGGGGAGGGTGCCGGCGGCGGGACGGGCGTCGGCGGCGTGCAGCCGGGCCCTCCGATGCCGACCTCGGCGTGCAGGTCGACGATCACGTCGACGTCGACGCAGACGCCGACCCGCAGGCCCGGTCCATCCGGATCGTCGGCCGTGGAAGACGCGCCGGCGGCTGCCCGCACCGGCGCGGGAAGCGCGGCGGCCGACGTGGCCCAGGTCAGGGTCGCACAGGTCAGGGTGGCACAGGTCAGCACGGCACCGGCGCGGACGAGCGCGACGGCCACGCGCGGGCCCGCCGTCCTGCCCATGTCAGCGGCCCTCGGGGATCCGCTGGAACTCGTGCAGGGCGCTCACGAACGCGTCGGGCTTCACCGCCAGGCCACCGCTGAAGGGGTGGGAGATGTTCCAGGCGAGATAGACGCCGACGCCGAGCAGGACCGCCATCGCCGTCAACGGCACGAGCGTGAGCCCCCGGGGACGGGCCCCGGCCAGGAACGGGAAGACGACGACGAGGACGCCCGTGAGGACCGTCAGCAGCATGACGCCGGGAGGCAGCGCGGTGCCCGCGTCGGCGGCGCGCTGCCTGCGGGCGGCGAACAGGTCCGCCATCCGCTCCAGCACCGCGTCCTTCGCGTCGCGCGCCTCGTCGGTCGTGGCCGGCAGTTCGGTCACCCGGGCGCGCAGCGACTCCAGCCGCGCCGTCCCCTCGGTGCCGAGGCGCCCGGCCGCCATCTGCGGCCACTCGTCCTCGAGGACGTATCTCGCGTACTCGCGCAGTCCCTCGCGCACCTGGGCGGCGTCGGGGGCGGGGAGCGGCGCGGCGGCCCAGTAGGCCTCCACGAGCGCCTGGGTCTCCGAGTAGGTGTTCTGCCGCGCCGAGTCGGCCGAGGTCCACGGCACGACGATCGCGATGGCGAACACGAGCAGGAACAGCGAGGAGAGCATCGACCCGGCGTGACCGGCGGACGTGCCGCCGGGATCGCGATCGTCGGTGCCCCGGCCCAGCGCGCGGAACAGAAGGGCCGCCACGGCCACCAGCCCGACGGCCGCCGCGACCGCGAGTACGCCCATGAGCATGTCGTCTCCACAGACACTTTGCTGATTACTAGTAGTGACATGACTATCACAAGAAGTAACCATTGACCAGTGAAGACGGGCAAGTGACGGCGCGGCCTGCCCGGGCGGCCGGGAGGGGTCGTGGCAGGATCGGCGCGGAGGTGAGCGCATGCGCGTGGTGATCGCGGGCGGACACGGGAAGATCGCCCTTCGGCTGGCACGCCTGCTGAGCGGGCGGGGCGACGCGCCGGTGGGGCTGATCCGCAACCCGGATCAGGTCGCGGACGTGGAGGCGGCCGGCGCCGAGGCGGTGCTGTGCGACCTGGAGCGGACCGCGCCGGAGAAGGTGGCCGAGATCCTGCGGGGAGCCGGAGCCGTCGTCTTCGCGGCCGGGGCGGGGCCCGGCAGCGGCGCCGCGCGCAAGTTCACGGTGGACCAGGGCGCCTCGGTGCTGCTCGCCGACGCGGCCGGGCGGGCCGGCGTGTCCCGCTTCGTCCAGATCTCCTCGATGGGCGCGGGATCGCCGCCCGCGCCGGGGAGCGACGAGGTCTGGACGGCCTACATCACCGCGAAGACGGCGGCGGAGGAGGACCTGCGCGCCCGCCCGCTCGACTGGACGATCCTGCGGCCGGGGCGGCTCACCGACGGGCCGGGGACCGGCCTGGTGACGCTGGCCGATCCGCCGCTTCCCTCCGGGGCGGTGCCGCGCGACGACGTCGCCGCCGTGATCGCCGCGCTGATCGACGCCCCGGAGACGCGGCATCGCGTCCTCGAACTCATCGGCGGAGGCGTGCCCGTCGCCGAGGCCGTACGGCTCGTGCTGATGCGGTGACGGAGAAGGGCCTACCCGGGACCGTTACTCATATCGGCCCCACATGACAAGAGGCGCTAAATACCCAATTAGGCACTAAGCCATCTCGTTGCGGAAAAATCCCGAATTTGGGGGGTTCATGCACCTTGACGACCTTTTCGGGGTGACAAAGACTTCCCTCGACCTCGCGTGATCCGTTCCGGGCTGACCCCCCTTCCCGGACGGCACGCCAGATGGAGGAAACTCGATGAGGAGCTCTCCCCGCAGGGCGCGGCGCTACGCCGCCGCACTCGCACTCCCCCTGGCGATCACCCTGAACGCCCTCCCTGCGCTCGCCGGTCCCTCTCCCGATCCGGTCCCGCCCGACCGGGCGTCCAGCACCGCACAGAACGGCGTCGCGCTGATGCGCGTCGTCGTCGCCGACCAGTCGGGCGTGGACAAGCTGGTTGCCCTGGGCGTCGACCTGGCCGAGTACAGCAAGCCCGTCGACGGCGGCATCGAGGTGCACGCCGTGCTCAGCCCCGACGAGGCGCGGAGCCTGCGCGACCAGGGCTTCGACGTCCGCGACGCCATCTCCGACCAGAGCGACTACGCCGCGAACCTGGCCGAGCGGCGCCAGGCTCTGGCCTCCGCGTCGGCCGACGCGACCGAGACCGACACGCTCACACCGCTGCGCGCCGAGTGGTTCACCAGCCTCGACAACCAGCGTTTCCTTTCGGTGGAGGTGAAGACGAGCGCGACGGACGCCCAGACCGTGCTCACCGCCACCTGGGACAGCGGCCCCGGCACCGCCCCCGACTCCGGCGGCACGGCGACGATGTCCCGCTTCACCGACGCCGGGCAGTACATGTACCACCGGTTCAACTCGCCGCTGCCGATCACGGAGGCCCCCACCAAGGTCACCATCACCAGCAACCGGGGCGGCTCGATCACCGTGCCGGTGACGAAGTGGCTGGGCGAGCCGCGCAAGGCGCCGAGCAAGCACTACGTGCAGGACTTCGTCGACCACTACATGGACCCCACCGAGGTCACCGGCCGGATCGTGGCGCTGTCCAAGGAGTTCCCGAAGATCTCGGAGATCGTCGACCTCCCGAACAAGACGAACGGCTACCGCCGCCAGGCGCAGGCGCAGTTCGGCGCGGGCTCGGGGAGCGCGCTGGCGAGCACGTTCTACGTGACGTCCAAGGCGTACGGCAGCGAGGGCGGCAACGACGTCGGCGTCGCGCTGGTGAACCCCGGGACCGCCTCGGCCCCGCTTTCGGTCGCCGTCAACGGCAAGGACGTGGTGGTCAACCTGGCCACGGACGCCTCCGGCGTGGTCACCAGCACGGCCTCCCAGGTCGTCGCCGCGCTGAACGGCAGCTCCGCCGCCTCGGCGCTGCTGACCGCGAGCCTCTACCGGACCAGCACGGGCGCCGGTGTGGTGGCGGCGGCCCCGGCGACGAAGCTGACCGACAACCTGAAGGCGCCGGCGAGCGTCTCGCGTCAGCCGTTCCAGATGAAGGCGCTGCGCATCGGCAAGAGCCGGAACGGCTCGAAGACCGGCGTGTTCCTCTACTGCCAGGAGCACGCCCGCGAGTGGGTGACCCCGATCACCTGTGTGGAGACCGCCGAGCGGCTGCTGCGCAACTACGCGCAGGACCCGGACACCAGGAAGCTGGTGGACGATCTCGACATCTTCATCGTGCCGACGATCAACCCCGACGGCGCCCACTACTCGATGTACGACTACAACATGCAGCGCAGGAACATGGTCAACTACTGCGCCGCCGACGCCGCGGACCCGGGGCGGCGCAACTCCTGGGGCGTCGACCTCAACCGCAACTTCTCGGTGGGCAGCGTCCGCGACGGATACAACGGCGGCTCGACCACCTGCACCAGCGACACCTTCGCCGGGCCGGCGGAGCTGTCGGAGCCGGAGACACGCAACGAGGTGTGGCTCACGGAGAAGTTCCCGAACATCAAGTTCGCGATGAACACCCACTCCTACGGCGGCTACTTCATGTGGCCTCCCGGGGCGTACAAGACCGCGGGACGGGAGACGCTGCCGCGGACGGACCTCGGCACGGAGGAGTACTTCTGGAACGCCTCCACCCACATCCTGTCCGCCGTCCAGGGCTGGCGCGGCACGGCCATCTGGCCGGGACGCACCGGCCCGGTGATCGACGTGCTCTACTCGGCGGCCGGCAACAGCGCCGACGAGTTCTGGTACAACAAGGGCATCATCGGCTGGGACTTCGAGGTCGGCGCCGACGTCTACGACCAGGCGACCAAGCAGTATCTCGCGGTCGGCTTCCAGCCTCCGTTCGAGGAGGGCCACGAGGAGGCGATGGAGTTCTCCAACGGCCAGATCGGCATCCTCGAGGTCGCCCGCGCCTACGACAAGGACAAGCAGCGGCCCGATTCGACGCTCGTGGTGACCGACAGGACCGACACCTCGACGACGTTCACCTTCACCGTGGACGAGCCGGCGAACGTCTACTACACCCTCGACGGCAGCCGGCCGACGCTGAGCTCGCCCAAGCTGACCTCTTCGGGCATGCGTGAGGGCGCCGCGAAGATCTCGATCGACAAGACCACCGAGGTGCACTGGTTCGCCATGGACCTCGCGGGCAACGTCGAGAAGAACTACAAGCCGGACGGCAACGGCAGGAACTACAGCAAGGAGACCGTCGCGGTCGGCGGCAACCGCTGACCGTCGCGTTCCACGGTGGCCGCCGGCCGGGGACTTCCCCGGCCGGCGGCCACCGTCGCTCGCCCCGGCGGGATGGTTCAGGACGATGTGACACAGGGTTAGGAAATCCTGACGTAACGGATTGTTGACCGGGCGGTCAATCAGGCACACCGTCGGGTCATAGGTCACCTCTCCCCGTACGGAGGCACGGATGGATCTCACGAGATCGTTGTCCGACATCGTCGCCCTCGTCGCCGGGCTGGTCGCGGTGCTCGCACCGTTCTTCTGGGCCGACGCCCAGGCGGCCACGCAGCCACTGCTCGTTCTCGGCGCCCTGCTCGTCGTCTCCGCCCTGTGGTCCATCCTGGGCGCGGGCGGCGCCAGCTCCTGGGTGACCGCGGCGTTCGGCGCCCTGCTGTTCGTCTCCCCCTGGGCGTTCGGCTTCGACGGCGACTCCGCCTCGGCGTGGACCGCCTGGATCACCGGCGCCGTCACCGTCGTCGTCGGCCTGCTGACCGTCCTGCAGGTGCGCGGCCGCACGACCGTCGCCGCCTGACCCCCCACCCGACCCACATCGCGTGCGGCCCCGCCGCCTGTCGCCCCTCCGGCGACCGGCGGCGGGGCCGTATGTCTTTCCGGCCTTTCCGGTTCTCGCGGTCGGCAGGAGCGGTAAACAGGGGCCTCACCTGCGCCCGGATCAGAGTCGCGCTTATCACCCCGTAGGCGATATGTCGCCCCTTGACTTTGGCGCGATCTCCGCTCAATCTGTTGCGTATAGCGCTTCCTGTTCCACCTTACGAAACTGGAAACCTCCGCATGATTCCTGCGTGCCCCCTCGCCGCCCTGCCCAGGGGTGAGGCCCTCCGAATCGAGACAGATCCCCCGATCGCCGTCTTTCACACCGAGGACGGCGAACTGTACGCGGTGGACGACACCTGCACGCACCAGGACGCCTCGCTCGCGGACGGGTGGCTGGAAGGATGCGAGGTGGAGTGCCCCCTGCACGCGTCGCGCTTCGACCTGCGCACGGGCCGGGTGGACGCTCCTCCCGCGAAGCTGCCGGTGCGCACCCACCAGGTGGTGGTCCGGGACGAGACCGTCTACGTCGTGCCGTCGGACCTGCCGCCGAACCTCCCGCCCGGCGTCCGCACCGGTTCGGCCTGAGACGTCGTGAGGGTGCCGTGAAATCCGTCGCCATCGTCGGCGCGTCGCTCGCCGGGCTGTCGGCGGCCCGCGCGCTGCGCGCCCAGGGCTTCGGCGGGCGCCTGACGATCGTCGGGGCCGAAGCGCACCGCCCCTACGACCGGCCCCCGCTGTCCAAGGAGTTCCTCGCCGGCCGGATGACGACGGTGGACCTCGCCCTGGAGGGCGACGGCGAGGACCTCGACGCCGAGTGGCGCCTGGGCGTCGCCGCGACCGGGCTGGAACAGGGCCGGTCGCTGCGGATCGCGCTCGCCGACGGCTCAACGGTCGAGGCCGACGGCGTGGTGATCGCCACCGGCGCGGTCGCCCGCACCCTCCGGAGCGATCTGTCCGGCGTGCACACGCTGCGTACGATCGAGGACGCGGCGGCCCTGCGGGCCGATCTCGACGCCGCACGGCGGCTCGTGGTGATCGGGGCGGGCTTCATCGGCGCCGAGGTCGCCTGCGTCGCCCGCACGCTCGGGCTCGACGTGACGATCGTCGAGGCGGCGCCCGCGCCGTTCGCCCGCGCGCTCGGGCCCGAGATGGGCACCGCGCTCGCCGGGCTGCACGAGGCGCACGGGGTGCGCCTGATCTGCGGCGCCGCCGTACGGACCCTGACGGGCGAGGGCCGCGTCGACGGCGTGCTGCTGGAGGACGGGCGCCGCCTGGACGCCGACGTGGTGCTCGTCGGCATCGGCGCGCGGCCGGCGGTGGACTGGCTCGACGGCAGCGGGGTGAAGGTCGGCGACGGCGTCGTCTGCGACACCGGCGGCGCGACGAGCGTGCCGGGAGTCGTCGCGGTCGGCGACTGCGCCGCCTGGTTCGACCCTGCTCTCGGCACCCACCTGCGCGTGGAGCACTGGACCGGCGCGGCGCGGCGTCCCGCGACGGCCGCGCAGACGTTGCTGTCCGGCGGCTCCGCCGTTCCGGACGCCCTCGCGCCGCCCTACCTGTGGTCCGACCAGTACGGCATGCGCGTGCAGTTCGCCGGGCACACGCTGCCGGGAGACGAGGTGAGCGTCGAGGAGGGCGACCTCGGGTCCCACCGCTTCCTGGCCGTCTACCGGCGGGAGGGCCGCACGGTCGCGGTGCTCGGCGTCGACCAGCCGCGCTCGTTCACCCGGTGGCGGCGCCGCGTGAACGAGCCCGCCGGGGCGCGATGAGCGCCGTCGCGTCCCGCCGGGGACGTCCCTCCGGCGCCGTGTCTTCTGGTGTCGGGTCCCCCGATACCGGGCGTGCGGTGACCCCGGTCACCCGGCGTGGCCGAGACGGTGGCTGATGTCGGCGGCGCCCGCGACGAGCACGGGCGCGAGCTCGCGCATGCGCTCCTCGCTGAACCGGTAGGCCGGGCCGGAGGCGCTGACGGCCGCCACCACCTC
This sequence comes from Microbispora sp. H10830, assembly GCF_014161375.1. Lineage (NCBI taxonomy): Bacteria > Bacillati > Actinomycetota > Actinomycetes > Streptosporangiales > Streptosporangiaceae > Microbispora > Microbispora sp. H10830. Next base: position 310,875 of record NZ_JABBWX010000007.1, read on the forward strand.
ACCCTCGTGGGAGTGGATGGGCGCGGCGATGGCGTTCAGCCCGATCTCGTACTCCTCCACGGTGACCGCGTAGCCCCGCCGCAGCGCCTCGTCGAGCTGCCGCCGCAGTTCGGCGGCGTCGGTCACCGTGGCCGGCGTGAAGCGCTCCAGCCCGGCGGCGGCGATGAGCCGTTCGCGGCGCCGCTCGTCGAGGTGGGCGAGCAGGACCTTGCCGCTCGACGTGGCGTGCAGGGGGGTGGGCTGGCCGACCCAGTTGTGCGCGGTCACGGCCGCCTGGCCGCGCACCTGGTCGAGGTTGATGGCGTAGTGGGACCGCGCGACGGCGATGTTGACGGTCTCGCCGATCTCCTCGGCGAGCCGCCGGCACACCGGGCGGCTCTGCTGGACGAGGTCGAGGCGCGCGGCCACCCCGGCGGCGAGCCGGACGATGCCGAAGCCGAGGCGATACTTGCCGCGGTCCTCGGCCTGCTCCGCCAGGCCGCGGGCCTCGAGGGCGCCGAGGAGCCGGAACGCGGTGGACTTGTGGACGCCGATCTCCGCGGCGACCTCGCTCACGCCGGCCTCGCCGCGCTGGGAGAGGATCTCCAGGATCGTCACGGCCCGGTCCACCGACTGGACGCCGCCGCTCCCCTCGGACCGCACGACGGCCTCGTCGGCCCCCACGAGATCGGGGTCCGACGCGTGACGTTGCGAATGCTGCACTCTATTGCGCATATCAATATCATCCTGCCCGGGAGGCGGACATGTATGACTTTGTCATCGTCGGTGGTGGATCAGCGGGGAGCGCTCTCGCGAACCGGCTGTCGGCCGACCCCTCGAACCGCGTGCTCGTGCTGGAGGCGGGCCGTCCCGACTACCTGTGGGACGTGTTCATCCACATGCCGGCCGCGCTGATGTTCCCCATCGGCAGCCGGTTCTACGACTGGAAGTACGAGTCCGAGCCCGAGCCGCACATGAACGGCCGGCGCATCTACCACGCCCGGGGGAAGGTGCTCGGCGGGTCGAGCAGCATCAACGGCATGATCTTCCAGCGCGGCAACCCCATGGACTACGAGCGCTGGGGCGCCGATCCGGGCATGGAGACCTGGGACTTCGCGCACTGCCTGCCGTACTTCAAGCGCATGGAGAACTGCCTGGCCGCCGACGCGTCGGATCCGCTGCGCGGGCACGAAGGGCCGCTGGTGCTGGAGCGCGGCCCGGCCAGGAATCCGCTGTTCAAGGCCTTCTTCGAAGCCGTGCAGCAGGCGGGCTACCCGCTGACCGACGACGTGAACGGCTACCGCCAGGAGGGCTTCGCGCCGTTCGACCGCAACGTACGCCGCGGGCGCCGCCTGTCGGCCGCCCGGGCCTACCTCCACCCGGTGATGAACCGCCCGAACCTCACGGTCAAGACCGGGGCGTTCGTCACGAAGATCCTGTTCGAGGGCAAGCGCGCGGTCGGCGTCGAGTTCGACGGCAAGCGGGTGCGGGCCGGGGAGGTCATCCTCTGCGGTGGCGCGATCAACTCCCCGCAGCTCCTGCAGCTCTCCGGCGTGGGCGACGCCGACCATCTGAAGGCGCACGGCGTCGACGTGGTCCACGACCTGCCCGGTGTCGGCGAGAACCTCCAGGACCACCTGGAGGTCTACATCCAGTACGCCTGCAAGCAGCCGGTCTCGATGCAGCCCGCGATGAAGTGGCGCAACCGGCCGATGGTCGGCGCCCAGTGGCTGTTCCTGCGCAAGGGCCCCGGCGCGACCAACCACTTCGAGGCCGGCGGCTTCGTGCGCGGCAACGAGGACGTCGACTACCCCAACCTGATGTTCCACTTCCTGCCGGTCGCCGTGCGCTACGACGGCAGCGCGCCGGCCGGCGGGCACGGCTACCAGGTGCACATCGGGCCGATGTACTCCGACGCCCGCGGCTCTGTGAAGATCAAGAGCGCCGACCCCCGCGTGAAGCCCGCGCTGCGGTTCAACTACCTGTCCACCGACCAGGACCGCCGCGAGTGGGTCGAGGCCGTACGGGTGGCTCGCGACATCCTCAACCAGCCCGCCATGGACGGGTTCAACGGCGGCGAGCTGTCCCCCGGCCTGGAGGTCGAGACCGACGAGCAGATCCTCGACTGGGTGGCGAAGGACGGCGAGACCGCCCTGCACCCCTCCTGCACGGCGAAGATGGGCGTGGACGAGATGTCCGTGGTCGACCCGCTGACCATGGGGGTGCACGGCCTGGAGGGCCTGCGCGTCGTGGACGCCTCGGTCATGCCGTACGTCACGAACGGCAACATCTACGCGCCGGTGATGATGGTCGCGGAGAAGGCGGCCGACCTGATCCTCGGTAACACTCCCCTGGCCCCAGAGCCGGCGGAGTTCTACCGGCACAGGAAGGACGCCTGACATGAAGGACCTGTACATCGGCGGGCAGTGGCGCGACGCGGCCGAGGGCGGCCGGCGCGAGATCCGCTGCCCGGCCGACGGACAGCATGTGGCCACCGTCGCGGAAGCCGGCCGCGCCGACACGGAGGCCGCGATCGCGGCGGCCCGGCGGGCGTTCGACGAGGGCCCGTGGCCGCGCACGCCGGAGCGGGAGCGCGGGGCGTTGCTGCTGCGGGTGGCCGGTCTGCTGGAGCGCGACAAGGCCGAGATCGCGCGGGCGGAGTCGCTGGACACCGGCAAACGCCTGGTGGAAAGCGAGTACGACGTCGACGACGTGATCGCGAGTTTCCGCTACTTCGGCGGGATCGCGGGCACCGACGCCGGGAGGGTGGTCGACACCGGCCGCGCCGATGCGATCAGCCGGGTGGTGTACGAGCCGGTCGGGGTCTGCGGTCTGATCACGCCGTGGAACTACCCGCTGCTGCAAACCTCCTGGAAGGTGGCGCCCGCGCTGGTGGCGGGCAACACCTTCGTGCTCAAGCCGAGCGAGCTGACCCCGTCCACGGCGATCCTGCTGATGCGGCTGCTGGAGGAGGCGGGGCTGCCGCCGGGGGTGGGCAACCTGGTGCTCGGGGCCGGCGCGGAGGCAGGGGCGCCGCTGGCCGAGCACCCGGACGTGGACCTGGTCTCGTTCACCGGCGGGCTGGCGACCGGGCGGCGGATCATGGCCTCGGCCGCGCAGACGGTCAAGCGGGTCGCCCTGGAGCTGGGCGGCAAGAACCCCAACATCGTGTTCGCCGACGCGGACTTCGACACCGCGGTCGACTTCGCCGTGACCGCCGTCTTCCTGCACTCGGGGCAGGTCTGCTCGGCCGGCGCCCGGCTGCTGGTGGAGGACTCCATCCACGAGAAGTTCGTGGACGCGGTGGTGCGCCGCGCCGAGCGGATCAGGCTCGGCGGGCCGTTCGACCCCGAGGCGGAGACCGGCCCGCTGATCTCGGCCGGGCATCTGGCCAAGGTCGAGGCGTACGTCGAGGCGGGGATCGCCGAGGGCGCGACACTGCGCTGCGGCGGGCGGCGCCTGGAGGGGCAGGGGTACTTCTTCCCGCCGACGGTGCTGGACGGGTGCCACCGCGACATGCGGGTGGTCCGGGAGGAGTCGTTCGGGCCGGTGCTGACGGTGGAGCGGTTCTCGGGTGAGGACGAGGCCGTCGCCCTGGGCAACGACACCGACTACGGGCTGGCCGGGGCCGTGTGGACGACGGACGCGGGCAAGGCGCAGCGCGTGGCCGGGCGGCTGCGGCACGGCACGGTGTGGATCAACGACTACCACCCGTATGTGCCACAGGCGGAGTGGGGCGGGTTCAAGCAGTCCGGCGTCGGCCGGGAGCTCGGCCCGACCGGCCTGAACGAATACCGCGAGATCAAGCACATCTGGCAGAACACCGATCCCCGCCCCCAGCACTGGTTTCGCCCCTGACAAGTCAACCGTCTCGCCCGTGCGCGGCGAGGAACTCCTCGATGCGCGCGTCCATCTCGGGCGGCGCAGCGAGGGGAAGGGTGTGATGGGTGGCTCCGGGCAGCACGGCCGTCTCCACGCGGGGCAGGAGCGCCGCGGCGGAGGCGGCCACCCGGCCGATGTCGTGTGCCCGGCTGTGCTCGGCCAGGAGAAGCAGCACCGGGAGCCGCAGCGCCCGCAGCGCCTCCGGGGCGGGACCCGGACCGGTCAGGGGCCGGGCGGTGGGGAAGGCGGCGGCGCGGTCGTAGAGGCGGAGCCACGTCTCGTCCAGCGCCGCGCGCCGGGTCTCCCATTCGAGGAACGCGCGGCGCCGCCCCACGGTCGGGCGGAGCAGCATCGGAAGGGCCCGCAGCAGGTAGCGGCGGGAGAAGCCGCTGAAGCAGTTCGTCGGGTCGATCAGGACCAGCGCCCTCACCCTGCCGGAAGCGTGCGCCGCGTAGTGCAGGGCGCTCCACGCGCCGTAGGAATGGCCGCACAGGGACACCGTCGAGGTGCCCGCTCCGTCGAGCACGGCGTCGAGCACGGCGTCGAGCCAGGCCATCTGGTCGCCCAGCGTCCGGATCGCCCGCTCGCCGGCGACGCTGCGTCCCGCCTCGCCGACGGTGTCGACCGCGTGCACCCGGTAGGCCGTGCCCAGCGCCCTCGCCGTATCGGACCAGACGGTCGAGGTGGTCCCGCCGCCGTGGAGGAGGACCACCGGCGGCGCGTCCGCGGGGCCGACGGAGTTGACGTGGGTCGTGCCGTAGGGCGTGCGGATCTCGGCCGACTCGGTGGAGGCGGGCCAGCGCGCCGCCAGGACGGCGTCGTAGGCCGTGAGAAACGCGTCGTCGATGGTCGTCAAGACGCCTCCATAATGTCTCGCTGAGCGATAATCTCGTTGAGCGAGATAATAGGCCGAGGAGGGGCTGCCATGGCGCCAGGGGTGGCACGTGAGCGCGAGGGCCCGGAGATGGAGATCTTCCATCTGCTGCGGGCGGTCGCGGTGGAGTACGGCCTGCGGCAGGCGGAGTTCGCGGCCGAGCACGGCATGCACGTCACCGACGTGCGGGCGCTCATCTGCCTGCTGGACGCGGAGCGGGCCGGAATCGACGCCACCGCCGGTTTCCTCGGCGCCGGGCTGGGCCTGAACTCGGCGGGCACCACGGGGGTCGTCGACCGGCTCGAACGGCTCGGCCTGGTCAGCCGGGTCCGCGACGTCAAGGACCGGCGCCGGGTGCTGCTGAGAGTCAAGGACCGCGCCAAGGAACTGGGCTGGAGCTACTTCGGCCCGCTCATCGACAGGACGGTCGGGGTGCTGTCCGGGTTCGACGAGCGGCACATGGCCGCGGTGCGGCTCTTCCTCCAGACGGCACTGGACGCGTTGACCACGGAGGACCCATGACCGGCGGCCATACGTCTGGGCCGGGAGGCATGCTGGGGGCATGGACGTGCCCGTACGGTTCGCACCCGAGCTGTGGATCTTCCTCGCACCGCGCAACCGGCGGCCCGAGGTGCTCCTGCCGTACGACGGGACGTCCTCGCTCGGCCACCTGATCGAGTCGGCGGGCGTTCCGCTGACCGAGATCGGCGAGCCGCTCGCCGGAGGCCGCCCGGTCACTCGGTCGCACCGGCCGGGTCCGGACGAGGTGGTGGAGGTGCCGGCCGTGCCCAGGCCGCAGGCCGTGCCGGGCTGCCGGTTCGTCCTCGACGTCCACCTGGGAACGCTGGCGCGGCGGCTGCGACTGGTCGGCCTGGACACCGCCTACCGCAACGACATGGACGACGACGCCCTGATCGAGCAGGCCAACGCCGAGGACCGGGTGCTGCTCACGCAGGACCGGGGCATCCTGCGGCGCCGGTCGCTGCGACTCGGCGCGTACGTGCGCGGCGCCCGGCCGGACGACCAGTTCCTCGACGTGCTCGGCCGCTTCCGGCCGCCGCTGGCTCCGTGGACCCGCTGCACGGCCTGCAACGGGCGGCTGGCGCCGGTCGGCAAGGAGGAGGTGGAGGACGCGCTGGAGCCCGGGACCCGGCGCAGCTACGACGAGTTCGCCCGCTGCCTCGCCTGCGGCCGGATTTACTGGCGCGGCGCCCATGGCGGGAACCTGGCCGCCGTCGTCGACCGCGCCCTCCACGCCGTCCGTCTCGGGTAGCGGTTGCGTCTCCAGTAGGGGGAGACGCCAGGGTGGGGGCATGGACGGCGACACGCTCTACTCGATCGGTGAGCTGGCCCGGCGGACCGGACTGACGGTCAAGGCCATCCGGTTCTACTCCGACTGCGGGATCGTGCCGCCCACCGGCCGCAGCCCGGCCGGCCACCGCCTCTACGACATCGACGCCGCCGCCCGGCTGGAGCTTGTACGCACGCTGCGCGACCTGGGGATCGACCTCCCAACGATCCGCAAAGTCCTGGACCGGGACACCACGCTCGCTCAGGTCGCGGCGGCGCACGCCGAAGCGCTGGCGACGCAGATCCAGGTGCTGCGCCTGCGGCGCGCGGTGGCGACGGCGGTGGCACGGCGCGGCTCCACCCCCGAGGAGATGGATCTCATGCACAGACTTGCCAGGCTTTCCGAGGACGAGCGCCGGCGCCTGGTCGACGGCTTCCTCGACGCCGCCTTCGGCGGCCTGGACGCCGACCTGACGGGAATCAGGCGCACGATGACCCCCGAGTTGCCCGACGACCCCGAGGACGAGCAGGTCGAGGCGTGGATCGAGCTGGCCGAGCTGGCCGCCGACCCGGAGTTCGGCCTGCTCATGCGGCGCGTCGCCGAGCAGCACCTGGCCGACCACGCCCGGGGAGACGTCCCGCGCCCGGGCGCGGTGGCGATGGTCCGCGACCACGTCGCCCCCGCACTCGCCGCGGGCGTCGACAGCGCCTCACCTCGGGCCGACACGATCGTCGCCGCCGTAACCTCACGGTATGCCGGCCTCGTCGGCCACCCGGACGACGCCACCCTTCGGCGCCGGCTGCTCACCCTGCTGGAGACCGCGAACGACCCGCGCAGGGAGTCGTACCTCCGGCTGCTCGCGGTGGTCAACGGCTGGCCGCCCCCGGACCCGCTGACCCCGGCCCTCACTTGGTTCATCGAGGCGCTGAGAGCCCGTTCCGGCCGGTGAAGGAACATCTGTCGGCGCCTTCTGGCACGATCACGCCGACGGATCCGCCCCCTGCTCCGGAGTGTCCCTTGAACGACGACCGCCCTGCCCCCGCCGAAATCTTCTCCCACTACCTGAAGCTGCTGCGGGATGAACCGTGGCTGGAGGTGGCCATGTGCTGGACGGTCGTCGTTCCGCACGACCATCGGCCGTTCCCCGTCGCCGACGCCGGAGCACGGGTGAGCGGCGGAACCCGGCACGAGGTGCACGAGGCCGCGCCGTTGGAAGCGCTTCCTTACGACGACGGAGTCCATCCGATGCTGGTGGAACCGGTCGGATCGGCCGTGATGCTTTTCGAGAACAACGGATTCCTGGGCAGCCTGCCCGAGGTGCTGCGGCGGCTCAGCCGCGACGGCCGGGTGTGCGGCATCTACTGGAACGTCGAAGGTAACAACAGGCTGAGCTACGCGGCCGACGGACGGGTCCTCGTAAACCTCGACGCGATGTTCTGGGATGAGTGGGCGGGCGACGACTTCGCGGTGCTCGAACCCGAGTTGCGTGCCATGACCGGACTGCTCGCCGGCGACGAGGACGACTGGCAGGCCGCCGCGATGACCGTGGTGGAGCTGGTGACCGGTGTGCGGCTGACCGGCGAGTGGCTCACCGAAGCCCATCCGTACGTCACCTTCCGCTGGCCCGTGGCCCCGGAACCTCTCGTCCGAGGACGCTCCGCATAGGCGGCGCGCATCCCCAGGGGGCTCCGTCGGTTATGCCTCGTCTTCGACGTCGATCGGACGGCCGAACGTGACCGCGTCGCGGACGACAGCGGGCACGGTGGAGCGAAGAGGAGCGTCGGGGCGCAGGCCGAGCGCGTCGTTGACCGTCGAGAAGGCCAGACGGAGTGCCACGAACGCAGTGATCGTGAAGATCTGCGAATCGTCGAATCCGGCGTCGCGCAGCTCCTGCACATCCGCCTCGGTGGTGCCGTTGGGGTCGCGCGCCACCTTTCGGGCCCACGCGGCCATGGCCTGCTCACTGTCGTCCAGGCCGTCGTCGACGCCCATGAGCACCCCTGCGGCGGTCTCCGCGCCTGCCGCCTGCGCCAGCCTGTTTCCCCACATGAGCGAGCAGTAGGAATCGCCGAACGCCGACGCGCACGCGGCGACGAGGACGAAGCGCTGACGCGGGCTGAGGCGATCCCCGGTGTTCACCTGCCGCAGCAGGGCGAACAGCCCGGTCACCGTCGCCGGCTGATAGGCCCACAGGCGTGAGACGCTCATCACGTAACCCACCTCGGCGACGTCCTCGTCGAAGATCTGCTGGGCCTCGGCGGTGACGTCGGGGACGCCGAGAAAACCGATTCTGTCCATGGTCTCTTTTTCACGGGTCGCGGGCTCGCTTGCAATGCAAGCGTCGCCGTTCTCCGGCCCCGGCTCATCCGTGCGATGCACGGATCCTCGTACGGACGCGGTCTCCGTATCGCAGGTGTCCGTGTCGCGGCTGTCCGTGCCGAAGGACAATGCGTACATGAGGCACCACGAGGGCGGCCCGCGCCTGCCCGATCGGCTGGCTCGCGCAGGGGTCACCGGACGCGAGGCCGAGATTCTCTGGGCGGTCGCAGAACGACTGCGTAACCGCGAGATCGCCGAGCGGCTGCACGTCTCGGTGCGCACCGTGGAGAGCCACATCGCCGCCTTGCTGCGCAAGCTCGGCGCCGCGGATCGGGCGGCGCTGGCCGAGACGGGCGCGCGACTGCGACGTGCCGCACGGGCCGGCGCCGTTCTGCCCGCGCCCCTGACCAGCCTCGTCGGCCGGGCGGCCGAGACGAGCGAACTCGTCGCACTGCTCGGCACCCATCGCCTCGTCACGCTCATCGGTCCGGGGGGTGTGGGCAAGACGCGGCTCGCGCTGCACGTAGCCGAATCCGCATGGGCCACCGCCCTCGCCGACCGGTTCCCCGGGGGCATTCGGCTGGCCGACCTCGCTCCGGTGGAGCCGGAATCCGTCGGCGACACCTTCGCGCGGGCGCTGGGCGTCGTGCCGGAGCCGGGATGGCCGCTACGCGACATCCTGCGGGAGGTCGCCGCGGGTTCGGGCTGCCTGCTGCTCGCTGACAACTGCGAGCACGTCGTCGCGGAGGCCGCAGAGATCGTCGCCGACCTGCTCGGCGCCGGCGGCGCGCTGCAGGTGCTCGCCACCAGCCGCGAACCGCTCGGCATCCCCGGCGAGGTCGCCTACCAGGTGCGGGCGCTGCCCCTGCCCGCCGCGGACGCCTCCGAGCGAGCCGAGAGCATCGCGCCCTACGACGCCGTACGCCTGTTCGTCGACCGGGCGACGGCCGCATCACCCGGCTTCGCCCTCACCGACACCGTCGCACCTGCGGTCGCGGCGCTGTGCCGGCGCCTCGACGGGCTGCCGCTGGCCATCGAACTGGCCGCGTCGCGGCTGCGCACCTTCGGGCCGGTCGAACTCGTGGAGCACCTGGACCAGCGTTTCGAGCTGCTGTCCGCCGGAGCCCGTACGGCCCCGCCGCGGCACCGCGCCCTGCGCAGCACCATCGACTGGAGCTACCAGTTGCTGGACCACGGCGAGCGAGCCTTGTTCGATCGGCTCGGCGTGTTTCCCGCCGACTTCGACCTGGCGGCCATCGTGTCGGCGTGCGAGGGCGAGGATCTCGGTGGCGAAGCCGTGATCACGCTGCTGCCCAGGCTGGTGGACAAATCGCTCGTCTGCACCGTGGGGCGCGGCACCCGGCGCTATCGGCTGCTCGAGACGATCCGGGCGTACGCCGCCCAGCGGCTGGCCGGCTCGGGTGGTGAGCAGGCCGCCAGGCGCCGTCACGCCGCCCACTACCTCGTCTTCGCGGAACAGGCGGCCGAGCGATTACGCACCTCGGACCAGCGCGCATGGCTCGACCGCATGACCATGGAGCAGCCGAATCTGCACGCCGCGCTGGCGCACGACATCGGCATCGGCGACGTCGAGTCCGTGTGGCGGATGATCGCCGCGCTGCAGCGGTTCTGGGATGTCACCGGCCGTCGTCGCGACGCCCACAAGTGGGTCCGGCAGGCGCTGGCCGTCGCCGACCCGCCCGCCACGCCCGCCGTCGTCGCCGGACTCACCGAGGCCTGCCTGATCCTGGACTCCCGGGACGCTCGCGCCGCGTTCGACCTGGCGCGCAAGGCGGCGAGCCTGGCAGCCGGCCTCGACGATGTCACCCGCGCCAGGGCGGCACGCGCGGTCGGGATGAGCGCGACCTGGATCCGGCCGGAACTGGTCGCCCCGGCGTTGCAGGAGGCACTCGCCGGGTTCGGCGACGAGCATCCGTGGGACGGCGCGCTGACGATGCAGGGCATCGCGATCACCACCGCCGACCTGAGCCGGGCGCTTCAATGGGGACGAGACAGCGCGGCGTTCTTCCGCAGGGCCGGCGACCAGATCTGCGCGGCCAACACGTTGTACCTCATGGCGCAACGGTCGCTGTTCGCCGGCATCGCCGGCGACGAGGTGCACGGATGGCTGACCGAGAGCCGCGCACTGGCCGAGGCCGCCGGCAGCGAGGCGGACATGGCGCACGCGACGGTCGGCTTCGGGCAGCTGGCGTGGCTGCGCGGCGACCACGACCGGGCCGCCGAGCTCATGAGCGAGTGCCTGCCCACCCTGCGCCGGCTCGGCGACCGCCGCTGCACGGGCCGCGCGCTCCACATGCTCGGTCAGCGGGCCTACGAGAATCAGGAGCCGGCCCGGGCCGAAGAGCTGCTGCGCGCCAGTGTCGAGGCCATCGCGCTCGCCGGCCAGTCGTTCGTGCTCGTGTCGGCACTCGAAGCCCTGGCGGCCGTGTACGCGGCGCAGCAGCGCCCCCGCAGCGCAGCCGTGCTTCTCGGCACGGCGCACAGCGTGCGCGAGGCGGCCGGCGCGCACATGCGCCCCCCGCAGCCACCCGACCAGGAGTTGCGCCACACCCTCGTACGGATCCTGGGCACCGGGTCCTTCGTCAGCGCCCACGCTCAAGGGGAGCGCCTGTCGCCGGCCGAGACGCTGCGGCTCGTGCCTTTCGACGAACCCGGCTCTTCCCGGACCCCGCTCAGTGAGGGATCCGGGAAGCCACGGGGTCAGGAGGCGACGGAGTAGGCGGCGAGCTCCTTCTCGAACCAGTCGATCGTGCGGCGCAGGCCGGTGACGGGATCGACGCGCGGACGCCAGCCGAGCCGCTCCTCGGCGAGCGAGGTGTCGGGACGGCGGACGGCGGGATCGTCCACCGGCCGCTCGACGAACCGGATCATGACCCACTACACGGTGCTGCTGACTCTGTCTCACGACGACGCCTGGCGAACGCGCGCCCTCCGCGTCGACGTCCGACTCCGCGCTCCCGGTCCCCTCGGGTCGCGGGCCCGGGAGGCCGCGGCGTCAGGAACGCCACCCTGCCCTCGTGACACTCGGGACCGTCATCATCTCCCCCATGAGCTGTCGGGTATGCGGTAGAAGGTGCGGGTCGCCGTCCACCAGTCCCGGTCGGCGAAGCGTCCTGTGATACGGCCCATCATGCAGAACATGAGGTGGATATCCCGCTCGTGGTCTCGTTTCGTGCCGAGTTCCAGTCCTGCCGCGTAGGGAAGATAGTCCGAAATGTCCATCTCTCCACCCGCTTCGTCCGGCGGGGTGACGTCGCCGAGCTGTTCTCCGTCGTAGTTGAGGTACAGCGGCTCAAGCCCTTCGCCCACTTCTCCCGCGAAGTACATCTCGAAAACCCGCCGCTTGCCCAGATTGCGAATCACGGGATGGAAAGAGTACATGCCGAAGGCGAACATATGTGTCCAGCCGGGCGCGTGCGGGCCCATCCAGACAGCCTTGTCCGGCGAGCCCGCATAAGTCGTGAACACGGTCTGCAGGTCGCACTCCAGGCGTGAGCCGGGATCCACCCCGAGCAGTCGCGCCAGCTCCTCCTGATCATCGCTCTCCACCCAAAGGGAATGAAATTCGAACTCGAGCCAGTGCCCGTACTCCGCCAACAGGCCCCACTGGTCCTGAGCGGGAAGCGCCTGCTCCCTGTTCATCATGCTCAGCGCCCTTTCATCGGATGAGATGATGCGGGGCCGCGTCGAGCGGCCCCGCATCATGTCGCCGTCAGTCCACGATCTTCACCCAGAACGGGCTGTCACTGACCTTGGTGATTGTATTGACAGGGTCATAGGTGAGGAGCCGGTAATGGCCGTAGAACGCTTTGAGAAGCTTCCCGTGCAGCAGGTTATGACTCTTCCGGACCCCCTGCACTGAATAGTTGATCTTGTCTTTCGCGGCCCCTTCTTGGGTGGAGGCGAATGGGTACTCGTCACACTGCACCTCTGTGTAGCCGTACTGCACGTAGACATCCGAGGTGTAGTACTTGCAGTAGTTCACGCCATAGTTGGCGGCGCCGGGTTTGCCCATCGCGAAGTTATCCTGAGGCACCGAAAACGGATGCTTGGAGAAGATGGCCCGGTTTTCATCGTAGCCCTTGTCGGTGCCCCTCCACAGCGGAGCACCCTCAGGGGTGTTCGGTGGCTTCGCGTAGTTGCCCGCGATGACCTTCGGCAGTTCGTTCCCCAGGGGCCCCTTCACCGGCGGAAGGTTGATATCCCGATTGCTCGTTGTGTCTCCCGGACGGTACGGCGGATAGGTGCCGGCGTTTGTCGCCGGGTTCAGCGCCTTCTCAATATGGCGGATGACGTCCAGGAACTCGTCATCTTCGCTCTTGGACATCGTGAATACCCGGTCGGCTCTGATGTAGATGCAGCCTCCCACATTCCCGCCGCCCTTCTCCCCGACCGAGAGTTTCTTCCAGTCGCAGCGGAAACTTGGTGACCAGAGGCTGTTGCTGGGAATGCCCTGTCCCCACCGCACCACGCCGAGCCTCTTGCCCTGCTGGCTGAGGAGCTCCTGGTCCCACAAGGGCAGCCGGCCCTTATTCTCCTTGTATTGGGTGATGGCGGGCATGATGGAGCAGACTTCTCTGTCGTGTGCCGCCGGCTTGGGTGTGTAAACCAGGTACTCGAGATACGACGTCGAGCGCCAGCCCTCGATCGTCTTGAGCTGGGTGGGGTCTCCCCGCTGGATCTGGCACCCTTGCGTGGCGAGGTCGAACTCGATCTGGACGTCGTCCAGGTCATCGTCGAGTTCCGTACGACGGACGCCTCTGTTCCAGATGCCGAAGTCGGTCAGTTTCACGAAGAACTTGATGTTCTGCGGTTTCAGGCCGGCGGTGGTTGTGCCGCCCTTGTAGATGGCGTCGCCGGTCTGATCGCCGATGTAGGTGTGTGCCACCCAGGTCGCCCGGAAGGTGAACACGTCATCGTCGGTCACCTTGTCCAGCAGCTTCGCCGGAATCCGCAGCGGACCCGGGAACAGCTTGACCCACCAGGCCGTCCTGTTCTTGCGCTTCTTGACACCGTGGTCGTCGTACTCCTCCCATCCTCCGTGTCCGATCCAGGTGGTCCAGCATGCCGAGTGCGGGCGCTCCTGCATCCGCGACCACGCGTCGGTGCGCCAAGGCGCACGTGCCGTCTCGTAGCAGTCCTCCAGCGACGGGTGCTTGTACTCGAAGCCGGAAGTTGCGACTGTGGCCTGGGGCGCTGTGGCCTGGGAGGCTGTGGCCGATGCCGGCCTGGCAGCCGCCCGGGCATCGCCGGCCTCGAACGTCTGCCATTCCGACCACGCGCCGGACGCGCCGGGGACCGTCGCGCGGGCCCGCCAACGCAGCCGCTGCCCCTTCTGCAACTTGCCGGCCGGCACCCGCAGCGTGTGCCGCGGCGAGTCGGCCTTCCCCGTCACCGTGCCGGTCCAGGCCAGCTCCTTCGTCGTCGCCCATCCGTCTTTCGGCAACCTGGGCTTCGACGACTTGGCCGGCTGACGCGCCACCTCCACTTCGACCTTCGCCGGACGGCTCTGCGGATCCGACACCCACACGGTGAGCTCCGTGGCGCCGGCAGCTCCCCCATCGCCGGACACCGCCAGTTTCGCGATGCCTGGGGCGGCGCCGGTGGACACGGTGCGGCGATCGGCTGAGGTCGGCGCCGGGGCGGTGGGGATCGGGGTGTTCATGTCGGCCTGGATCTCCGCCGCGCTCTGGGCGCGGTTGTAGACGCGCACCTCGTCGATCAGGCCGCGGAAGAACTCGCCCCAGAAGGCGTTGCCGCCGATCCGCAGCGCGCCGCCGTCGTCGATGACCTCGCCGGCGATCGGCGCCTGGGAGACCTGGGCGCCGTCGACGTACACCGTGGCCGTGCCGCCTTCGTAGGTGAAAGCCAGATGGCTCCACTGGTTCAGCGGCAGCTGACTGCTGCCAGTGAGAGCGCCACCCTCTTCGGCGGTCTGCAACCAGCCGGCCGGCGCGGCGTACTCGGTGGCGGCGTAGAGGCCGTAGCCGCCGCCTGCCTCGGCGTGCTCCTTCATCAGCACGCTGCGCCACACCGTGCCCAGCGCCGCGGGACGCACCCATGCCGAGAGCGTCAACGCGTTCGTCAACCGCAGCGACGGAGCGTGCGGGATGGTCACCCAGCTGGAGGTGCCGTTGAACGACAGCGCACCGCCGTGCCTGCCGGTCGCCCAGCTGGTGTCCCGGGCTGCTCCGGTGTTGTTCTGGCCGGAGGAGTCGGCCACGGTCGTGCCGGTGCTCTCGTTCATGCCGTACGCCGCCACGAGCCCCGCCACCGGCGTCGGGGTGGGGGTCGGTGTGGGTGTGGGTGTGGGTGTGGGTGTGGGTCCCGGCGCGCCGGAGCCCACGGGAGTGGTCATGTCGGTCTGGATCTCGGTCGCGCTCTGGGCGCGGTTGTAGACGCGCACCTCGTCGATCAGACCACGGAAGAGCTCGCCCCAGATGTCGTTGCCGCCGATCCGCAGCGGGCCGCCGTCGTCGTGGAGGCCGCCGCTGAGCGCGGTCTCTGCGACCTGCTGACCGTTGACGAACAACCGCAGGGCAGCACCGTCGTACGTGAGCGCCAGGTGACTCCAGGTGTTCACCGGCAACGGCGAGACGCCTCCGACCGCCGAGTAGTCCTCGGCAGAGGTCTGCACCCAGCCCGAGGGGACCGAGCCGCCGTTGGCGGCGTACATCGAGTACGAGAGGCCTTCGGAGGTCCTCAGCTCCTTGGCCACAACGGTGCTCCAATCGGCCACCACTGCGGGGTTGACCCAGGCCGACAGCGTCATCCCCGTTGTCAGGCGCAGCGACTCGGCGTCCGGGACCGTGACCCAGCTGGACGTGCCGTCGAACGACAGGGCCTTGCCGTACTTGCCGTTCTGCCAGGAGGCGGCGGTGGACACCCCGGCGTTGCCGTGGCCGGAGGAGTCGGCCACGCTGGTCCCCGCGCCCTCGTCCATGCCGTAGGCCGCCACCAGCCCGGTCGGCGGTTGCGCGCCGGTGGTGAACGACCAGGTGTACGGCTGGGCCATGGGGTTGCCCGAGGCGTCCTTGGCGCCGGACACCTCGGCGGTGTACGCGGTGGTCGCAGCCAGCGGCTGGGCGGGGGTGAACGTGAGCACCGTGTGGGTGGTGTCCATGGCCGTCGTGCCCGCGACCGCCGTACCGGCCGGGTCCTTCAGCGTGATCTGGGCGTCGGTGACCGCTTCACTGAACGTCACGGTGACCGGGGAGGTGACCGGAACATCCTTGGCTCCGGCAGTGGGGTTCGTCGCCGTCACCGTCGGCGCCGTCGTGTCCGGACCACCGGTGGTGAACGACCACGAATACGGAACCATGGTGTTCTCCGCGGAATCGATCGCACCCGAGACCACCGCGGTATACGTGGTTTCCGGCTTCAGAGCCTGCGCCGGTGTGACGGTCACCGTCGTATTGGTGCTGTCGTATGCCATCGTCGCCGTGACTTCGGCACCGTCGGCATCCTTGAGCACCACGGCGGCCTCGTCGACCGGTTCGGAAAAAGTGACCTTCAACTTGGTGCCGAGGGGGACGTCGACGGCGCCATCCGCAGGCTCGACCGCGATCACCTGCGGCGGGCGGGTGTCCTCACCGCTCCCGTCGTCGCCGTCACTGCCCTCGGCGGGGAGATCGAGATCGGATGTCCTCACTTCGAAGGCTTCCCCGTCGCGCTGTCCCGCGATCTGACCGGCGAACTCGTTGCTGATGCTCGTCTGCTCGCTGCCCGTCGGCTCATATATCGACCTGGCACGGGCCTCCTCCCACGTCGGGAGGCTCGTGATGGGGTCGGGCGACATGAAGGTGAAGCCATCGACGACCGGCGGCGGAGGCGGTTCGAAGTCCACGGTGAGGATGGGCGGATGAAGTGTCCCTTGACAGTTCTGCAGCGGCTCCGTTCTGCAACCGCCGGCCTCGTCGGTCCGGTAGCGCCGCCAGTTGGTCACATCCGATTCACTGCCGGCGGTGAGCTGGATGCCGTAGTTGGTGGCACCGTCGACCCATGCCTGGACGATGTCGTCGACCGAGTGGATCAGGTCCCAGGCGTAGGCCATCGAGCCGGTGCAGTCGTAGTCGCTGTAGGCGCCGTACTCGGTGTCCGCGCCGGTGTTGGTGACGGACGGCTGACTGTTCCAGGTGAGCGTCAGCTCATCCCAGTCGGAGATGATGCGCCGTGCAGTGATGCCGGAGCCGACGCGCTCACCGCAGGCGTTGGAATAGTAATTCCACAAGATCAGGTCGGCGTTCTCCACCGTGCTGCCCGCGAATTCGGCAGGGATGTCGGGGAACTGGAGGTAGCCGCGCCAGCGCACCGCGCCGTTGTTGGATTTGCCGACCAGGATCCGGTCGAGGAGGAAGTTGTCCCAGCTGTCTGAGTAGTCGGCATTGTTGACGAAGGTGTCCATGCCACCGAGCGACGACTGGCCCGTGTGACCCTCCCACCAGTCGGACACCGCGGCGGTCATCGTCACCGGGTACGTGACTGCCGGGTCGGCCAGGAACGCGGCGTCCGGCGTGAACACCAGAGTCTTGCCATCCTCGCCGAGAGCGACGGCGGCCTTGCCCACCTTGCCCGCCCCCATGGCGGCGTTGGCGTCGGCGGCATTGGCGTCCTGTATCAGGGTCGGCCGTACCTCGGTCAGCGTCTTGCCGTCCTTGCCCACGATGGTGGGCCTGCCCGCGATGTTCTTCTTGAACGACAGCCCCTCGGGCAGGTCCACCGGCACCTTGAAGGAAACCGGGCCCGTGGGCCGTTCGGCGATGGTGATCTGCTGCCGGAAACCGGTCGGGTTCACGGTCACCAGCAGGTCGCGGCCCTTGCCGTAGGCGCCAGAGTAGACGGCGATGTTGCCCTTCAGCTTGGGTTTGGGCAGCACCGACGGCGTAGCGATCTCTGCCGTGGCGTCCGCCGCCCGGCTCCTGAGCAGAGTCTTGTCCTGGCCGGCGGACAGCACAAGGTTCCCTTGCGTGGCCTTGGGCTTGATGACATCGTCCGCCTCGACGAGAGTGGTGTCGATCGGCGTGAAACCCTTGCCGTCAGCGTTCCTGACCCGGATCGGCTGGGCGCTGAGCTCCATCCGGAGCGTCCGGCCGTCGGGGTTGGCGTACAGCGTGACCGTCTCGGTGTCGCGTTCCGGGATCCCCACCCTCTTGCCAGACTTGCGGGCCTCGGCCTTGGCCTCTTCGACCACCCGGTCGACGGCACGCCTGCCACCCGCGGCCGCCGAGGCTTCGGAACTCTGGGGCACGGCCGGTTGTGGCACTTCTGCCAGGGATGGGACGGCGGCCAGTCCAATAGCCATGTTCGTCGCGATGAACAGGACCGTGGTCCGCAGCAAAGGGGTACCGCGGCGTTTCGGACGTTGCCGTCTGGGCGAATCCGCCCATTCAGAAGCTTTCGGGGGTAACGGTGTCACGCACACTCCACTTTCATGTGAGCCCGAAAAGAGCACAATTAGGTGGATTTAGCAGGATGTTAGAAACGCGCGTCAAGATCGACAGGGTGTGACCATCGGTTGGGACGGCAGGACGTCAAGAAGAAGGAGAATGCCTGCTCGAAGTCGGTGACCCACCCTTCCATGACACCCATACAACACGGACCGTCACTACGCTGCGTTACTGCTCTCGGGCATGTTTGAAAAGGTCGTCACCTACCTGAGCGCAGCGACGCGATCTTCTCCCTGGTCCGATTTGTCGCCATAATGCGCGTGTGTCCCCTCGCCGTTACCCCTCCGACCTCACCGATGCGCAGTGGGAACAGATCCAGCCCTTGCTGCCGGCACCCAGCACGGACGGGCGGCCGGAGAAGCATCCCCGCCGGGAGATCGTGAACGCGATCCTGTATCTGGTGCGATCGGGCTGCCCCTGGCGATACCTGCCCACGGACCTGCCGCCCTGGCAGACGGTCTATTGGCACTTCCAGCGGTGGGAGCAGGCAGGAGTCCTCGCAACACTGCTGTCCGAACTGGGCATCAGGGCCCGCCCGCAGACCCTCCTTGATGCCGACGATGCGAGCGTCGCACGCGATGACGTCGCCAAGAAGAACAGGCGGAAGCGCCTCATTCCCGACATAACCCGGCCACTGGTTGCCCTCTCAATGATGGCCGCAGGTTTCCGGGAGCGTGACTGCGTCGAGCAGGTCATGCTTTTAGTGTTCTGACAAGGTCGGTCTGGCATGTTCTACGCGGTCCCGTCCCGCATCAACCGCCACGCGGCGAAGCCGCCAGAGCACGCATTGCCGATTTCAAACACTGTCCCCTGTCTGTGGGGGTTTCATCAGAAGTGATTTGCATCACACTTCGGTGCCGGCGGCGTGTCTATTCACGGGTCCCTCGTAATGCCCACCACCCGCCGCGAATAGGTGGCCAGCACGACGCAGCAGTGGACCTTGTCCTCCCGGACGGGTGCTCGGTGATATCGGTGACTTACAGCCGGTTCGGGCTGGAGCGGGCGAACAGCCGGTCGGCCATTCTTTCTCTCAGCGATCGACGGCGCCGCCCGGAGGAGGCAGGGGTGACCCGACAAGACGCCTGTCGCCGCCCCGGGGGTCCGGGGCGGCGGAGTCAGGAGGCGACGGAGTAGGAGGTGAGCTCCTTTTCGAACCAGTCGATGGTGCGGCGCAGGCCGGTGACGGGGTCGACGCGCGGACGCCAGCCGAGCCGCTCCTCGGCGAGCGAGGTGTCGGGACGGCGGACGGCGGGGTCGTCCACCGGCCGCTCGACGAACCGGATCGGGGAGGACGAGCCCGCCAGGCCGCGGATCGTCTCCGCCAGCTCCGCCATCGACATCTCGGCCGGGTTGCCGATGTTCACCGGCCCGGCGAAGTCGCTCTCCGCGAGCGCGAGCACGCCGTCGATCGTGTCGTCCACGTAGCAGATCGAGCGCGTCTGGCCGCCGTCGCCGGTCACGGTGATCGGCTCGCCCAGCAGCGCCTGACGGATGAACGTGGGGATCGCCCGGCCGTCGTGGGGCCGCATCCGCGGGCCGTACGTGTTGAAGATCCGCACGATCGCCGTGTCGGCGCCCCGCGAGTTGCGGTAGGCCGTGGTCAGCGACTCGGCGAACCGCTTGGCCTCGTCGTAGACGCTGCGCGGCCCGACCGGGTTGACGTTGCCCCAGTACGTCTCCTTCTGCGGGTGTTCCAGAGGGTCGCCGTACACCTCGCTGGTGGAGGCGAGGACGAACCGCGCGCCCTTCTCGGTGGCGAGGCCGAGGGCGTGCAGCGTCCCCATGCTGCCGACCTTCAGCGTCTCGATCGGATGGCGCAGGTAGTCGGCGGGGGACGCGGCCGAGGCGAAGTGCAGCACCAGGTCGACCTGGCCCGGCACGTGGACGAACCCGGTGAGGTCGCACTCCACGAGCCGGAACGCCGGCCGCCCGATCAGATGCTCCACGTTGCGCGGCGACCCGGTGAGGAAGTTGTCCAGGCAGACGACCGCCGCACCACGCTCCACCAACCGTTCGCACAGGTAGGAGCCGAGGAACCCGGCTCCCCCGGTGACCACGACACGGGATCCCTTCACCGCACTCCCACCCCTCGCAACCTTCTGACGGCGTCGAGCACCTCGGACACCCCGATTTCGAGCAGCCCCTCCGACGGCCGGTCGCCGTGCGGGTCACCCCTGCGTCCGGCCCACAGCGCGATGTGCGGGCGGCCCGGCGGCGGCCCCCACAGCGCGGGCGGCACCGGGCCGTACAGGATGACCGAGGGCGTGCCGACGGCGGTGGCCAGGTGCGACATGCCCGTGTCGCCGCAGACGACGAGCGCCGCGTGCGCCGTCAGCGCGGCGAGCTCGGGCAGGTTCGTACGGCCGGCCAGCACGGACTCCTCCGGCAGACCGGCGAGCGCGGCGACGTGCCGGGCGAGCGCGATCTCGGTCACGCCGCCGGTGACGACGACCCGGTGGCCCTGGCCGGCCAGTTCCGCCGCCACCTGGGCGAAGCGGTCCGGCGGCCACTGCCGTGCCCGGAACGCCGCCCCCGGGTGGATGATCACCTCACCGCCGGCGAGCGGGCTCGGCCCCGGGTCGCCCAGTGCGAGGTCCTCCGGGTCGGCCGGGATCCCGTACCACTCCAGCAGGGAGCACCACCGCCGTCTCTCGTGCGTCTCCGGCTCCCAGGGCGGCCCGTCCGGGCCCGGCACCAGGTCGTGGGCGTGCGTGAGCAGACGGCCCGGGCGGGTGCGGCGCAGTGCCTGGATGCTCTCCGGGCCGCTGCCGTGCAGGTTGACCGCGACGTCGGGCGACTCGTACGGCACCGGCCCGGGGCCGGACACGTCGAGCAGCTCGTCGACGCCGCCGATCAGCGGCAGCAGCCCGCCGAGGTAGGCCGGGGTGGCCAGCACGAAGTGGTGCTCCGGGTGCGCCCGCCGCAGCGCCCGCAGCGCGGGCACCGAGGTCAGCAGGTCGCCGAGCCCGAGCCCGCGCAGGGCGAGCAGGACCGGTCTTCGCGGATCTTCTAGGGCCATGACGTCTCCGTGGAGGCGCACACGACCAGCTCCCTGACCTCGCAGCCCCGCGGCTGGCCGAGCGCGAACAGGATCGCCGAGGCGACGTCCTCCGGCTGGTTCAGCCGGGCGTCGGGGCCGGGCTTGTACTGGTCGGGGCGGTCGTTGAAGAAGTTCGTCTGCATGCCGCCGGGGATCAGCAGGGTCACTCCCACCTGCCCGGCCAGCTCGGCGGCCAGGGCCCGGGTGAAGCCCACGACGCCGAACTTCGAGGCGCAGTAGGCCGTCGCGTCGCCGAACGCCCGCACCCCCAGCGTGGAGGCGACGGTGACGACCTTGCCTCCCGACCGGCGCAGATACGGCAGGGCCGCCCGGACCACCGCGGCGGTCCCGAGCAGATTGACCCCGATCACCCGTTCCCACTGCTCGGCGGCCACGTCCTCCAGCCGTCCGCAGGCGTCGATGCCCGCCGCCGTCACGACGCCGTCGAGCCCGCCCGCCCGGTCGGCGAGCTCGCGCACGGCCCGCTCGGCCTGCTCGCGGTCGGCCAGGTCGGCCCGCACGTGGTCGAACCCGCCGTCCGGCTCGTTCACGTCCACGACCAGCGGCCGTCCGCCCGCCTTGGCGACCGCCATGGCGGTCGCCCGGCCCAGGCCGGACGCGCCACCGGTGATCAATACGTTTCCCACCATTGAGGTCGATCCCTTCGATAGGCGGCCGATGTCACGAAGCGGCTCGGGCGGCGGCGATCAGGCCGGTGGTGGAGTAGCCGGGCACGGTCGGCAGGATGACGACCTCCCCGCCGGCCCGGCGTACGGCCTCGGCCTCCGGCATCGACCGCTCGTCGTAGTCGCCGCCCTTCACCCACACGTCCGGGCACAGGCGCTCGATGACCCGCGACGGCGTGTCCTCGTCGAAGACCGTCACCGCGTCCACGCAGCCGAGCGCGCGCAGCACCTCGACCCGGTCACGCTCGCTCACCAGCGGCCTGCTCGGTCCCTTGAGCCGCCGGATCGAATCGTCGGAGTTCACGCAGACCACCAGGGCGTCGCCTAACGCCCGGGCCCGCCGCAGCAGGCTCACATGCCCGGCGTGCAGCAGGTCGAAACATCCGCCGGTCGCGATGAGGCGGCCTCCGGCGGCGCGTACGGCGGCGGCCGCCTCGAAGGCGGACGCGCCGGGCGCGAACGGCACCGGCGATTCCGCGGCGGGGCGCGGCAGGCGCAGCGCGGCGGCCCCGCCCTCCTCCACGAACCTGGTGGCCTCGCCGACCGCGCGGGCGACGGCGTCCTCGGTGGACGTGCCGTCCGCCAGTGCGAGCGCCGCCGCCGCGGCGAAGCGGTCGCCCGCGCCGCAGGCGTCCGTGCCGGACGCGACGTGCGGGACGGGGACCGGCCCGAACCTGCCGCCGCGGCGGGCCAGCATCGCGCCGCGCTCCCCCAGTGTGATCGCGACGGCCTCGGCGTCGAGGTCGCGCACCAGCCTGCGGGCGGTGCGCTCCGGCGAGACGTACGGCTCCTCGCACATGCCGCGGGCCTCGGCCTCGCTGGGCGTGACCAGCGCGCATCCCGGCACGGGCAGCGACCCGCGGGGATGGGGGTCCCAGACCAGCGGCACGTCGAGGCCGCGCAGCGGCTCGCGCAGCAGGTCGGCCACGCCGCGCCCGTAGTCGGCGACCAGGACCGCGCTCGCCGCGGCGAGGGCGTCGGCCGCGCGGGCGAACGCGGAGGCGGAGGCCACCTGGCCGGGCCGGCCCAGCGCCCGCCCGTCGCCGGTGTCGATCCTGACCAGCGTCTGCCCGCGGGCGCGGACCCGCGTCTTACGCACGGTCGTGCCGCGCAGCGGCAGCCGCACGATCTCGACGCCAGGCGACAGCAGCCCCTCCAGGCAGCGGCCGGAGGGGTCGTCGCCCATGGCGGTGATCAGCACCACCCGCGTGCCGTCGCGGGCGGCCAGCAGCGCCGCGAGCCCCGCGCCTCCCGGCCGGTGGTGCTCCGCCTGCTCCTCCACGACGGGGACGGGGGCGTCGGGGGCCAGCCGGTCGGCGGTGCCCTCGACGTCGACGTCGAGCAGGGAGTCTCCGACGATGACAAGTGGTCCGCTCACGCGACCGCCTTCTCGATCACGTCACAGAGCATGTGGATCACCGTGAGATGCACCTCCTGGATGGTCGCGGTGTCGTCCGCGGGCACGGTCAGGGCCTCGTCGCACAGCTCGGCGAGCGGGTTGGGTCCGGGGCCGGTCAGCGCCCAGGTCGTCAGGCCGCACTCGCGGCCGGCCTCGGCCGCCTCGGTCACGTTGCGGCTCGTCCCGCTGGTCGACAGGCACATCAGCACGTCGCCGGGGCGGCCGTGCGCCCGCACCTGCCGCGCGTACAGCTCGGCCATGCCGAAGTCGTTGCCGATGGCGGTCAGGGATGAGGTGTCGCCGTGCAGCGGGATCGCGGCGTACGGCCGCCGGTCGGCTCGGTAGCGCCCGACCAGTTCCGCGGTGAGGTGCTGCGCCTCGGCGGCGGATCCGCCGTTGCCGCAGGCGAGCAGCCGTCCGCCGCCGCTCAGCACGGCCGCGAGCTTGTAGCCCCAGGCGTGGATCTTGGGCGTCTCCGGGTCCACCGCCGTCAGCGCGGTGCTCAGCCGGGCCAGGTGAGGATGCATCGCTCAGCCTCCCGCGGCGGCGAGGGTGCGCAGGCACCCGCCGACCAGGTTTCGGTACACGGACTCGGTCTGCTCGGCGATCCTGGGCCAGCCGTAACGGGCGCGGGCGCGCCGTGCTCCGGCGGCCGACAACGCCGCCCGCAGGCCGGGCCGGATCAGCAGATCGCAGAGCGCGCGGGACAGCGCACGCGGCCGCCGGGGCGGCACGAGCACGCCGCATCCCGCGACGGTGTCGAGGTGGCCGCCGACCGCCGAAGCGATCACCGGCACCCCGCAGGCCAGGGCCTCCAGGGGCACCATGCCGAACGGCTCGTACCACGGGACGGTCACCAGGACGTCCGCGGAGCGCATGAGGGCCGGCACCTCGGCACGGCTCACGCTGCCGATCAGCCGGACCCGGTCGCCGAGGCCGAGGCCGTCGGCCAGCGTGCGCAGCCGCGTGCTCTCCTCGTCGCCCGGGTCGCCGCCGGCGATCACGAGCTCGGCGCCGGGCACCTGCCGCATCGCGCGGACGACGGTGTCCACCCCCTTGCGCGGCACCATGCGGCCGATGCTCAGCACCCGGGGCCGGTCGCCGCGCGGGGCGGCCGGGCCGTCCGCGCGGAACAGGCCGAGGTCGACGCCGCACGGCACGACCGCGATCCGGTCGCGCGGCACGCCCATCACGACGAGTTCGCGCACCTCGTCGGAGCAGGTCGCGATGACCGCGACCGCCCGGCGGCCGATGTCGCGCTCGATCGCGAGCCGGCTCGGCGGGCTGGTGTCGGCCTCGCCCTGCCAGCGCCGCTTCACGGTGCCGAGCGCGTGGTAGGTCTGCACGACCGGTATTCGAAGAGGCTCCGCCGCCGTCAGCGTGGCCAGCCCGCTCATCCAGAAGTGCGCGTGCGCCACGTCGGGCGGCTCGGCCTTCCACCTGCGGGCCAGGTGCTCCCCGAACTCGGGCATGTGCGGCAGCAGTTCGTCCTTGGGCAGCGGCTCCGCCGGGCCGGCCGGCACGTGCTCGACGGTGACGCCGGGCGCCATGGGCACGGCCTCCGGCTGGTCGGGGGAGGTCCGCCGCGTGTGCACGACGACCTCGTTGCCCCGTTCGGCCAGGGCCACGGCCAGGGCCGCGACGTGCACGTTCTGCCCGCCGGCGTCCACACCGCCGAGGGTCGCCAGCGGGCTGGCGTGCTCCGACACCAGGGCGATCCTCATGGCACCCTCTCCTTCACCGCCTCCTCGGCCGGTATGAGGCGGCGCACCGCGTCGACCACCTGCTCACCGCCGACCGAGGTCAGGCACGGATGACCGGGAATGGGACAGATCCTCGCCCTGCTCCCCCGGCAGGGTGCGTCCTGGTCGCCGAGGACCACCGTGGGCACGCCGTACGGCGCCCAGCGGGCGGCGGGCACGACCGGCGCGAACAGGCTGACCACGGGCGTGCCGACGGCGGCCGCGAGGTGGGCGGGGCCGGTGTTGGCGGCGACCACCGCCGACGCCCCGGCGAGCACGGCGGCGAGTTCGGCGAACGTGGTCGCCCCGCCCAGATCGAGCGCGAGGCCGGAGACGATCGCGGTCAGCGCCCGCTCGCCCGGACTGCCGGTGACGACGACCCGCTCGCCCGCGGCCAGCAGCGCCTCGATCGCCTCCGCCCAGCGCTCGGCGGGCCACGCCCTGGCCGGCGCGGTCGTGCCGGGATGCACCACCACGTAGCCGGGCGGGCCGGTGAGGTGCTCCACATCCGGCAGCGGACCGCGCACGGCGAGCCGCCCGTCGTCGCCCGGCGGGAGGTCGAAGCCGGCGGCGCGGGCGAGGCCGAGCATGCGCTCCGGCTCGGGGACGTCCACGCTCTCGTCCACGAGGTGACGCACGTCGAGCAGGGAGCCGGGGTAGTCCTCGCTGATCGCGGCGATCCGCGGCACTCCGGCCAGCCGCAGCAGCAGGGCCGTCGGCAGCGCCGACTGGTGGAAGGACGTGAAGACGACGGCCACGTCCGGGCCGACGGCGCGGACCTGCTCCACCAGGCGGGCCGCGTGCTCGGAGGTCATCGGCATCCGGTCGGGGTCGATCCAGGGGGCGCGCCACTCCAGGACGCGGTCGACGCCGGGCAGCAGTTCGGCCGCGGCCCTGCCGTGCGGGCCGGCGAGCATCACGACCTCCCGCGCCCCGGCGGCGACGGCGCGCACGGCGGGCCCCGCGAGCAGCACGTCGCCCGCGTTGTCGGGCCGCACCACCAGAGCGGTCCCGATCACGAGCGCCTCCCCGTCTTGCCCGTCCTCACCTTCACCTCGCCTCTGATCCGGTGCGCGCAGGCCACCGGAGGGATGACCACGCTGGTCGCGGCCATGCGCGCGATCTCCTCCGGCGTACGCGGGCCCGGGGCGATGCGCGCCCAGGCGAACTCGGCGGTGAGGCCGAGCCAGGCCAGTCCCGCGACGGCGGCCGATCGCCTCCGGCGCCCCCCGGTGGCGGCGAGCGTGAGCGCGAGCAGGCCCATGCCGGTGGTGAGTGCGTGCCGCTTGAGCCTGCCCGGGTGGCCGCCGATGGCCGCCCGCCAGTCGCGGCCGTGCACGTGCCGCATGAGCGCGTCGGACGCGTTGCCGCGCTGGAAGCGCACGCTGGACCAGAAGCCGTCGTCGCGCACCGGGTGGCGGGTCAGGCGTTCGCCCTTCACCAGGGCGAACCCGGCCTGCTCGACGCGCAGCGCGAGGTCGGCGTCCTCCCGGTACGCCCCGGGGAAGCGTTCGTCGAATCCGCCGGTCGCCTCCAGGGCCGTCCTTCGGTAGGCCATGTCGGCGGTGATCCAGTCGGCGCCGGCCAGCCCGGCGGTGTTGCGCTCGGCGTCGGTCGGGCGGCGGCCCGCGGGCAGCGGCACCTCCAGCCGTCCCTGGCTCCCGCCGACGTTCTCGGGCAGGCGGGCGAGGTCATCCGTCAGCGCGCGGGCCCAGCCCGGGCCCGGTACCACGTCGTCGTCGAGGAACACCACCCACGGCGTCGTCGCGGCCCGCCATCCGGCGTTGCGCGCGGCGGCCGGGCCGCGCCCGCCCGACCTGAGCACGCGTACGTGACCGGGCACCGGCAGCGGGTCCCGGTCTGCCCCCCGCCGGTCGTCCACCACGATCACCTCGGGACCGGAGCCGACGGCGGCGAGCGTGGCGGCCAGGCTCGGGCGCCCGATCGTCGGGATGACGACCGTGACGGCCGGTCCCGTTCCTTGGTGCGGCTCCCCGGTGGGAGCCGGGTTCGTTTCCCGGGTCATCTCAGTCGTCATCCGGCGAACACCGCCCCCCTGCGCACGACGTACGGACCGAGGACGAGCACGTCCACCGGGGCCGAGCCGAAGCACTCCAGCGCGTCGCGGGGGTCGTCCACCATCGGGCGGCCGGCCGTGTTGAGGCTCGTGTTGACCACCACCGGCAGCCCGCTGCGCGCCTCGAACTCCTCGAGCAGCCGGGCCAGCAGCGGGTCGCGGCCGCGCTCGACGGTCTGGATCCTGGCCGTGCCGTCGACGTGCACCACCGCGGGGATGCGGTCGCGCCACTCCGGCCGCACGTCGTGGACGAACAGCATGTACGGGCTCGACATCGGGCCCCTGCCGAAGATCATGGGGGCGCGTTCCGCCAGCACCATCGGGGCGATGGGGCGGAACTGCTCGCGGCCCTTCACGTCGTTGAGCCGCTCGGTGTTGCGGGGGTTGCCGGGGTGGGCGAGCAGGGAGCGGCGGCCGAGCGCGCGGGGGCCGTACTCGGCGCGTCCCTGGAACCAGGCGATCACGCGGTCGGCCGCGAGCTCGGCGGCGACGGTCGCGGCGAGGTCGGCGGGGCGCTCGTACGGCACGCGCGCGACGTCGAGCCAGGCGCCGAGCTCCTCGTCGGTCCAGCTCCGTCCGAGGTCGGCGCCGGGCATCGGCGTGACGGGGTCGCCGTTCGCCTGCGCGAGGTGCAGCGCTCCCCCGAGCGCGGTGCCGGAGTCGCCCGCCGCGGGCTGCACCCACACCTCCTCGAACGGGCCCTCGGCGAACAGGCGGGTGTTGGCCACGCAGTTGAGCGCCACTCCCCCGGCCATCGTGAGGTAGCGCGCCCCGGTGCGCTCATGCAGCCACGTGGCGAGGTCGAGCAGCACCTCCTCCAGGCGGACCTGCACGCTCGCGGCGAGGTCGGCGTGGTCGGCCGTCCACTTCTCACCCTTGCCGAGCGCCTTGGCGTAGACGCTCCAGTCGATCGGCTCGACCCGGAAGCCGCCGTCGCCCGTGGGATGGATGAGCTCGCGCATCTCGCGCAGGAAGCGCGGCTCGCCGTAGGAGGCGAGGGCCATCACCTTGTACTCGTCGCTCGACCGGAGGAAGCCGAGGTGCTGGGTGAGATCCTCGTACATCAGCCCGAGGGAGTGCGGCAGCGCCTGGCTCGCCAGGACGGTCAGCTCGCCGTCCCGGTAGTGCCCGGCCAGGTGAGAGACGGCCTCGCCGCGGCCGTCGCAGACCAGCACCGCCGACTCGCGGTAGGGCGCGGCCAGCCCGGCCGACGCGGCGTGCGCGATGTGGTGGGGGACGAACCGCACCTGGGCGGCGTCGAGCCCGGGCAGCGCGGTGGCCAGGAAGTCGGGGGCGCGGCGTGCGTAGGTGGTGCGCAGGTCCTCCCAGCGCTCGTCCTGCCCGGGCCCTCCGGGCACCACGAGCTCGGGGTCGTAGGAGTAGGCGACGCCGTCGAGGTCCTCGGGCCGCAGCCCGGCCTGTTCGAGGCACCACGCGGCGGCCAGCTCCGGCAGCTCCCAGGCGGAGAACGGGACCGGGCGCTTGCCGTGCTTGCGCCGGCTGAAGCGCTCCTCCTCCGCCGCGGCGACCACCTCACCATCCACGACCAGCGCGGCGGCTGGATCATGAAAAATCGCGTTTATCCCCAAGAACCGCATCGGTTTCCCTCCGTGGCACAGTGGAGGTCTGGTTACCGAGAGAAGCGCTCCTAAACACTCCTTTGTAGAGAAGTCGACGTGAGAGGGGGATGCACTCAATAACTGCTACTCTGCGTAGTCGCGGGCGAAGTTGTGGCGGTGTTTGCCGACCTGTCCCCCGGGTAGCCCGGCGGGCGATTCGTGCAGGAGGTTGCTCGTGCCAGAGGCCGCCCGTCCGCCCGCCGCGGTGCTTTTCGATCGTGACGGAACGCTGATTCACGACGTCCCTTACAACAGCGATCCCGAGCGCGTGGAGCCCGTCGCCGGGGCCCGGGAGGCGCTCGACCGGCTGCGCGCGGCGGGCGTCCCGGTCGGGATCGTGACCAATCAGTCGGGGGTCGCCAAGGGCCTGATCGCCCCGGAGGCCCTGCGCGCCGTGAACGACCGGGTGGACGCCCTGCTCGGCCCCTTCGACGTGTGGGAGATCTGCCGGCACGACGACGGCGACCGCTGCGACTGCCGCAAGCCCGCGCCCGGTCTGGTGCTGCGCGCGGCCCGTCGGCTCGGCGTCCGTCCGGAGGACTGCGTGGTGATCGGCGACATCGGCCGGGACGTGGAGGCGGCCCGCGCCGCCGGCGCCCGGGGCATCCTCGTGCCGACCCCGGTGACCCTGCCGGAGGAGGTGGCGGCCGCCCCCGAGGTGGCGTCCGGCCTCGCCGCCGCGGTCGATCTGGTGCTCGGGGGAATTCCGCTCACAGCTGAGGATGAAGAGGGCATGACCAGGGCAGGTGGGTGAGGCGCCCGCGGGCGGAGGGCACGGTGTTCCGAGGTCGGCAGAACGACGGACGGGGAGCGATGCGATGAAGATCATGGTCTGGCATGTCCACGGGTCGTGGACCACCTCTTTCGTGCATGGGCGGCACGACTATCTGGTGCCGCTCACCCCCGACCGCGGTCCCGACGGGCGGGGCCGGGCCGACACCTATCCCTGGCCCCACAGCGTGCGGGAGGTCCCGTACGACCGGCTGGCGGGTGAGGACGTCGACGTGGTCGTCTACCAGCGGCCGCACGAGCTCGACCTGGCCCGCGAATGGCTGGGGCGCGACGTGCCCGGCGTCTACGTCGAGCACAACACGCCCGCGGGGGACGTGCCCAAGACCCGTCATCCGCTGGCCGACCGCGACGACATCCCGATCGTCCACGTCACCCACTTCAACGACCTGTTCTGGGACTCCGGCCGCGCCTCCACCCATGTCATCGAGCACGGGGTCGTCGACCCCGGCTACCTCTACACGGGCGAGCTGGCCCGTGCCGGCGTGGTCGTCAACGAGCCGATCAGGCGCTGGCGGGTGGCGGGCACCGACCTGCTGCCCACGTTCGCCGCGACGGCCCCGCTCGACGTGTTCGGCATGAAGGTGACGAACCTGCCGTCCAAGCTCGGCCTGGACGGGGAGATGGAGGTGTTCGAGGACCTGCCGCAGGCCGCCATGCACGCCGAGCTGGCCCGGCGCCGGGTCTACCTGCACCCCTACCGCTGGACCTCGCTCGGACTGTCGTTGATCGAGGCCATGATGATCGGCATGCCGGTCGTGGCGCTCGCCACCACCGAGGCCGTGGAGGCGGTGCCGCCGGAGGCGGGGGTCGTCTCGACCAAGCTGCCGACGCTGCTGCGGGCGCTCGACCGGTACGCCAACGAGCCCGAGCTCGCCGTCCAGGCGGGCAAGGCGGCCCGCTCGGCCGCACTGGCCCGATACAACCTCGACCGCTTCCTCGCCGACTGGGACAGGCTGCTCGGCTCGATCGTTCCGGGATGACTCTCATGCGGCCGCGCCGCTGATGTCTTCCGGGGGAAGGCATTACCCCTCCATGAGACCGGCAGGTCTCCCTGCCGACGTACGCTTCAGGGAGGCGAGGGGGAGCCATGCGCGATCCTCGGGAGATCCATGACGCTTTCGCGGAGGCGCTCCGCGCGCACGACGAGAGGCGCCTTCTCGACTGTTTCCACCCGGACGCCGTTATCGTGACCCCCGTCGGCATGGTGGAGGGGCACGAACAGATCGAGTGGTATTTCGGCCAGTTCTTCTCCACCGTGCCCGACCTGACGAGCAGGGTCACCACGATGCTGGTTCACGATGACACCGTCGCCGTCGAATGGGTCTCGTCGGGAACCCAGACGGGGGAAATGCTGCTCCCGGACGGCACCGTGATCCCCGGCACAGGCCGCCCCGTCTCCTGGACGGGGTGCGGCATGTGGACGGCGGAAGACGGCAGGTTCGCCACCGGGCGCATCTACTACGACCAGTTGCACGCTTACATGTCGTTGGGCTGCCGGCTCGTACAGACCGAGCCCGCCCGTCCGCGCGACCAGGGGACCCGAGCCGAGTCGCGCTCCGGATCCGTCCGCCGGCTTCTCCGCAGACTCGCCGGCCGGTGACAGGACGCCGCCTTGCCGGATCCGCGCCGGCCGAGGCGGGACCTTGATTGTTTACCGAGAACGGGGCACCCCGAGGGCAGGTGATCCGGTCCGGGTGGGAAAAGGCTCCTCATGATGCGCAACCTGGTGAACGGCGCCGTCGGCGGCGCGCTCGCGACAGCCGTGTACAGCGCGATGCTGATGGCGGCGGACAGGGCCGGCCTGCTGGAGGAGCCGCCGCCGCGGCGGTTCGCGCGGCTGACCCTTTCCGGGCGGGACAAGCCCAGGAGGGGTGAGAACGTGCTCGGGACGATCGCGCACTTCGCGTTCGGCTCCTCCTCCGGATCTTTGCTCGGCCTGCTGTCGGCCGGACAGCGGGTGCCCGTGCCCATCGGCACGGCGTACGGGTTGCTGGTGTGGTACTTCGGCTACCAGGGCCTGGCGCCGAGCATCGGCGCGTATCCGCCCGCGCCGAAGGACCGCGCGGGACGCCAGGCCGCACTGCTGGCGGGACACCTGTTGTGGGGCACCGCGCTCGCCGTCGCGCTCAACCGGCTGCGGACCGAGAAGGCGCCGTTGACCGCCGAACTCGCGCCCCGCGTTCGCGAGCAGGTCCGGCGCGTCATGCCCACCCTCGAGCCGGTCCCGGCGCGGTGACGTTCACCAGAACCCGACCTCCGGATACTCCGCCGACGGCCCGTCGAGCAGGGGCCGCCGCTTGCCCTTCAGGTGCGTGTCGAGGAAGGCGGTCACGTATTCCCGAGTGATCGTGAGGGAGCGTTCACCGTCGATCGGATACGCCGGCATGCCGAGCTGCGGCCCGAGCACCGCGTAGTCGACGAAGCTCACGTGCTCGGCGCCGGTGACGGTGAGCCAGCGCTTCCACATGCCGGTGCGTGTTCTTCATGGCCGTCACCCTGCCGGGCGGCGCTGCCGCACCGTCCCCTGCGAAGGTCACGCGGCGTGCGCGACTTTCGTAGGGGGTCGCTCCGCCGGCCGCCCAATAGCCTCTGACCATGACCTCTACCGGTTCGGGCATCCTGGATCGGGCCTTGCCGTGGGCGCTCGGGAGCGCGGTGTTCGTGCTCTGCGCGGGCTCCGTGTCCGGCTGGGCCGGCGTCGCGACGACCGTGCCCGCCCCGGTGGCCCTGGCGGTCGCCGCGGCCTCGGCGGGTGCCACGGTCGCGGCCAGGCGTTCGGTGTGGCCGGTGACCGTGGTGGCGGCCGTCGCCTACGTCTGGCTCGCCATGTGGCCGCCGGCGGTCGTGGCCTCCTATTACGCAGGCCTTCACCTGGGGCGCCGTCAGGCTCTGTGGCTCTACGCGGCAGGCGCGTCCGCCGTGTGGGCGCTGGGCGGAGTCGTCTCCCGCCTGAGCGGCGGCCACCGGGCGCTGGCGATGGGCTCCTCGCCCAACGTGCTCATCCTGGGCGGCGCGCTGGTCGGGCTTCCGCTGGTGGCCGGGTTGTGGAGCCGTGCCAGGCGGCAGGTGCTCGACGCCGTGCGCGAGCAGGCCGAACAGCTGCTGCGGGAGCAGGTCCTGCGCGCGGAGCAGGCACGCGCCCAGGAACGCGCCCGCATCGCGCGGGAGATGCACGACGTGGTCGCGCACCGGGTGTCGCTGATGGTCCTGCACGCCGGGGCGCTGGAGGTCGGCGCGCCGGACGAGCGTACCGCCCAGGCGGCCGCCCTGATCAGCGACGTCGGCAGGGAGGCGCTGCACAACCTGCGCGAGGTGCTCGGTGTCCTGCGCTCGCCGGACGCCTCCCGCGACCCGCAGCCCACGCTGGCCGACCTCGACCGGCTGCTGGAGCAGTCGCGCGCCCTCGGCCTCATGGTCAACCGGCGCGACGAGGGCCCGGCCCGCCCGCTCGGGCACTCGGCGGAACGCACCGCCTACCGGGTGGTCCAGGAGGCGCTGACCAACGTGCACAAGCACGCACGTGGCGCCGAGACCGACGTGGTCGTCCGCTACCTGCCCGCCGAGCTGGAGGTCCTCATCCGCAACGCGACGTCCCCCACGGGCGAGGGGTTCCCCGGATCCGGCTGGGGACTGGTCGGCCTGCGCGAGCGCGTCGAGCTGCTCGGAGGCACCCTGGAGGCCGGCCCGCACGGAGGCGGTTTCCAGGTGCTGGCGAGGATTCCCGCCGCATGATCCGCGTACTGATCGTCGATGACGAGGCGCTGGTCAGGTCGGGGCTGCGGATGATCCTGGAGTCGGCCGGCGACATGGTGATCGTGGGCGAGGCCCGTGACGGCGAGGAGGCGATCGGCGCGGCCGCCCGGCTCAGGCCCGAGGTCGTGCTCATGGACGTCCGGATGCCCGGCATGGACGGCCTGACCGCCGCGGCGCGGCTCCCGCGCGCCGCCGGCGCCCCGAAGGTGGTGATGCTGACCACCTTCGACCTGGACGAGTACGTCCACGAGGCGCTGCGTCTGGGCGCCGTGGGGTTCCTGCTCAAGGACACCCCGCCGCGTGAGCTGATCGCCGCGGTCCGCACGGTCGCCGCGGGGAACGCGATGCTCTCCCCCGTCGTCCTGAAGAGGCTCATCGGCTCGTTCGTCCACAAGGCGCCCTCGCGTGCCGAGGTCGCGCGCGAGCGGCTCGCCGCGCTCACGGCCAGGGAGGAGGACGTGATCAGGGCGCTGGCGCGCGGCCTGTCGAACGCCGAGATCGGACGGGAGCTGAAGCTGTCGGAACCGACGGTGAAGGCGCATGTGAGCCGGCTGCTCGCCAAGCTGGGCCTGGCCAACAGGGTGCAGGCCGCGATCCTCGTCCACGACGCCGACCTCGCCTGACGCCGGCGCTTTCGCATACGAAAGTAGGGGCTGACGCCCGCCGATCGTCCGATGTGCCCTGACCTGCTGAGTGTCTAGCTTCATGGCGTGTCGGCCCTGACCTCTGTGCGGGATGGGCCCGCCTCCGACCCGGGACCTCCCGGATGTCCCCGACGCTCCTCGGCCGACACGGTGTACCCAGTGCCCCAACGATCGGAGTCACGCTGATGTCGCACGCGATCCTCGACCTGGTCCAGCAGGTGATGTCATCGCCTTGGTTATACGTGGCGCTGTTCGCCCTGGCGCTGCTCGACGGCTTCTTCCCGGTCGTGCCGGCCGAGACCTCAGTGATCACCGCCGCGGTGTTCGCCGCGTCGGGCGAGACCAACCTGGCCCTGGTCATCGTGGTCGCGGCTCTCGGCGCATGCGCGGGTGACCACATCTCCTACCTGATCGGCAGCAGGTCGGCGGGCAGGCTGCGGGAGAGGAAGCCGTTCGTCTGGGCGCGGAACGCGCTGGCCGAGCGGGGCGGTCTCGTCCTGGTCGTGGCGAGATACATCCCCGGTGGACGCACCGCGACCACGCTCACCATGGGCGCCGTACGGCATCCGCTGCGCTCGTTCACGTTCTTCGACGCGATCGCGGCGGGCTCGTGGGCGGTGTACTCCGGGCTGATCGGCTTCTTCGGCGGCATGGCGTTCGAGAACGACCCGATCAAGGGCCTGTTCCTCGGCCTCGGCATCGCGCTGTCGATCGCCGTGATCGTCGAGCTGGTGCGATGGCTCAGGAAACGACGCGCCGCCCGGCTCTCCCCCGAGCGTCTTCCCACCCCGTCATCGGGGGAAGAATGTGATCTCGTGTCCGCCGCCGATTCAAGGCAGCGCTGACGAACCGAGGAGGAGCAGATGAGCAAGCTCGATGAGAACGCCGTAGCTCTGCTGAAGGAACCGGTCCACGCCTGGGTGACGACCGTCCGGCCGGACGGATCGCTGCACAACACCGTGGTGTGGGTCGACGTCGACGGAGACGAAGTGATCTTCAACACCGCCGTGGGGCGGGCGAAGGAGCGGCACCTGCGCAACGACCCCCGGGTGTCGGTCAGCGTGCTCGACCCGGAGAACGCCTTCCGCTTCGTCAGCGTCTCGGGCACCGCCGAGCTGGTGCTCGAAGGCGCGGACGCGGTCATCGACGGCCTGGCGAAGAAGTACCTCGGGGTGGACGCCTACCCCTACCGGCAGCCCGGAGAGCAGCGCATCACCGTGCGCGTCGTTCCCGAGAAGGTTGTCTCCAGCGCCGGTCGCTGACCGGGCGCTCTCCGGAGCGGCGACGAGGACCCGCTCACACGGCGGCGCGCAGGTAGGCGAGCACGGCGAGCACCCGGCGGTGGTCGTCGGCGTCCGGAGGCAGGTCGAGCTTGGCCAGGATGCTCGCGATGTGCTTGGCGACGGCCGCCTCGGAGACGAACAGCGCGCGGGCGATCGCGGCGTTCGACCGTCCCTCCGCGACGAGGGCGAGCACCTCGCGCTCGCGTGGCGTGAGCCGGGTCAGCGGGTCGCGGCGCCCGCGCAGCAACTGCCGGACGACCTCGGCGTCGATCACCGTGCCGCCGCCCGCGACCGTCGTCACCGCGCCGGCGAACTGCGTGACGTCGCCGATCCGGTCCTTCAGCAGGTAGCCGACGCCGCCCCCGGCCGGGGAGCGGGTCTGGTCGAGCAGTTCGGCGGCGTAGGTCTGCTCGACGTACTGGCTGAGCACGAGCACCGCGAGGGACGGCCGCGCCGCCCGCAGCTCCAGCACGGCCCGCAGCCCCTCGTCGCTGAAGCCGGGCGGCATGCGCACGTCGGCGACGACGACGTCGGGGTCCTGCTCGGCGACCGCCGCGATCAGCGCGGGGGCGTCGCCGACGGCCGCGACGACGCTGTGCCCGAACCGTCCGAGCAGGCCGGCGAGGCCCTCCCGGAGCAGCACCGAGTCTTCGGCGATCACCACTCGCACGGGATCTCCGCCCTCACCGTGGTCGGGCCGCCGTACGGGCTCTCGACGGTCAGGGTGCCGCCGACGGCCGCCACCCGGTCGGCGAGCCCGGTCAGGCCGGTGCCGCACGCCGGGTCCGCTCCCCCGCGCCCGTCGTCGGCGATCTCCAGCACGAGCCTGCCCCTGCGCAGCCGGCCGCGCACCGCGCAGGAGCCGGCCCCGCTGTGCTTGGCCACGTTCGCCAGCGCCTCGCAGGCGACGTAGTAGGCCGCCGCCTCCGCCCGCTCGGGCAGCCGCCGGTCCAGTTCGACGTCCACCTCCGCGGGCACCGGCGACCTGCCGGCCACGTCGCGTACGGCGGCGGGCAACCCGCGGTCGGCGAGCACCTGTGGATGGACACCGCGGATCAGCTCGCGCAGCTCCGCCAGCGCCTGCCCGGCCAGCTCGCGCGCCTCGTCGAGCCGCACGGCCGCGGGCGAGCCCGGCGGCAGGTCGAGCCCGGCCAGGCCCAGCTTCATCGACAGCGCGACGAGCCGCTGCTGCGCGCCGTCGTGCAGGTCGCGCTCGATGCGGCGGCGCTCGGCCTCGAAGGCGTCCACCAGCCGCGCCCGGGAGCGTGCGATCTCCCGCATCTCGGCCTCCTGCGGGACGAGCATCGCCCGCGCCATCGCCGCCCTGGCGCCCGCCCAGGCGGCGATCGTGTACGCCGCGACGGGCACCAGCAACAGCCCGACGGCCGAGCCGACGAAGGTCTCCCCCAGCGTGGCCTCGCCCTCGGGAGCGGTCGGCTGCACGACCGGGGAGAGGATCAGCACCACCGGCCCGGCGATCGCGGCCGCCACCACCAGCAGGTCGACCCACCAGAGCGCGAGCAGCGCCACGAGGGCGTGCCCCGCCTCCCGCCACCCCGGCCACCAGCCGTCCGGCAGTCCGCGCACCGGCTGCCGGTCCGCGAGGCGCAGCCGCCACCGCTCGAACCGGGCCAGGGGCGCCAGCAGCACGGCGGCCACCACGAGGGACAGCGGCGCGGCGAGCAGGCCGCCCACCGCACGGACGGGCGCCAGGACGGCGGCGAACGCGAGGCCGGGGACGACCCCGGCCAGCAGGTACGCCAGAGACCTCCACGGCCAGGCCGAGGCCAGGAAGCGCTGGGGCGGCCCGCTGAGCGCGTCCAGCGCGGTCCGGGGCACAAGGGTCATGGGGGCGGGGACGAGGAGCGGGGTGGCCACGGCACCGACGCTAACCGCTTGGCGCGCCGGTGTCGGTAGTGCTGGGGATACCCCTGGTTCTCGCCCCAGCGCCAATGCCTCGCGGGCCCGCCGCCGGTTGGCTGAGCCACATGACACAGACAACCGGGCAGGCGGTCCTGCTCGACTCGGTCCAGGTGGTGTACGGCACCGGGCCCGGCGCGGTGACCGCTCTCGACGGCGTGACCCTCGGCTTCGGCCAGGGGACCTTCACCGCCGTGATGGGGCCCTCGGGCTCCGGCAAGTCCACGCTGCTGCACTGCGCCGCCGGGCTCGACCGGCCGACGTCCGGGACCGTGCTGATCGGCGGCACCGACCTCGGCCCGCTCAGCGAGAAGGCGCTCACCCTGCTGCGCCGGGAACGGGTCGGCTTCGTCTTCCAGGAGTACAACCTGGTCGACGCGCTCACCGCCGAGGAGAACGTGGCGCTCCCCCTCCGCCTGGCCGGGCGCCGCCCCGGCCCTGACGAGGTGCGCGACGCGCTCGCCGAGGTCGGCCTGGAGCGGCGGGCCGGGCATCGGCCCGCCGAGCTCTCCGGCGGCGAGCGGCAGCGGGTGGCGATCGCCCGCACCCTCATCACCCGGTCGAGACGAACCGAGCCCGCCGTGCTCTTCGCCGACGAGCCCACCGGCGCGCTCGACAGCGCCGCGTCCCGCGTGGTCATGGAACTCCTGCGCGCGCTGGTCGACGCCCACGGGCAGACCGTGGTCATGGTCACGCACGACCCCGCCGCCGCGGCGTACGCGGACCGGGTCGTGCTGCTGGCCGACGGCCGGCTCGCCGGGGAGCTGAGCCGGTCGAGCGCCGCCGAGATCGCCGCCCGCATGGCCCTGCTGGAGGAGGCATGCTGAGCTTCTCCCTGCTCGGGCCGGCCGGAAGGGGCCGGTGGACCGGGCTCGCGGGCACCTTCGTCGCGCTCTGCCTCGGCGCCGCGGTCCTCACCGCGAGCGCGCTGCTGCTGACGTCCGCGGGCCCGCGGGTGCCCGCGCGGTACGCCGCCGCGTCCCTGCTCGTACGCACCCCCGGCGTGCCCGGCGACGACAACGCCTTCGCCGAGAACCGGCCCTGGTCTCCGGAGACGGTGGAGGCGCTGGTCCGCGCGCTGACGTCGGTGCCCGGCGTCGCGGCGGCCCTGCCCGATCGCGCCTTCTACGCCCAGGCCGTCGTCCGGGGCAGACCGGCCGGCGCGCACGAGGCACGAGGCTGGAGCACCGCGGCGCTGGCGCCGCACCGGCTGGTGGCGGGCAGGCCGCCCGTCCGCGCCGGAGAGGTCGTGCTCGGACGCGCGCCCGGGCTCGCGCCGGGCTCGCCCGTCACGCTGCTGACCGCCAGGGGACCCGCGCTCTACACGGTCAGCGGGCTCACCGACGGCCCCGGCCCGTACGTCTCCGACGGCGAGGCCGCGCGCCTCGGTGGCGGGGTCCGCGTCATCGGACTGCTCACCCGGCCGGGAATCGACCCCCACGCCGTGCGGCGTGCCGTACTCGGCGTCGTCGGCGGGTCCGGGCAGGTGCTCGCCGGGCCGGACCGGGCGGCGGCCGAGCCCGCGGCCGACGCGCGGACCCGCTGGATCGGCATGCAGGTGCTGACCGCGATGGCGCTGCTCGGCGGGTTCGTGTCGGTGTTCGTCGTGGCCTCCACGTTCGCGTTCCGGGTCACCCAGCGGCGCCGGGAGTTCGGCCTGCTGCGGGCGGTCGGCGCGACCCCGCGCCAGGTGCGGCTGATCGTGTACGGCGAGGCGCTCGCCGTGGGAGCCGTCGCCGCCGCGGTCGGGGCGCTGCTGGGCGCGGCCGTCGCGCCCGCCGTGGGCGGGGTGCTCGTCGCGGCGGGCTTCGAGCCCGAGTCGTTCGGCGTGCGGTTCGCCCCGCTGCCCGTGGCCGGAGCGGTCGCGGCCGGGATCGCGGCGGGCCTGCTCGGCGCGTGGTCCGCCTCGGGCAGGGCCGCCCGCGTCCGCCCGCTGGAGGCCCTTCGCGACCACACGACGGGCGGCACGCCGATGACCCGCCTGCGGTGGATCGCGGGCGTCGTGTCGGTCGCGGGCGGCCTGGCCCTGGCGGTGGCGAGCGGGTCCGCGGGCGAGGACGCCCTGGTGAACGACGTCCTGCTCGCCGCGATGGCGCTGATCGCCGGGCTCACCCTGCTCGCGCCGGTCGTCCTCCCGCCGCTCGTCCGCGTCCTCGCGTGGCCGGTCTCCCGGCCGGCCGTGGGCATGCTGGCCGGGCGGAGCGCGATGACGGCCGTGCGGCGCACCGCCGCCACGGCGGCCCCGGTGCTGCTGACGGTGGGCTTCGCCGTGCTCGTCACCGGCATGGTGCGCACGACCGCCGCGGCGTACACGGCGGGGCGGGCGGCCGGCACCCCCGCCGCGACGGTGCTCGTGCCCGACGGCGCCCCCGGCCTGTCGGACGCGGCGCTCGCGGCGGCGTCGGCCCCCTCGGAGATCACGGCCCCGCTGCCCACCACCGTGTACGGCGACCGGCCGCTCGCCGCGCTGGGCGACGGTCACCTCGCCGGGGACGAGACGGCGGTCGCGGAATGGGTCGCCCGGGACCACGGCTGGCGGAAGGGAGACGTCGTGCCGCTCACCTTCGAGGACGGCAGGGCCGTGCGCCTGCGGATCGCGGCGGTCCTGCCCGGCGCGCCGGCGGAGGTGCTGGTCTCCAGGGACACGGTCCGGGCGCACGACCCGTCGGCGCTGACCCCCGAGGCGTACGTGTCCCGGCCGGCCGGGATGGTCTTCCCGGGGGCGAGGACGGTGAGCGTCGCCGACCGCGCGGCCGGCGACCAGGCGGAGGAGGACCGGCTCGTCTGGCTGTTCACGCTCCTGCTGGTCGGGGTCTCGGCCGGCTATTCGGGCCTGGCGATCGTCAACACGCAGGTCATGGCGGCGTCGGCACGCGCACGCGAGTTCGCGGTCCTGCGTCTGTCCGGCGCGACGCGGCGGCAGGCGACCGCGGCGGCCGCGGCCGAGGCGGCGCTCGTCACCGGGATCGGCACCGTGCTCGGCCTCGCCGTGGCCGTTCCCGCGCTGCTCGGAATGCGCGCCGGTCTGGCGCAGAAGTCCGGCACGGCCGTTCCGCTGGTCGTCCCCTGGCCCACGGTCGCGGCCGTCGTCGCCGCCTGTCTCGTCCTCGCGGCCGGAGCGAGCACTTTCACAGGAAAAACACCTTTCACTTCCGGAAAGGCGTCGTATAGGCCGTCTACCAGGGCGGATGAGTGATCAGGCAAAGGAATCGTCGATCCTTCGCCTTGTTATCGCAAGTATTGCGATCCCACGTGTTCAGACGGCCCGGTTTCCAGATAGCCCTTATTAACATTTTTTTCCTGAGCATTGCATTACGGACACGAACGGAGGGGTCATGGCGGGCTGGCGCATGCCTTCCCTTTTACGCCCGCGCTCGATCCAGGCGCGGACCGCACTGATGAGCGCGGTCCTCTCCCTCGTCGTCCTCACGGTGATCGGGTTCGGCCTGGACATCGCCGTACGCAACCGGATCCACAGCCATCTCTTCATGGACACCCAGCGGGTGGCCACCGACTGGATCGCCTCGATGGGCCCCAACGGCATCTCCGAGCCTCCGGCCGCGCACGAGGACCTGGTGCAACTCGTCGACTCCCGCAACCGGGTGATCACCGCCAGCCGGGCGGCGAGCGGCCGGGCCCCGCTGACCTCCCCCTTCCCCACGGGCCAGGACCGCCTGCAGTACCGGATCGAATGCCCGGACCGGGGCCGGTGCGTCGTGCTCACCGCCGTACGGGTCCTGCCGGTGCAGTCCCGGCTGTTCTGGGACGGCGAGCCGCACGCCGTGTACGCGGGAAGGACCGAGCCGGGCCTCCTGGCCACGCGGCGGCTGGAACTGTTCATCGCGATCGGAGTGCTGCTGATGACCGCCGGATGGACCTGGGCGAGCTGGCGCGCCGCGGGCCGCACGCTGCGTCCGGTCAGAGAGATTCGTGAGAGGGTGACCGAGATCAGCGTGCGCGACCTGAGCCTGCGCGTCCCCCAGCCGCCCGGGCGCGACGAGATCGCCGAGCTCGCGCGGGCCTCCAACAACTTCCTCGAACGCCTCGACACCTCGGTGCGCCAGCAGCGGCACTTCGCCTCGATGGTCTCCCACGAGCTGCGGACCCCGCTCGCCGGGCTGCGCACGCAACTGGAGGAGGCCCTGCTCTACCGCGAGGAGACCGATCCGTACGAGACGATCCGTACGGCGGTGCGGACCACGGAGAGGTGCCAGGCGATCATCGACGAGATGCTCACGGTCGCCCGCGTGCGCACGGCCGCGACGGACGAACCCGAGCCGGTCGACCTCGGGACGCTCGCGCGGGAGGAGGCCGCCGCCCGCACGGACGGCGTGCCCGTGCACGTCGAGATCGAGGACGAGGTGACCGTCCTCGGCAACCGGGTCCAGCTGTGCGGCGTGCTGACCAACCTGCTGGTCAACGCCCAGCGCCACGCGTACAGCAGGGTCGACGTCACGGTCGGGCGGGCCGGGGACGAGGCGGTCGTCACCGTGCTCGACGACGGCGACGGCATCGCGCCGGAGGACCGCGAGCGGGTCTTCGAGCCGTTCGTCCGCCTGAAGGACGGGCGCCGCCGCGACCCCAAGGGCACCGGGCTGGGCCTCGCCCTGTGCCGCGTCACGGCGGACGCGCACCACGGGACGCTGCGGGTCGAGGACTCGCCCCGCGGCGCCCGCTTCGTCCTGCGTCTGCCGCTGCCCGCGGTCGCCGCGGCCGCGAGCAGCGCGCCCCAGCTCAGCCGGTGACGCTCAGCCGGTGACGCCCGGGCGGGCGCTCCCGACGACGGCCAGAGTCAGCGCGAAGTCGGCGGCGCTGTCGGTGTACCAGCGGCAGACCGCGAACCCGGCCCGGGACAACTCGTCGAGCACACCCTCTCTGCGGAACTTGGCGCTGATCTCCGTGCGCATCTCCTCGCCCTCGGCGAAGGCGACCGTGAGGCCGAGCGTCCTGATCGGGACCTCCATGGGCCGGGTGGCCCGCAGCCGCATCTCGATCCAGTCGTTGTCCTCGTCCCACAGCGCGACGTGCTCGAACGCCTCCGGCTCGAACCCGGCGTCCAGCTCCCGGTTGAGCACGTGCAGCACGTTGCGGTTGAAGGCGGCCGTCACGCCTCCCGGGTCGTCGTATGCCGCGACCAGCCGCCCCCTGTCCTTCACCAGGTCGGTGCCGAGCAGCAGGGTGTCGCCCGGCCGCAGCGTGGCGCGCAGTTCCTTGAGGAACACCTCCCGCGCGGCGGGCGGGAGGTTGCCGATCGTGCCGCCGAGGAACGCCACCAGCCGCCTGCCGGTCCTCGGCAGCAGCGCGAGGTGCTGCTCGAAGTCGGCGCGCACCGGCCGCACGTCGAGGCCGGGATAGCGTACGGCGAGCCGCTCCGCCGCGGCCTCGAGCGTGACGTCGTCCACGTCGACCGGCGTGTAGGCCCGCAGCACGCCCGCGTTGGCCAGCGCGTCGAGCAGCAGCACGGTCTTCTCGCTGGTGCCCGAGCCCAGCTCGACGAGCGTGTCGGCGCGGCTGAGGCCGGCGACGTCGACGGCGCGGCGGCGCAGGATCTCCAGCTCGCGCCGGGTCGGGTAGTACTCCGCCAGCCGGGTGATCCGGGAGAACAGCTCGCTGCCCGCGGCGTCGTAGAACCACTTGGGGGGCAGCCACTTGGGCGACGAGGTCAGCCCTGCGCGCACGTCGTTCTCCAGAGCATGGCGCAGGTAGTCGGCGCCGAGATGGTCCATAACGCTAACGCTCATGTCGCCTCTCAATCGATGGGTGTCACCGAAACGCCGTCGGGGGACGCGAGCAGCAGGCTCCGGTCGGGCACGGCCCGCCAGCCCGGCCGGTCGTCCAGCGGCTCGCTCGCGACGAGCACCCCCTCCTCCAGGTGCGTGAACAACGTGTCGCCCCACGCGACGGCGGCCAGGTGGGAACCTCCCGTGACGAGCAGGTTGAGCCGGGCCTCAGGGTCGCCCTCGGCGGCCGCGCGGACGACGGCGGGCAGGACGTCGGCGAGTGGCAGGCCGTCCCGCAACCGGGTGAACGCGGCCGCGGCGAGCCACGCCGAGTCGCACCCGCTCTCCGCGTCGGCCGCGAGGGGCCGGACGGCCTCGCGCCTGACCCTGCCGTTGTGGCTGAGCAGCCAGGGCCCGTCGACGAACGGCGCGGTGGCCGTCTCCTCGATCGGCATCCCGACCGTGGCCGACCGCACCGCCGCGATCAGGCATGTCGAGCGGGCCGCCGCGGCGAGGCCGGGCATGTTGGCGTCCGCCCAGATGGGCACCGTACGGCGGTAGCGCACGGGCCGGGACCCGTCATACCAGCCCAAGCCGAAGCCGTCGGCGTTCACTGTGCCGTACTTCTGCAGGCGCGGCGCGTACGACTGGCGCAGCAGGCCGTGTTCGGGGTCGCTGATGAGCGTGGTCAGGGCCCGCGCCGGGCCCAGCCACGCCGCGTGGCGGCACATCCCTCACTCCTCCGAGCGGGCGCAGCGGAACCCGGCGAAGATCTGCCGCCGGATCGGGTAGTCCCAGTTGCGGAAGGTCGTGCGGACGGCGGAGGGATGGGTGGCCCACGACCCGCCGCGCAGCACCCGGTAGGTCTCCCCGAAGAAGACCTTGCTGTACTCCTCGTAGGGGAAGCACCGGTAGCCCGGATAGGGCTGGAACCAGGAGTCGGTCCACTCCCACACGTCCCCGATGAGCTGCTCTACGCCATAAGGACTCGCGCCGTCCGGGAACGCCCCGGCGGGCGCGGGCCGGGC
The DNA here is from genome assembly GCF_014161375.1 of Microbispora sp. H10830. Classification (NCBI taxonomy): domain Bacteria; kingdom Bacillati; phylum Actinomycetota; class Actinomycetes; order Streptosporangiales; family Streptosporangiaceae; genus Microbispora; species Microbispora sp. H10830. The sequence continues at coordinate 354,390 of NZ_JABBWX010000007.1, forward strand.
CGCGCGGTGGCCGAGGTTGGCCCAGCGCCCGAGGTGGCCGGGGTCGGCCTCGCCCCAGGGGTACGTGCGGCCGCCGCACGCCTTCTCCCACTCGGCCTCGGTCGGCAGGCGCTTGCCCGCCCACCGGGCGTACGCGTCGGCCTCGAACCACGAGACGTGCTGCACCGGCTCGTCCGGCGGCACGGGCTCCTCCCGGCCGAACCGGACCCGCCACCAGGTGTCGCCGTCGCGCGTCCAGAACAGCGGGGCCTCCACGCCGTTCCGCTCGGCCCACTCCCAGCCCTGCGGCAGCCACCAGCGCGGGTCGCGGTAGCCGCCGTCCTCGACGAACTCCAGGTAGGCCCCGTTCGTCACGGGGTGGCGGTCGATCCAGTAACCCGGCAGGTATATGCGGTGGGCCGGCCGCTCGTTGTCGTACGCCCAGGGCGTGGTGTCGGTGCCCATCCTGAAGACCCCGGCGGGGATGTGCACCTCGGGCTCGGCCGCGGGCCTGCCGGGCGGCAGCTCCCCGTCGCGGACCAGGCCCGGCCGCCGGGACAACTGGAGCGTGGCGAGCATGGTCTCGTCGTGCTGATGCTCGTGCTGCAACACCAGCCCGAAGACGTAGCCGCGGGACCGCAGCGGATCAGGGTCGGTCAGGTCCACCCGGTCGAGGACGTCGAGCACCCGGCCGCGCACGCCGGAGATGTACTTCCTGGCCTCGGCCGGGCCGAGCAGCGGGAGCGTCGGCCGGTCCTTGCGCGGATACCTGAACGCGTCGTAGAGGTGGTCGATCTCCGGGCGCAGCGGCTCGATGCCGCCCACCTCGCGCAGCACCCACAGCTCCTCGTAGTTGCCGACGTGGGCGAGGTCCCAGACCAGCGGCGACATCAGGGACGAGTGCTGGCGCACGAGCATGTCGTCGTCGGCGTCGGTGTAGGCGAGCGACCGCTCGCGTACGGCGGCGAGCTCGGCCGCGATCCGCTCCTTCAGGCCGGTCGGGCCGGCGTTGCCCAGGACGGCGTCGAGATCGGTCACGCGAACATCTCCTCCATCTGGTCGGCGGCCGGCGATCGGCCGGATTCGATGTGCCGAGAGGCGAACGCGCGGACCCGGGCGACCAGCGAGGGCTCGGCCCCGAGGCGGGGCAGGGCCTCGGCGGCGGCGGCGAAGCAGACCGAGGCGGAGCGGCGCAGATCGGGGTCGGCGAGACCGAGGCGGGCGGCGTCCGCCCACCGGTGGGCGACCGGCCGGGCCGCCTCCACGGCGATCCCGGCGGCCCGGTCGTCGGTGACGAGCGCGTGGACGACGGCCACGCACACGGGCCACTCGGCGGCCCCCTGCGCGTCGAGGTAGCGCACCTCCAGCCAGCCCCGGGGCCGCACGGGCGGGAAGAGCGTGGTGGCGTGGTAGGCGAGGTCGGCCTGAGTGGGGGGCCGCCCGGCCACGCGGGCGAAGTCGCGGAACGCCGAGCCGTCGAGGACCGGCAGGAGTCCGCCGGTCCCCCGGACCAGCATGAGGCGGGCGTCGAGGAGGTAGCGCGCCCAGTCGTCCGCCGGGTCGCCGTTCCGCGCGACCGGCGCGGTCCTGCTCGGGTCGAGCCTGCCCCACACGGCCTGGCGGCCGGAGGCCCACCCGTCGGCGGGCGAGTTGGCGAAGGCCGCCACCAGCACCGGGCCGAGCACGTGGGCCCTTTCCCAGCGGGCCCGGTGATCCTCACCGAAGTCCAGGTTGACCTGGATCGACGCCGTCGAGCACATCATCGTCAGGCCGTCCGGCCGCTCCAGGACCGCGGCCATCGCCTCATACCTGGGCTCTCGTAACTGCCGCAGGGGCGCGCGCAGGGTGTCCAGGCCGCGGCCGCCCAGCCGCAGCCCGGCCCGGGCGAGCGCGAGCCGTACGGCGTCGACGTCGGCGGTGAGCTTCGCGACGGCGACGGGCAGGACGTCCGGCGGGGCGGACAGTTCGAGCTGCCCGCCCGGTTCGAACGTCACCCGGCTGCCACCCGGGAGCGCGGGGAGCGCACCCGCGATCCGGGCGATGGGGACGTAAAGCGCGGGGTTGTCCGCGTCGAAGACCAGAAACTCCAGCTCGACGCCCAACCGGTCGGAGGTGACCCCGCGGAAGCAGTCCCGGGCGTACCTCTGCACGTCGGTCATTCGCCCCCCATCGGGCCGATGTTTACGCGACTCGGTCGCGCCGAGTCAACTTTCCCCGTAATCCCCCTTGTCAACCTGAAACCCACTGAAACAGTGCGTTACCACCGGTCACGCGGCGTCGGAGGTCGCCCACTCCTCGTTGCGCATGCGGATCATCGATACGCCGACGATTCCGAAGACGACCAGCAGGATGACCGGGCCGCCGAGGCCGAGCACGAGGTTCCACGCGCTCGCGCCGAACAGCCAGACGAGGATGCCGACGAGCACACCGGCCGGGAACCACCACCCGGCCCGGCCTCCCCAGGCGTACGCGACGGCCACGAGCACGAGGCCGAGGAACGACCCGATCATGCCGGGCATCTGCCAGGCGATGGTCATCGCGGGCTGCGCCGCGTCCTGCATGAGCTTCTCCGCCTGGTCCACCGGCAGCATCCGGAACGCCACGATGTCGAAGAAGTCCGAGATCATCAGCGCCGAGAAGTTGATCAGGCCGAGGACGGCCACGACGCCCGCGATGTTGGCGAGCACCACGCCCTTCTTGCGTACGAGGTGGACGAGGCCGATCACTCCGGGCACCCACAGGATCCACGCGTAATGGAGGAGCGTCGCGCTGACGCCCACGGCGCCCGGGTTGTGCGCGTACGCGAGGGGGTCGTCGACCCCGGGCTCGGACGGATCGACGGCCATGCCGAGGAGCAGGCAGAGCGGGGCGAGGATGAGGCTTGTGCCCGCCGCGACGCGGCGGAAGGTGTTCGCGTTGGTAAGCATGCGGAGGACCGTACGGATCGGTCCTCCGCGGCGTCGTCAAAGCACACTTTGACCTCATGTCCACCTAGAGGCGGATTCCTCTCACCTAAGTGGCGGAACGGTGCATTTAGGGCGACCGTTACTCTCTGCACCCATTACTCTCTGGATCGTGCTCCACCGCCGTCCCCCCACTCTCGTCGACTGGCTCGTCGCGGTGGTCGTGGGCCTGTTCGCGATCGCCGAGGAGGTCGGCGGGCGCTCGACGGGCCCGGCCCGCGACCATCTCCCCCTGTGGATCGCCGCGGGGGTCGCCGCCGCCGTCGCCGTGCTGTTCCGGCGCCGCGCTCCGTTCGCGATCCTGTTCGTCTACTGCGCCGTCACCGTCCCGCTGCTCATCCTGGAGTCCCAGACCGCGTCGGCCTGGCAGTTCTACACCGAGCTCGTGCTGCTGTTCACCCTGCTGTCCGAGGTGCGGCCGCGCAGCGTGCGGGCCGCCGTCGGCCTGGCGGCGAGCGGCGCGTACGTGGCCGCCATGATGTCCACCGCGTCCCCCGCGTCCGGGCCGGGCGACGTCGCCGTGGCCGTGGTGATGTCCGCGATCGCGGCCGGAGCCGGCCTGGCCGTGCGCCGCCACCGCGTGCTCGCCGTCCAGGCCGCCGAACGCGGCGAGCTGCTGGCCCGCGAGGCCGTGGCGGAGGAACGCGCCCGCATCGCCCGCGAACTGCACGACATCGTCGCCCACAGCGTCAGCGTGATGACCATGCAGACCGGCGGGGTACGGCTCATGCTGCGCGAGGACCAGGAGCGTGAGCGGCAGGTGCTCGCGTCGATCGAGGAGACGGGCCGGGGCGCCGTGGACGAGTTGCGCCGGATGCTCGGCCTGCTGCGCGGGCCGCAGGCCGACTCGGGCCCGCAGTCCGGCCTCGACCGGCTGGACGACCTGCTCGACCAGGTCAGGGCGGCAGGGCTCGACGTGACCCTGGAGGTGCGCGGCGATCCGGTGCCGCTGCCCGCCGGGCTCGACCTGTCGGCCTACCGCATCGTGCAGGAGGCGCTGACCAACGCGCTCAAGCACGCCGGCCCGACCCGGGCGACGGTGACCGTGGCGTACCACTCGGGCGAGCTGCACCTGGAGATCGTGGACCACGGGCCGCGCGAGCGCCGGGCCAGGACGGCCGGGCGCGGGGCGGGCCACGGGCTGATCGGCATGCGGGAGCGGGCCGCGCTGTTCCACGGCACGCTCACCGCGGGACCGCTCGCCTCGGGCGGGTTCGGCGTGAGGGCGGTGCTTCCCCTCTGAACGAGCGTGTGATCGGCATTCTGATCGCCGACGACCAGGCGATGATCCGGGCCGGGCTGCGCCTGGTCATCGGCACCCAGCCGGACCTCGCCGTGCTGGGCGAGGCATCCGACGGCGAACGCGCCGTGGACCTGGCCCGGAGCCTGCGGCCCGACGTCGTGCTGCTCGACATCGCGATGCCGCGGCTCGACGGCCTGGAAGCGGCCCGGCGCATCCTGTCCGTGCCCGAGCCGCCGCGCGTGATCATGCTGACGACCTACGACACCGACGAGAACCTCGACAAGGCCCTGCACACCGGGGTCAGCGGCTTCCTGCTGAAGGTCTCCCCGCCCGAGCACCTGTTCGCCGCGATCCGCAGCGCCGCCCGGGGGGAGGTGCTGCTCGACCCCGCCGTCACGGGCCGGGTGGTCGACGCCTACCGCCGCGCGCAGCCCGCCGCGCCGCCGCCCGAGACGGGACTCACCGCCCGGGAGGAGCAGGTGCTGCGCCTGGTCGCACGGGGGCTGTCGAACGGCGAGATCGCGGACACGCTGTCGATCAGCGAGGCGACGGTGAGCACGCACATGAACCGCCTGCTGGCCAAGCTCGGCCTGCGCGACCGCGCCCAGGCCGTGCGTTACGCCTACGAGTCGGGCCTCGTCCGTCCAGGAGACCCCTCCTCGTGAGCCGGTAGCGTAGGTGCACATGACAGCTATCGACTCCACCACCTCGGGTGCGTACGGCATCGGCCTGGCCACGATCGCCGCGGACGGCACCGTGCTGGACACCTGGTTCCCCTTCCCGGCGCTGGGCGAGCCCCCGGCCGTGGGCACCGAGCCGATCGCGGGCGAGGACCTCGGCGAGGGCATGGCGGAACTGGTCGGCCCCGACCTCGCCAGGGGCGTCGAGGTCGTGGCCGTGCGCACCGGCATCGCCGACCTGTCGGCCCCGCCGGCCGACGCGCACGACGTGTATCTGCGCCTGCACCTGCTGTCCCACCGTCTGGTCCGGCCCCGCGCGCTCAACCTCGACGGGATCTTCGGGCTGCTGGCCAACGTCGTGTGGACCAACCACGGCCCCTGCAAGGTGGAGGGCTTCGAGGAGGTGCGGCTTCGCCTGCGGGCCCGGGGCCCGGTGACCGTGTACGGCGTGGACAAGTTCCCCCGGATGGTCGACTACGTGCTGCCGGCCGGGGTGCGGATCGCCGACGCCGACCGCGTACGGCTCGGCGCCCACCTGGCGAGCGGCACCACCGTCATGCACGAGGGCTTCGTCAACTACAACGCCGGCACGCTCGGCGTCTCCATGGTGGAGGGCCGCATCTCGGCGGGGGTCGTCGTGGGCGACGGCTCCGACGTGGGCGGCGGGGCCTCGATCATGGGGACGCTGTCCGGCGGCGGCAAGGAGGTCATCTCGATCGGCGAGCGCTGCCTGCTCGGGGCCAACTCCGGCATCGGCATCTCGCTCGGCGACGACTGCGTGGTGGAGGCCGGGCTGTACGTCACGGCGGGCACCAAGGTCACGCTGCCGGACGGGACGGTCGCGAAGGCGAGGGAGCTGTCGGGCAAGTCGGGCCTGCTGCTGCGCCGCAACTCGACGACCGGGGCGGTCGAGGCGGTGTCCCGCGACAGCAGGGGCATCGAGCTCAACGCCGCGCTGCACGCCAACGACTGACGCCGGAGCGGGCCCCCTCCCCCACCCTGAGATGACCCTGAGTCTGCCCTGAACTTGGCCTTCGGCCCTGTGAACGGCGGGAGGGCGGCCCGTACGGTGAAGGCATGGGACGCATTCTCCTCATCGCCGCAGCCGTCATCGTCGGGTTCTTCCTTCTCGGTTCCGTCATCGGGCTCATCTTCGGCGCGCTGAAGTGGGTTCTGATCATCGGCGCCATCGCGCTGATCGTGTCGGTCGTGCTCAAGCTCACCCGGAGCAGCAGGTCGAACCACTACTCCTGACCGGCTCCATGGCCGGAAACAGGGCCGGAAAACAGGGGCGGGCCCCGCCGCGGATGCGGCGGGGCCCGCTGTCACTCGCGCCTCGTGTTACGAGAGGGGCGGGTAGGCGTTCTGCATGAGCTGCTGGAACTGCGCGGAGAACCAGTGGCCCGAAACCGGGGCGCCCCCCAGAGCACCGGACATGTTGTTGCCGTTCAGGCTGTTACCGGTGTAGGTGGGGTCGCACATCCGGTCGAAGCCCTTACCCTCGTCGTTGTCGATCGCCGAGCTGGAACCGTCGGACTCACCCGGGGGCTTGATCCAGACGTAGGCGTCGAAACCGGCGGCGGGGTTCGCCCTCGGCCGCTCACCCATACCGGCGCCGGACTGGTTGCACCAGTTGCCGGCGTGGATGCGGCGGTCGACGCGCGACTCGTTGACGAAGGTGTTCACGTCGGTGGACGTGCTCGCCTTGGTCGGCCGGGCCGAGCCACCCCAGCCGTTGCGGGAGGTGTCGACCAGCATGCCGATGGTGTTCGGGAAGCCCTTCGAAATCAGGGCGTTGCGGAGACCGGTCGCGAAGGACGACTCGTCCACGTACCAGTTCCAGTCGACCCAGTGGGACTGGCGCACCGACTGACCGTTCACCGTGGTGTTGATGTTGAAGTACGGCTCGGTCAGCGCGGCGAAGTTGGCGGTGTTCACGATGAAGCCGTCAATGCTGTTCACGCCGGCGGTGGTGCCGGTGGCGACCTGGTAGAAGAGGTTCACCATCGGCTGGAAGTTGTTGTCCCAGCCGAGCCAGGCGTGGTGCGCCGCGTCCACGTAGGTGTACACGTTCTTGATCGCGTGCAGCTTGTTCAGCGCGTACTGGACGCCCTGGACGTAGGCGCCCGAGGACTGGGCCTCCTGGCACGCCTGGAAGTTGCTGACGTTGGTGATCAGGTTCGGCAGCGAGTCGGGCTCGATGACCGTCACGATGCGGAGGTTCGAGTACTTCGAGTCCGCCATGATCCCGGCGATCACGTCGATGTACTCGCTCTTGTACCGCGCGAGGCCGTCCTGCGCGATCTTCAGCTCGCCGTTGGAGGCGAGCGCCGAGCAGTCGCGGTTCGGCAGGTCGTAGATGACGACCTGGATCGTGAGAGGCGCGCTGCCGTTGGCCGCGTCCTGCCTGACCGCCTCATCGAGGTGGTCACGCAGGCCCATGCTGTTGTTGCCGGCCGAGCCGGAGCTGATCGCCGCGATGCGGTCCAGCCAGATCGCCGTGGAGATGTTGGCCACCCGCGAACCGCCCGGCTCGGACTTCGCGCTCGCCGACCAGTCCGGGTTCACGTAGCCCGTGGCGTCGGCGTACGGGTTGTCCACGTGGGTCCCGGGCGGCGGCGGCGAGGACGACGGTGAAGCGGACGGCGACGGGGACGCCGACGGGGAGACCCGGGGAGAGGGCGAGGCCGACGGGGAGACCCTCGGGGAGGGCGAGGCCGAGGGCGAGACGGACGGCGAGGCCGACGGGGACTGCGTCGGGCCGGTCCCGTTGCAGGCCACGCCGTTGATCTTGAAGTCGGTCGGCGCCGGGTTGCTTCCGGACCAGGTTCCGTTGAAGCCGATGCTCGTCGAGCCGCCTGTGGCCAGGGACTTGTTCCAGTCCATGGCGGTCACGGTCACATTGCTGCCCGACTGGCTCCAGTTGCCCGACCAGCCCTGGCTGACCTTCTGGCTGCTGTTCGGGAAGCTGAACGTGAGCGTCCAGCCGTTGAGGGCGTCGCCCAGGTTCTGAATGGTCAGGTTGGCGGACATACCGCCCTGCCACTCGCTGGCGGAGTAGTTGACTTTGCAGGAGACCGCGGCACTCGCCGAGGTGGCGGTGGCGACGGCCGCCGTGGAACCGAGCGCGAGCACGGCCGCCGCGACCAGGCCGCGGCGCACCGTGGAGCTCACGGCTCCCGGTCGGGGGGTGGATCTCATTGGGAAGGTCCTCCTGGCGATGAATACTGCGCTTGGGAGCGCTCCCACGAACCATAGGCACCGCCTCCGGCGCCGTACAGGGACCCGTCAAGGGCGGGAGCGCGGCGAAGTCGCGGCCCGGCGTTCACCCCGCGTCCGAGCAGGGATTCCGTCATGCCGTTACGTCAGAAGTCACCTGCGTGTTTCGTGAAAGTTTCACCCTTTCACTGGCGAAACGCGTGGCCAGGGGCCGGATGTCCCGTCCAGACCACCCCCGACGCGCGGAAGTGGGGATGCACCACCTGGTCACAGGGGGAACCGGGCCGACGGGTAGCATCCGTGAGTCACACATATCGCGAATGGGGATCCGTCATGACCGTCAAAGTGACCGTCACCGGCGCGGCCGGCCAGATCGGTTACGCGCTGCTCTTCCGCGTCGCCTCGGGCCAGCTCCTCGGGGCTGACACCCCGGTGAAGCTGAGCCTTCTCGAGATCCCGCAGGCCGTCAAGGCGGCCGAGGGCACCGCGATGGAGCTCGACGACTGCGCGTTCCCGCTGCTGCGGGGCATCGAGATCTCCGACGACCCGGCCAAGGCCTTCGACGGCGCCAGCGTCGCGCTGCTCGTCGGCGCCCGCCCGCGTACGAAGGGCATGGAGCGCGGCGACCTCCTCGAGGCCAACGGCGGCATCTTCGGCCCGCAGGGCAAGGCCATCAACGAGCACGCGGCCGACGACATCCGTGTGCTCGTCGTGGGCAACCCGGCCAACACCAACGCGCTCATCGCGCAGTCCGCGGCTCCCGACGTGCCGGCCGAGCGGTTCACCGCGATGACCCGTCTCGACCACAATCGCGCGCTCTCGCAGCTCGCGGCCAAGCTGAACGTGCCGGTGGCCGAGATCAAGAAGATGACGATCTGGGGCAACCACTCCGCCACGCAGTACCCGGACCTCTTCCACGCCGAGGTCGGCGGCAAGATCGCGGCCGAGCAGGTCGAGCAGGAGTGGCTGCGCGACACCTTCATCCCGACCGTCGCCAAGCGCGGCGCCGCCATCATCGAGGCGCGCGGCGCGTCCTCGGCGGCGTCCGCGGCCAACGCGGCGATCGACCACGTGCACGACTGGGTGAACGGCACGCCCGAGGGCGACTGGACCTCGGCCGCCATCCCGTCCGACGGCTCCTACGGCGTGCCGGAGGGCCTCATCTCGTCCTTCCCGGTGGTGTCCAGGAACGGCCGCTGGGAGATCGTCCAGGGCCTGGAGATCGACGCGTTCTCCCGCGAGCGGATCGACGCCTCGGTGAGCGAGCTGGTCGAGGAGCGCGACGCCGTGCGGGCTCTCGGTCTCATCTGACGATTCACGCACGGAAGGGGCGGGCCCGCATGGGCCCGCCCTCGTGTTGTCCCGGGTCTCCCGCGCGGTACGGCTCCGCCTGCCTGGGCAGTTGACGGGCATGGACGGCATGTACGACGTGGTGGTGCTCGGTCTGGGACCGGGCGGAGAGGACGTCGCGGGACGGCTGGCGGAGGCGGGCCTCAGCGTCGCCGGCGTGGAGGCCCGGCTGATCGGGGGCGAGTGCGCCTACTGGGGCTGCGTGCCCTCCAAGATGATGGTGCGCGCCGCGGGACTGCTGGCCGAGGCGCGGCGGGTGCCCGGCATGGCCGGCTCGGTGCGGGTCTTCCCCAGGTGGGCCCCGGTGATCGACCGGATCAGCGGCGAGGCCACCGACGGCTGGAGCGACGACGCCAGGGCGGAGCACTTCGAGAGCGCCGGCGTCCACCTCGTCCGCGGCCGCGGCCGGATCACCGGGCCTCGGGAGGTGACCGTGGACGGCCGGGTGCTGCGGGCACGGCGCGGGATCGTCCTCGCCACCGGGACCAGCCCCGCCGTCCCCCCGATCGACGGCCTGGAGGGCACGCCGTACTGGACGAACCGGGACGCCGTCGCGGCGCGGCACGTGCCCGAGTCGCTGATCGTGCTCGGCGGCGGGGCGATCGGCTGCGAACTCGCCCAGGTGTTCGCCCGGTTCGGCACGCGGGTGTCGGTCGTGGAGGCCGCCGACCGCCTGCTCGCGCAGGAGGAGCCCGAGGCCGGCGTGCTGCTGGCCCGGGTGTTCGCCGGCGAGGGCCTCGAGACGCACACCGGCGTCGCGGCCGAGCGGGTGCGGCACGACGAGGGCGGCTTCACGCTCACGCTGGAGGACGGCCGGACCCTCCGCGCCGCGCGACTGCTGGTCGCCACCGGGCGCAGGACCGACCTGGCCGCGATCGGCGCCGGCGACGCCGGCCTCGACGAGAGCGCCCGGTTCGTCACCGTGGACGGGCGGATGCGGGCCGCCGACGGCGTGTGGGCGGTGGGCGATGTCACCGGCCGGGGGGCGTACACGCATGTCGCCGTCTACCAGGGCAGGATCGCGGCCCGCGACATCCTCGGCGAGGGCGGCCCACCGGCCGACTACCGGGCGGTGCCCCGGGTCACGTTCACCGACCCCGAGGTGGCCTCGGTCGGCCTGACGGAGCGGGGGGCCCGGGAGGCCGGGCTCGACGTGCGGGTGGGCCTCGCCTCCGTCAGCGAGTCGGCCCGGGGCTGGATCCACGGGGCCGGGCACGAGGGCTTCGTCAAGCTGGTGGAGGACGCGCGGCGTGGCGTGCTGGTCGGCGCCACGAGCGCCGGGCCGGCCGGCGGGGAGGTGCTCGGCGCACTGGTGGTGGCGGTGCAGAACGAGATCCCCACGACGCGGCTGCGGCACATGATGTACGCGTATCCGACCTTCCATCGCGCCATCGAGGACGCGCTCGAGACGCTCGACGGCCAGGCATACGCAATCGACTTGTGACGAACCGGCGACGCCCGGGGCGGGTCCAATGCATGACCTCCCAGGAAGGAGAAAGTCATGCGGCACCCCACCCGGCCGATCACACTGCGTCCCATCTCAATGGGGCTGATCGGCCTCGCCCTGTCCACGCTCACGATCTCCGCGGCGGCCGCGCCCGCCACGGCCCGGACCGCACCCCCCATGCGGCACTCCGCGCACCACTCGATCCGGTACGCCTCGGTGGACGCCTGCACGGCCAAGGACGGCACCGATAGCCCGTGCCACACCTGGCGGCTGGACCTGCTCGACGGCAGGCGGGTCGCGCTCAAGGACGCCATGCTGTGGCCGCTCAACGCCAAGGGCAAGGTCGACAAGAGCCTCAGCGCCCCCCTCACCGTCAGCGGTGACGGCGAGTCGGTGGCCTACTTCCGCAAGTCAGACCATCGCCTGGTCGTACGCGAGTTCCACGGCGGGGTCCACGTGATGCCGAAGACGCCGCTGCCGCGCGGCATCGGCATGGACTCGGTCTGGCTGGACATGTCCCAGGACGGCAGCCGCCTGGCCCTCGCCTACACCGACGACGACGGCAATACGCGAGGCCGCCTGTTCGACGTCGCGCGGGCGAGCGTGACCGGCACGATCCCGAAGTCGGGCGGGTTCTCCGGCTTCAGCGGGGACGGCTCGGCCGTCCTCCTGCAGCGGGACGCCACCGCGAACACCACAGGGCTGGCCGTCCACGACGACGCCGGCGCCGAACTGGCCAGTGCCGTCCCACCCCAGATCGTGGCCAACAACGGCCCGTGGGCGCTGTCGGCCGACGACCGCACGGTCGCCTTCGTCACCGGCAGCGGCAAGAAGGCGGTGCTGCGCTTCTACGACGTCAGGACCGACCAGACGACGGGCTCGGTCCGCGTCTCCCTGCCCGGGGACACCTCGCCCGACATGATCGACTGGACCGGCGAGCACGAGGTCACCGTCCACATCAGCGAGTCGGGAGGCCCCCGCGACGTGGTGACCGTCCTGCGGATCGACACGCAGACGGGCAAGACCCGAGTGCGTGACCGATACAAGGTCCGGGCCGGCACCTTCACCTACCAGAGCTGCGGCGGCTGACCTCGCCGCCGACACGGACATGGCCACCAGCGCCGCCACCTCGGAGACGACGGTCAGGCGCTGGGTGAGCCCGGCCGGCACCGTGCCGGGGTCGAGGTGCAGCATCCGGAAGGCGTACGGCAGGACCACGAGGAGCAGCGAGCCGAGCGCGACGGAGCACAGCACGCGCACCCGACGCGAGCGGGTGGCCCGGGCGACGAGCAGCCCGGCCAACGGCAGGCTGACGAAGGCGGCGAAGGCGGCATAGCGGTGAATGCCGCCGGAGAGCGACAGCGACAGCCCCGGCCGGTCGGTCGGGAACCCGGCCACCAGCAGCAGGCAGACGCCCCACACGCCCACCAGCAGCGCCGCACGCCGGTCCAGCCGCGCCAGCCGTACGGCGAGCACGGCCGAGCCCAGGGCGAGCGACGTCAGCGAGACCGGCAGCAGCCAACCGTGCGGCGCGAAGACGTACTCGCTGATCATGTCGGTGAGCGGGTCGAGCCCCGCCACCAGATGTAACGCGAGCATCGCGGCGGCGCCGGTCGCCACCAGCAGGTATCCCAAGACCATCCCCATGGCTCTTCACTGTGGCCGTGGGGAGGGCGGCGGCCCATCGGAGATCCACCCGAGCCGTCCCTGAGGGAACCCCTAGGGAGCTCAGGAGGCGTCGGCGGAATCCGCCGGGGCCGTCTCGGGGGTGGAGGCGCGGAACCAGCGGCAGCCGTACCTGCCCATGGGGAAACGGGCCCGCCCGGAGCCGGAGATCTCGACCGTGCCGTCCACCAGCAGGTCGGTCAGCACCTTGGAAGAGTCGAGCCCGTCCAGCTCGATCTCCACCTCGACCTCGGCCTCGCTGAGGTTGTGCACGGCCACGACCGTCTCGCCGTCGCAGTCGGCCCGGTGGGCGAACACGGCGTCCACGCCCGTGTCGAGCACCGTGTACTCGCCCCACGCGAACTCCGGGCAGTCGCGGTAGTGCCTGATCAGCCGGGTGATCCACGACAGCAGCGAGTCGGGGTCGCGCTCCTGCGCGCTGACGTTGACCTGCTCGGGGCCGTAGTCCCCGGTGGGCATGGGGATCTGCACCTTCGAGGGGTCGGCGTCGCTGAAGCCGCCGTTGCGGTGCGGGGTCCACTGCATGGGCGTCCGGACGGCCTGGCGGCCCTCCAGCTCCAGGTTCTCCCCCATACCGATCTCCTCGCCGTAGAAGAGCACCGGGGTGCCGGGCAGGGAGAACAGCAGGCTGTAGACCATCTTGATCCGGTCGACGTCGCCGCCCAGCATCGTGGGCAGGCGCCGGCGCAGGCCCCGGCCGAACAGCTGCATGTTCTTGTCCGGGCCGAAGGCCGCGAAGACCTCCTTGCGCTCGGCGTCGCTCAGCTTGTCGAGCGTGAGCTCGTCGTGGTTGCGGACGAACGTCGCCCACTGGGAGTCCTTGGGGGCCTCGGGGCGCTCCCGCAGGGCGGCGGCCAGCGGGCCGGCGTCGTTGCGGGCCAGCGACAGGTACGTCCGCTGCATGGTGATGAAGTCGAAGCACATGGTGATCTCGTCGCCGAGATCGTTGCCGAAGTATCGCACCAGGTCGTCGTACGGCAGGTTCACCTCACCGAGGAGGATGGCGCTGCCGTCGCGGCGGCTGAGGAAGGCCCGCAGGCAGGCGAAGAACTCGTGCGGATCGGGCAGATCGCCGCTGTCGGTGACCTGCTCGACGAGGAACGGCACGGCGTCCACCCGGAAGCCCGAAAGGCCCAGCTCCATCCAGAACCCGAGGATGCGGGAGATCTCGTCCTGCACCTCGGGGTTGGCGGTGTTCAGGTCGGGCTGGAACCGGTAGAACCGGTGGAAGTAGTACTGCTCGGTCTTCTCGTCGTACTCCCAGAGGCTGTCCTCCTTGTCGGGGAACACGATGCCCTTGGGATCGTCGGGCTCCGGCTTGTCGGACCAGATGTACCAGTCCCGATAGCGGGAGTCCCGGCTGGAGCGCGCCTCCTTGAACCAGGGATGTTTGTCGGAGGTGTGGTTGACCACGAGATCGGCGATGACCCTGATGCCGCGATCCCTGGCGACCCGCATGAACTCGACGAAGTCGCCGAGCGTGCCCAGGCGCGGATCGACACTGTAGAAGTCGGTGATGTCGTAGCCGTCGTCCTTGTCCGGCGTCGGGAAGAACGGCATCAGCCAGATGCACGTCACGCCCATCCGGTCGAGATGGTCGATGCGCTGGATCGCCCCCCTGAAGTCACCGATCCCGTCGCCGTTGCCGTCGGCGAAGGTCTCGATGTCCAGGCAGTACACGACCGCGTTTTTCCACCAGAGATCGGAGGTCATGCTCAGTCTCATGACCATTCCCGGTGCCCGGCAAAGGAACGGCAAAACATCGGGCCCGCGCCGCGGCAGCGGCGCGGGCCGACGTGGTACCGCTCACGCGGCCTCTCACGGCCGCCGTGTCACCGTGCGTCACGTCCTACAGCGGCGTGACCTGTTCGGCCTGCGGTCCCTTGTTGCCCTGAACGGTCACGTAGCTGACTCTCTGGTTCTGGTCCAGCGTCCGGTAACCGTTCGAAGTGATCGCCGAATAATGAACGAACACGTCAGCGGTGCCGTCGTCCGGAGCGATGAAACCGAAGCCCTTTTCGGCGTTGAACCACTTGACAGTGCCTTCAGACAACTGCTTCTCCTTCTTGGAAGCCACACCATGTTCCCAGGTCGAGAGCATGAGGCTGCGTAGCGGATTCATCGCGCGACCGCGTGAGACGCTGGAAATGCGCGTATATCCGCCGCCGGGACGAACCCGGGTGCGCTTTTTACAAACCATGTTTTCAGGAATTGTCCACTGCGACACTCGCAGCCTGTACGGAGAGTACCCGCGATTACCCGAGGCTATGCCGGTGCCGCCATATACCAGCGGGCGTGCCCGTCACCGCGCGTGAGCGAGTCGAGCCGCCGAGGCAGCTCCTGGCGGGAGAACGGGTCGCCGGAGGCGTTGCGGATATGGATGCCCACGGCGTACATGTCCCGCACCTCCATCAGCGTGCTGTAGCCGGGCCACAGCCGCAGGTCCGAGCCGTACGCGCGGGCGAACTCGTCCACGTCGGCCGCCGACAGGCCGAAGCGGCGCTGCCCGTGGTAGGTGTGCACCAGGTCCCACTCGCGCGGGCCGACGGCCACGCCGTCCCAGTCGCACAGCACCACGTGCCCGTCCTGGCAGCGCAGCAGGTTGTCGATCCAGGCGTCGCCGTGCAGCAGCACCGGCGGGCCGGTGTCCAGGTCGCGCCAGCGCCCGGTGAGCTCCTCGATGCGGTCGCTCAGCCAGGACCGCTGGCCGGCGGTGAGCACCTCGGCCCGGTGCTCCACCGCGTGCCGCACCTCGGCGAGCGGGTCGGTGAGCGTCCGCAGGCCCACCGGCGGCACCGGCTCGCGGTGCAGGCTGCGCAGCACCCGGCCGAGTTGCCGGGTCGTCGGGCGGCCGCGGGAGGGGACGTACCGCCAGAAGGTGACCACCCGGCCGTCGTGCACGATCGGCTGATCGGCGATCTCGTCGGCGGGCCGCACGGTCGGAAAGCCCCGGTCGGCGAGCCAGCGGGCGACCGCCACGACCACCGGCAGCCGGGTCAGCGCGTCCGGCGCGGTCGCGATCCGCACCACCATCTCCCCGCCCGCCGTGTCCCCGCCCGCCATGTTCCCGCGCAGTTTGAAGACCGCGTTGCTGCGCAACCGCAGGAGCCGCGCGCCTCGCGCGTCCACCCCGATCTTCGCGCAGACCTCGCGCAGGACCCCGAACGCCTCCTCGGCCAGCGGTGCCGGCTCCATCGTCCTCATGGCGGTTTCAGGCGTTCTCGGCGTTCTCGGCGACGGGGAGGTCCGCAGCGGGGAACAGCCCGCTGAGGGCGAGCGTGGGTGACGACTCCGACAGCACCCGCCGCAGGCGTCGTACGGCGGGCAGCGCGGGGTCGGCGTCCGCCAGCAGGGCCCTGGCCCGGGTGACGACGATCGAGGTGCGGTGTTCGGCGGGCACCTGGCGCAGCGCGTCCGCGGCGATCCTGCAGGCCTCCTCGTGGTCGCCGTGCCTGGCCAGGTGGCTCGCCTGGTCGAGCAGGATCAGCGCCGGGTCGATGGTCTGGAAACCCGGGGGGAACCCGTCGATGCCCTGCACCTGCAGGGCGTCCCCCAGCTCGATCAGCGTGCCGGTGCGGTAGAACTTCATCCGCTTCTCGGTGAAGACGAAGGCCAGGTCGTCCTGGCTGATGCCGCGCATGCGGGCGAAGATCTGCTCCGCCTCGGCGAGCGCGATCCTGGCGGCCTTGCCGTCCCCCATCCTGGCCAGCGCGCGCGCCTCGGCCGCCGCCGCGAGCGCCGCCGGCGAGCTGGGGGCCGAGCCGGCCAGCATCCGCGCCTCGCGGGCCAGCCGCACGGTCTCGTTCAGGTCGCCGTAGTAGTAGAGGAGCATGGTCTGCTGGGCCCGCACGAGCGCCCGCAGCCGCAGGTCGCCCACGTCGTCGGAGGCGGCGCGGGCGGTGCCGTACCAGGCGTGGGCCTGGCGGGTGTCGCCCAGCTTCATCAGCGCGTCGGCGGCGAGCAGGGTGAGCATCGTGGTCGCGGTGAGCAGGCGGCGCTGCACCGACGACGGCTGGCGGACCGCGCTCAGCCGGCGCACATCGGAGATCTCCAGCATGACCCGGCAGAGCATCGGCGTCGGCGGGGTCGTCATGTACTCCCTGCGGTAGCGCAGCACCTGCTCGTCCAGCCGGTCGAGCTGGTCCTCGCTCACCGTGCCCGCGGCCAGCGTGCGGTCGAGGTCGTGGCGCAGGCCCTCGACCTCAGCGAAGAACCGGCCGCTCGGCGTGCCCATCAGCATCGCCTGGTGGAACAGCGCCCGGCGCTCCGCGTCGTCGGCGGCCGGGTCCTCGGCCCGGGCCTGCTCAGCGGTCTGGCCCGGCCCCACCACGACGATCTTCTGCCCGCCCTGGTCCTCGCAGTAGTCGGCGGCCAGGCCGAGCCGTACGGCGTTGGCCCGGTAGAGCCGGGCCAGCAGGTCGATGGTCTGGGGACGCGGGCGTGCCCGGTTGTTCTCCCAGGCGTTCAGCAGGTCGATGCTGGCCCGCGGGTGGCCGAGGTTCTGCTGCTCGCACAGGTGCTCCAGCTCCTCGATCGCCTGCCGGGCCGACCAGCCGCGGCCGAGCCTGTGGGCCTTCAGCAGGCTGACGCCGCAGCACCCGTGGATCGCCTGGACGGTCTGCCAGAGCGTCCACTGCCGCACCTGTGCCTGTTCGCGCCAGCGACGCGCGCAAGCGGGTGAGTGCTCTCCGCGGGCCATGTGCACGCCCTCCACTGGTGAAGCGGTCCCCGTTTACGGTTGTTTCCCCAAGGTAAACGCGCAGGCACGCAACGCCCGAGACTGTTATGCCTTCGTGTTCGCGAACCCGCGTGTGTTCCACGGAATCCCGGTGAGTTCCCTGGTTATTGCACGGTTTCGGGGAATCGGGGCGATTGCCGGTGGGTCGTTGCGGGTTCACCCTTTCCGGTGATAGGTCCTGACGTTCCGGAGGCTGACCATGACGACGGTAGACCGCAGCGAGGCGATGGACCACCTGGAGCGGCTCGCCGCGCAGCTCGAGGCCCACTCCTTCCAGGTACGCCTGACCGCGCCGGCAGGCCTCTATCCCCGTCTGCGCGTCATCAACCCCATGGAGCCCACGATGGCCGAGGACGTGCTCGCGTCCAACGCCAGCGACGGCGAGTGGTGGTACTGGCTGTCCTGGGCCGGCCGGATCGGGCACGCCTCCGACGTGGTCACCGCCGCCGAACGCATCGCCAGCGTCCTCCACGTGATCCGCCGCTGAATCAGGTCAGGCGAACTTGGACTCGGGCCGGTCCTGGAGGACGCCGTCGACGTACACGTCCACCTTCTCGTCGTAGAAGGCGACCAGCCCGGCGATCTTCTGGGACTCCGGAAGCGGCGTGGGATAGGACCAGACGAGGTCCTTGCCGGACTCGTCGTCGCCGACAGACCAGTACACCGCGCGGCCCTTGTACGGGCAGTGCGTCACGGTCTCGGACGGGCGCAGCAGGTCCAGCCGCACGTCGGTCTTCTGCAGGTAGTAGCGCGGCGGCAGGCCGGTCTCGAACAGGATGCGCGGGCTGCGCGAGTCGGCGACGGTCACGCCGCCCACCTCCACGCGGACGTGTCGCGAGCTGGCCAGGATGTCCACCCGCGTGTACGGGTCGCGGGCGTGGACGAAGACCTCCTCGTCCTCCTCGAACCAGTTGTCCATCGCGTTCCAGTCGAAGCGGACGTGGCCCCGGATCTGCTCCAGCGGCGCGTCGTCCCCGTACACCAGGGCGGCGCCCGCCCGGCCGGCCACGTCGTGGACCGCCGCGTCTCCCCTGCTGGGCGAGTGCCGCGTCTCCCCGGTGGCCTTCAGCTCCTCCATGCGGACGTCGTCCGACGGGAAGTAGTACGTCGGGTAGTAGGGGACCTCCCAGACCAGCAGGGCCCGGGTGGTGTCGGCCACCGCCCGGCCCTCGACGTAGACACGCACGCGCTTGGCCGTCGTCTCCACCCGGACGCGGCCCCGTTTCGTCGGCTCCATGCCTGCGCCAACCAGCGGGCGGATCGTCCTTATTCCCCGCCCTCACAATCGCCATTTCCCGGTGTGCGGGGCGGGGTCGGCCCGCGCTATCGACAGCGAGCGGATAAGTCGCTTACCCTCGGCTAGGTGGGTCTTCGCCTTTACGATACGCATCGCCGCGCCGTCCGCGATTTCGCCCCCCGAATTCCCGGAACGGTGTCGATTTATCTCTGCGGTCCCACCGTCGTCGTCCCGCCGCATCTGGGACAGCTCAGGTCGCAGGTGAATTTCGACATCCTGCACCGCTGGCTGAAAAGCAGCGGATACGAGGTCCTGCTCTGCCGGAACGTCACCGACATCGAGGACAAGATAATTCACCGGGCCATTTCCGAGGGGGTTCCGTGGTGGCGGATCACCGATCCCGTCCACCGCGCCTTCGTCCGCACGTACACCGCCCTGGGATGCCTTCCGCCCAGCGTGGAGCCGCGGGCGACGGGACACATCCCGGAGATGGTCGAGATGGTGGAGCAGCTCGTCGCGTCCGGGCACGCCTACGAGTCCGACGGCAACGTCTATTTCTCGGTCGGCTCCTACCCGCATTACGGGTCCCTCTCGCGGCAGCAGGCCCGGCATCTGCGAGCGGCCGAGGAAAACGAGCACGGAAAGCGCGATCCGCGCGATTTCGCGCTGTGGAAGAGCGCCAAGCCCGGCGAGCCGGTGTGGAACTCCCCCTGGGGCGAGGGGCGCCCGGGGTGGCATCTGGAATGTTCCGCGATGGCCCGCAGATATTTGGGCGCCGAATTCGACATCCACGGCGGCGGGGCCAATCTGATATTTCCGCACCACGAGAACGAGATGGCCCAGTCGCGGGCCGCCGGGGATTCGTTCGCACGCTTCTGGCTGCACAACGGGCCGGTGACGCACCGGGGCGAGAAGATACGCAAACATCTCCGCAATCCGCTGGCCGTCCCGGCCCTGCTCGACCGCGTACGGCCGGCCGAACTCCGCTATTACCTGGCGGCGGCCCATTACCGGTCGCCGGTGGAATTCAGCCCCGACGCCCTGGACGAGGCGGCCGCGGCCTACCGGAGGATCGAGAGGTTCGTGCTGCGGGTGGCCTCCGACGCCTCCGCGTCCCTTCCCCCGCAGTTCAGCGAGGCCATGGACAACGACCTGAACGCGCCTCAGGCCCTCGCGGCCGTCCACGCCGCGGTGGCCGAAGGCAACGCCGCACTGGCGTCCGGAGATCGCCGGCGGGCGGCCGGGAAATGCCGATCGGTCCGGGCCATGCTGAATGTGCTCGGCCTCGATCCGCTCAGCGACACCTGGCATCGGGAAACGCATCTGCAGGAAGTCGCGGGGGCCGTACTCCGGGTGGTGCGTAATCTCGCCGCCGCCAGTGCGCGGCAGGGAGATCACGAACGCGCGCGGATCATGGAGCAGCACATCGAGAGGGCGCTCGCTAAACGGCGCCAAATCGAGCATGCCGCGCTTATCAGATAGATCTTGACGCCCGGCCCGGAGTGAACGCTCACATCCCGGCGGGGTCCGGCCTCTTGGGGCACGGACACGACCACGGCGTGCGAGCAGCCCCGACGGGCAGTCTGCGACGCGCGGGTGACCGACGGGCGCACGTTACAAGAACAAGAACTGACGCGCGGAGGATAATTTCGGCCAATTCATGGGAATCATGACGGCACCAGCTGACGGACACCGCCGAAAGGAGGGCCCCGATGAAGAAGGTGCAGATCGTGCCGCGACCGCGGCCACCGAGAACTCCCGCTCCGATGGACCTGCGCACCCCCTCGGGAAGGGTCCTCCCCTACTAGACCCCCGCTTCTTGGACCCCGGTGGCCCGGATCAGCTTCTGGCCAGCTCGTAGCAGTGGGCGAAGCCCTCCAGGACGGCGGGCCAGGAGCACCGGACCGGCTCCGTCTCCCTGTTGTGCTCGGCGATCGACTGACGCAGGGCGGGGTCGCGGGCCAGCCGTGCGACCGAGGCGACGAGATCGTCGAACGTGCGGCCCAGCAGGCCCTCCTTGCCCGGCCTGACGAAGTCGGCCACGCCGCTCTGCGCCCGCGCCACCACCGGCACGCCGGCCGCGCGGGCCTCCAGCGCGGCCAGGCCGAACGACTCACGCGGAGCCGGGGCCACGAACACGTCGGCCCCGGCCAGCAGGTCCTTGATCTGCTCCCGGCTGTACCTGCCCGGCAGCGACACCCAGCCCATCCGGCGCGCCCGCAGGTAGCGCTCCATACGCCCGCGGGCCGGGCCGTCGCCCACGATCGTCGCGCGCATCGCGATGTCCCTCGGCACCCGGGTGCGCACCGTCTCCAGCAGCTTGAGCAGCCGCAACGGCTGCTTGCGCGGCGCCAGTCTGCCGACCGCCACCACGTGGACGACGTCGTCCACCGGCCCGTCCCCCGCGTCCCGTACGGAACTGTGCCGTACCGAACCGGGCTCGGGCCGCCAAGAGGTCACGTCCAGGCCGTTCGACACCACCTGTACGGGCACGCGGGGCCCGGCCACGGCGCGGATGGGGCGCGCGGCGGCCTCGCTGACGGCGGTGAGGACCAGGCCCCAGCGCCGCCACTCGAACGCCGCCTGCAGCGCCCGGTAGACGCCGCGGGTGACCGGATCCCACATGCTGTGGACGGTCGCGACCACCGGCAGCCCGGACCGGACCGCCGCGCGCACTCCCATCCACGCGAACGGCGAGACCGCCCCCGTGTGGACGTGCACCACGTCGAACCGTCCGCTCGCCATGATCCGGCGAAGGTGGGCCGTGCCGCGCGGATGGACCGGCAGGTCGAAGGGGAGGTTCGCGACCACCCGGTGCACCCCGGGCAGCTGCTCCCCCGGCGTCGCCGTCACCACCTCGACCGTGTGGCCCGCCTCCCGCTGGGCCCTGACGAGGTCGGCGACCTGCACCTCGATCCCTCCGAGCCGCGGCAGGTAGCAGTCGCTGACGTGAAGAATCCTCACCGGGTCAGCCTGGCAGAGCACGCCACGCCCATCAAACCGCACGCCTATTCGGACTGCTCACGGGGAGGGCGACGTCGCGCGACCTGGGCCACGTGGGATCATGGGCGGAACTGGCCGCGACGGCAGCCGCGACGGCAGCCGCGATGGCGCTGACGAGTGGAGCACGCGATGACGACGTTCCGTGGGGCGCGATGAGGACGGCGGTGTTCTTCCACGCCCATCCCGACGACGAGGCGCTGCTGACCGCCGGGACCATGGCCATGCTGGCCAACGAGGGGCATCGCGTGGTGCTCGTCGTCGCGACGGCCGGCGAGCGCGGCCTCGCCGACCTCCCCCACGGCGAGGAACTGGGCAGAGCCCGCATGGACGAGCTGCACCGCTCGGCCGCGGCCCTGGGCTGCGCCCGGGTCGTGCTGCTCGGCTACGGCGACTCCGGCCTGGCCATAGACGGCGGCGTGGCCGACGACCGGCCGGACAACGCGTTCATCGACGCCGACATCGAGGAGGCCGCGCAAGGGCTGGCCTCGGTGCTCAAGGAGGAGGCCGCCGACCTGCTCACGATCTACGACCCTGCCGGCGGCTACGGCCACCCCGACCACGTGCAGGTCTACCGGGTCGGAAGCCGGGCCGCGGAGATCGCCGGGACGCCCATCGTGCTGGAGGCGACGGTCGACCGCGACCTGCTGCTGAAAGGCGTACGGCTGGCCTCCCGGTTCTACCCGGCGATCGACGTGCGGAGCTTCGAGCGGGCCTACTCGCCCCGCGACGCGATCACCCACCGGGTCAGCGTGCGCAAGTACGCCAAGGCCAAGAGGGCGGCGATGGCGGCCCACGCCAGCCAGGCCACCGGCGGCGACGGCGACCGCACGCTGGGCGCGATGCTGAAGATCCCCGGGTTCGCCTACCGCTTCGTCTTCGGCACCGAGTGGTACGTACGCCGCGGCCTGCCCCGCGGCACCCGCCTGCGGCATCCCTTCGACGACAGCCCGCAGGCCGCCCCCTAAGGGGCGTGATCCTCCGCCAGGAGGATTCGGCCGCCCCCGGGGCCCGGCAGACTGGAGGGGACCGACACCGGACTGGGGGCGTACGCGGGTGAACAGGAAGTGGCTGCAGATCGCGCTGTCTGTGGTCTCGCTCGGGCTGGCCGCGGCGCTGGTGCTCTATCTCCCGGAGATCGTGCACACGCTGACCGGCGCCACCGTGAGCTGGACGGAGATCGGCCACCAGTTCGGCGGTCTCGGATGGCAGACGATCGCGCTGATGACCGTCCTGTGGCTGGCGAGCCTGTGGGCGTACACGTTCGTGATGACCTCCGCGCTGCCCGGCCTCACGCACACGCAGGCGCTCACGCTCAACGCGGCGGGAAGCGCGGTCAGCAACCTGCTGCCGTTCGGCGGCGCGGCGGGCGTGGCCCTGACGTTCGGCATGACCCGCGGCTGGGGCTTCGCCAACCGGCCGATCGTCGTCTACACGCTGGTCACCGGCATCTGGAACTCGCTGTTCCGCTTCATCCTGCCCGCCGTGGGGATCGTGTGCCTGCTGATGGCGGACAAGGCCACCAATCCCACGGTCGCCAAGGCGGGCTGGGTCGGGGCCGTCTCGATCCTCGTCCTCGTCGCCGTCGTCGCCACGGCGCTGTACTGGGACCGCGCGGCCGCCGTCCTCGGCCGCGTCCTCGACGGGCTCGTACGGCTCGCGCCCCGGCGATTCCGCCCGGCGGAGCACGCGGCGTCGGCGGCGATCGAACGGCTGCGCAGGGACACGACCGACATCATCCACAGCCGGTGGGCGGGCCTGTCGCTCGGGATGGTCGCCTTCCTCGTCCTGCAGTGCCTGATCATGGCCGCCTGCCTGGTCGCCACCGACTCGTACCCGGGACCGGCCGAGACCGTCGCCGTCTTCGCGCTCAGCCGCGTCCTCACCACCGCCCTCGTCACGCCCAGCGGAGCGGGGATCATGGAGGGGGGCGTCGCCACGCTGCTGATCGGGGCGTTCGGCCAGCCCGCCGGCGGGGCCACCGCGGCCGCCGTGCTGTTCGGCTTCTGGACCTACACGATCGAGATCCCCTGGGGCGGGCTCGCGCTCGGCGGATGGGCCCTGCTGCGCAGGCGGGAGACCCGCGCCGCGAACGCGGAGGCGGAATCGGCCGCCTCCCCGCACCGCACCCGGGTCCGCTGATCAACTGCGGGTCACCCTGCCGATCTCCTACACTCGCGGGCGAGAGGGTGAGGGTGTCCGGGTTGGTGAATGCCTTGTGCCCCTTCGCGGGCGCGCATACGGTGACGCCTGAGATAGGACGACCAGCGGCGGCCGGCAGGCACGACGCACGACAGCGGAGGAGCGCCCGATGAGCCCCCCGACCAGCCCGGTGACGTTCCGGGTCCTCGGTCCTGTGGGGGCGCACGACGGCACCGACGAGCTCGACCTGGGCGGGCTGCGGCAGCGCGCCGTGCTGGCCCGCCTGCTCGTGGCGCGCGGCCAGGTCGTGCCCGTGGACACCCTGCTGTTCGACCTGTGGGACGACGACACCGCCAAGGGCGCCCAGTCGGGCTTGCAGGTCTACATCTCCCGGCTGCGCCGCGTGCTTGAGCCCAACCGCCCGCGCGGCGGGCCCAACCGCCTGCTCGTGACCGTCGCGTCGGGGTACGCCCTGCGCGCCGCCCCGGAACAGGTGGACGCGCTCCGCTTCGAGGCCATGGTCCGCTCGGCCGGGGAGCGGCTGGAGGAGAGCCCCCAGGCCGCCCGGGCCCGGCTGGACTCAGCGCTCGCGCTGTGGCGGGGCACGCCGTACTCGGACTTCGCCGACCAGTCCTGGGCGGAGGCGGAGGTGGCGCGGCTGAGCGAGCTGCGCCTGGTGGCCAGGGAGCGGCACGCCGACGCCGGGCTGCGGATGGGCTTGCACGCCGAGACCGTGCCCGACCTGGAGGCGCTGACCACCGAGCACGCCCTGCGCGAGGAGGGGTGGCGGCTGCTCGCGCTCGGGCTGTACCGGTGCGGGCGGCAGGGCGACGCGCTCGCCGCGCTGCGCCGGGCCCGCACGATCCTTTCCGACGAGCTGGGCATCGACCCCGGACCGGCGCTGCGCAAGCTGGAGTCGGACATCCTGGCCCAGGACCCCGGGCTCGACCTCGTGCTCCCCGCTCCCCGGCGGCCCGCCGAGATCACCGCGACCTGGCCGCCCCGGCCGCTCGCCACCGGCGACGCCCCGCCGCTGGAGCCCGAGCCGTTCGTCGGGCGCGACGCAGAACTGGCCGCGCTCGCCGCCGCCGCGCCCCGCGCCCAGGCGGGCCGGTTCACGGTCACCGTGGTCAGCGGCGATCCCGGCGCGGGGAAGACCACACTGGTGCGGCGGCTGTTCGAGCGGCTGGAGGGCGACGGCTGGATAGGGGCGACCGGTGGCTGCCCCGACAGCACGGCGACCCCGCCCGGCTGGGCCTGGGTCGAGGTGCTGCGCGCCCTGGTCGCCCGCAGGGGCGCGGGCGAGTACGCCGCGCTGCTGGCGCCGCTCCTCGACGACGCCGCTCCCGACATCGCCGACGACGAGGCGTCGGGCGGCTTCCGGCTGCACCGGGCCGTCGGCGGCTACCTGTCGGCCGTGGCGCGCGAGGCCCCGCTGCTGATCCTCCTGGAGGACCTGCACTGGGCCGACGACCAGACGCTCGCGCTGCTGCGCGCGCTGCCCAGTCTGCTCGCGGCCAGCCGCGTGCTCGTCGTGGTGACCTGCCGCGACGGCGAGCTGAACGACCAGCAGCAGGACGTGCTGGCCGCGCTGGCCCGGCTCGACCCCGTACGCGTGGGGCTCGGCGGCCTCGACGACGCCGCGGTGGCGGAGCTCGTCCGGGCGACCTGCGTGCACGACGTGGACGACGAGGTCGTCAGCACGATCGTCGAGCGGGCCGGGGGCAACCCGTTCTTCGTCAAGGAGACGGCCCGGCTGTTCGAGGCCGAGGCCGACATCTCCGAGGTCCCCTCGGGCGTGCGCGACGTGCTGCGGCGGCGGATCGCCCGGCTGCCCGAGCGAGCCCAGCAGGTGTTGCTGCAGGCCGCCGTGATCGGCCGCGATGTGGACGTGGACGTCCTGGTCGACGTGTCCGGCGACGAAGACGCCGTGGTGGACGCGGTCGAGGCGGCGCTGCTCGCCGGGCTGGTGACCGAGCCGGGCCCCGGCCTGCTCAGGTTCGACCACGACCTGGTCAGGGACACGATCTACTCGGACGCCTCCCGGTTGCGCCGCTCGCGCCTGCACGCCGCGGTCGCCTCGGTGATCGAGCAGCGCAGCCCGAACGACGTGGCCGCGCTGGCCCACCACTACGACGCGGCGGGCACGGTGGAGACCGCCGCGAAGGCCGTACGGTACGCCGGGCTGGCGGCCGAGCAGGCCGAGCGCAGGTTCGCCCACCGGGAGGCCGCGACGCTCTGGCAGCAGGCCATCGCCGCCTTCGACCGTGCTGCCACAGGCCGGGCTCACACGGGCCGTGGCTCGGTGCGCGACCGGCTGGAGCTTCAGCTGCGGATGATCAGAGCGCTGGCGCTGTGCGGGGACATGACCGCCGCCCGCGCGCACCGGGGGGAGGCGATGTCGGTCGCGCTGCCCCTCGGCGACCTGGAGCTGACCGCCCGGGTCGCGGCGGCGCTCGCGGTGCCGCACAAGGGCATCGCCCGCGACTTCACGCGCACGGCCTGGGAGATCGTCGACGTCACCGAGAAGGCGCTGGTCGAGCTGCCGCAGGGCGAGCAGTCGCTGCGGGCCAGCCTGCTCGCCACGCTGGCCCTGGAGCTGGAGGGGTCGGCCACCGAGCGCGGCTACCAGGCGTCGCTGGAGGCCGAGGAGCTGGCCAGGTCGAGCGGCGACCCCGCGCTGCTGGCGATGGCGCTCAGCGGGCGGCTGCGGCAGTCGTACACGCTGACGCAGGTCGACGAGCGCGAGACCATCGGCCGTGAGCTGCTGCGGGTCGGGGCGGAGTCGGGCCAGATCTCGGTGCAGACGCTGGCGCACCTCGTGCTGCTGGAGTGCGCGGCGGCCCGCGGCGACTTCGCCGAGGCCGACGAGCACCTCGCGCAGGCCGAACGCCTCGGGCGGCAGTACGCCCTGCCCGCCCCCGCGGCCGTCGGCGCGTGGTACGCCGGGCAGCGGTTGATGATCACAGGTGACTACGCGGGGGCCGAGCGGGCCTACCGGAACGCGGCACGGCTGACCGCGCGGGCCGGCATGCTCGAAGGCCGCCAGGACCTGCCGCTGATCGCCACGTTCTGCCTGCACCTGGTGGACGGGCGGGCCGCCGAGATGACCGAGCCGCTGGGCGAGGCCCACCAGCGCGGCGCGAAGTGGACGCTCGACGCGTACGCCGTGGCGCTCGCCTCGGCCGGGCACGTGAGGGACGCCCAGGTGGTGGCCGCGAGCCGGGAGCCGGTCCGCACCGACTTCCTCTACGAGCTCGCCCTCATCTGGCGGGCGCTCGCCGGGATGCTGCTGGACGACGAGGGCCGGATGCGGGAGGCGTACGAGAAGCTGGCGCCGTTCCGCGACCGCATCGCCGGGGCGGGCACCGGCGTGGTCGCCCTGTGGCCGGTGGCAAAGACGCTCGGCGACCTCGCCGTACGGCTCGGCCTGCCGGCCCGCGACCACTACGAGAAGGCGCTGGCCGTGGCCGAGCGCGTGGGCGTGCCCCGCTGGGTCGCCGAGGCGCGCGGGGCGCTCGCGAACAGATGAGCGAGCAGAGGAGGCAGGGAAAGGACGGATCGATCGCCGGTTGACATTCGCGTGCAATAAGCGCGATCCGGGGCGCTAAGGTGAGGCTTGCCTAAATGACTGCCTCGATGACCGGCGGTGAGAGCACGTGCGGATCCCTGACCCTACGGCCGCCTCCGTGTTCGGCCTCCCCCTGTGGCTGGTCGTCGCGGTCGGCGCGGTCGCCCTGTTCGGCGCGTTCCAGGTGTACTACTGGGTCGGCCGCAGGCTCGGCGAGGCGCTCTACCGCTCGCGGATGGGCCGCAGGATCGGCCGGGAGCGGATCGAGCGCGTGGAGAACGTGGTGCGCCGGTGGGGCGCGCTCGCCGTCTACGGCTGCTTCTGGGTGCCGGGCCTGCGGCACACGCTGCCGTGGGTCGCGGGGGCGCTGCGGGTCAACTACCGCTGGTATGTGGTGGCCAGCGCGCTCGGCTGCCTGACCTGGGTGCCGGTGGCCTCCTTCGGCCTCTACTCGCTCCTGTGGGCCTGGCTGTCGCTGGCGGCCCGGTCCCCCGCGCTGGCCGCCGTCGTCGTCGCCGTCGCGGCCCTGGCCGTCGCCCTCCTCGTACGGCGCCGCAGGAGGAGCCGGAACGGGGACGCGCCCGCCGCACCCGAAGCCGTGCGATCATGTCGGGATGCGTAACGGGGTACTCATCGCGCTGGCCGCCGCCCTCGTCACGGCAGGGACCGCGGCCGCGCCCGCTCAGGCCGCTGAAGCGCCCTCGGTCACTGCCAGGGAGGCCTACCTGGTGGACACCACGGAGGGAACGGTCCAGTTCGCCAAGCGCGAGACGCGCCGGGTGCCGGTCGCGAGCCTGACCAAGGTCATGACCGCCTACGTGGTGCGGCGGCAGGCCCGGCTGGACGACGTGGTGACCATCACCAAGGCCGACGTACGGCACGCGACGGCGGGCGGTGCCACGACGGCGGGCCTGCGGGCGGGCGAGCGGCTCACGGTGCGCGACCTGCTCTACGGGCTCATGCTCCCCTCGGGAGCGGACGCCGCCCACGCCCTGGCCGAGCGGTACGGCCCGGGGACGGCGAAGTTCGTCGCCGAGATGAACGACGCGGCGCGGGCTCTCGGCCTGCGCGACACCCGCTACGCCAACCCCGACGGGCTGCCGTCGAAGGGGTACTCCACCGCCCGCGACCAGGCGACGCTGGCCGTGGCGGCGCTGCGCGACCCCGTGATCGCGTCCATCGCCAGGACGCCCAAGCGGGTGGTCGGGAAGTCGGCCCTCCACCGGGCGCACGTGTGGCGCAACACCAACGACCTGCTGGACGACGGCGCGGTGGGGCTGAAGACCGGCTTCACCAACCAGGCCGGCTACTGCCTGTCGTTCGCCGCCGTCCGGGACGGGCGCACGTACGTGGGGGTCGTGCTGGGCGAGCGCAGCGACAGGGCGAGGTTCGCCACGGCACGCAGGCTGCTCGACTGGGTCGGCCAGGACACCGGCGAGAGCGCCGAGCCGGGGGCCGGGGTCACGCTCCCCTGAGCAGGCCGTGACAGGCGACGGCCGCGGCGGCCACCACGTTCAGGGAGTCGACGCCGAGGTCCATCGCCCGCGGGCTCATCGGGATGCAGACGGGCTGGTCGGCCTCGTGCAGCCAGTGGGACGACAGCCCGTCGCCCTCCGAGCCGAGCATCAGCGCGACCCGGCCGGACAGCGGGGCCTTGTCCAGCGGCACGGCCGACTGGTCGGGCGTGAGCGCCAGCAGGCGGAACCCGGCCGCCCTGATCTCCGCCAGGCCGCCGTGCCAGTCGGTCATCCGGGCGTACGGGATCGCGAACACCGCCCCCATCGACACCTTGACGGCCCTGCGATAGAGGGGGTCGGCGCAGCGCGGTGACAGCACGATCGCGCCGACGCCGAGCGCCGCCGCGCAGCGGAAGATCGCCCCCACGTTGCCGTGGTCGACCAGGTCCTCCAGGACGAGGATCCGCGACCCCGCGTCCGCGAGAAGTTCGCCGACCGGGGGAAGCGGGGTGCGCTCCATCGCGGCGAGCGCGCCGCGGTGCACCTGGAAGCCGGTGATCCCCTCCATCACCCGGTCGGAGACCACATAGACGGTGGCCTCCTCCACGACGTCGGCCAGCGCGTCGAGCCACTTGGCCGTGGTCAGCACCGAGCGCACCGGATGGCCCGCGCCGATCGCCCGCCGGATGACCTTCTCGCCCTCGGCGACGAACAGCCCGCGCTCGCTCTCGACACTCTTGCGCAGATCGACGTCGCGCAGCCGCACGTAGTCCGACAGGCGCGGATCGGCGGCGTCCTCGACCGGGATGACCACGGGCCAAGGCTACGGCCTGCGAGGCGGACTCCCGCACATCAGGCGCAAGTTATGACTTTTTGCCAGTATCGTTCCGTAAACCTGTTACGGCCAGTCGACATCGGAGAGAGCACCGTGGGCGGACGGCACCGCACAGACGAACTCGATGGCGGCTTCGACCCCCAGTACGAGCCCCCGCCGCCGCCGCGGCGGCGGGCCGGGCGGGGGACGGTGTTCGTCCCGCTGGCCGGAGCGGTCGCCCTGGCCGTCCTCCTCGGCGTCGCCGCGTACGTGGTGGTGAACAAGAGCCCGGGCTGCGCCGGCGAGAAGGTCAAGCTCTCGGTCGTCGCCGCGCCCGACATCCAGCCCGCCGTCCAGAAGATCGCCACCAGGTTCGGCAAGTCGGGCAAGGCCCTCGACGGCAAGTGCGTCGCCGTCACGGTCAAGGCCGCCGAGCCGGCCGACGTCGCCAACGCGATGGCGGGCACCGGTCCCACCAGCGGCAAGCTGGACCCCGACCTGTGGATCCCCGACTCCAGCCTGTGGCTGAGCGGCGTCAAGAACGCGCCGGAGCCCGCCGGGAACGCCGCGAGCACCCCCGTCGTGCTCGCCGCGTCCAAGACCGGCGCGGACAAGCTCCAGTCGGCCTTCAGCCCGAGCTGGACCGGCCTGATGAGCGCGGCGAACGCCGCCAACCCCGACGGCCTGGCGCGGAAGGTGCGCGTGCTCGCGCTCGATCCCACGCAGAACGCCGCCGGCCTCGGCGCGCTGCTCGCCGGGGCCGCCGTGCTCAAGCAGGGAGGCGGCAGCGAGGAGACGCTCGTCGGCGTGCTGCGCCAGTTGTCGGAGTCCACCGTGTCGACCCCCGACAGCATGTTCGCCACGCTGACCAAGGCCGCGGCCCGCATCCCGATCGGCGTGACGTCCGAGCAGGCCGTGTGGTCGTACAACACGACGACGACCCCCTCGAACCCGGCGGTCGCGCTCTATCCGGCCGAGGGCACGATCAACCTCGACTACCCGATCATCATCACGGCGAAGGACGCCACGACGCGCAAGGCGGCGCAAGCCCTGGCGACCGAGGTGACCTCGCCCAACGGCAGGAAGACCGTCCAGGACTACGGCTTCCGCGCGCCCGACGGCAAGGGCGGCAGCCTGCTGAAGCCCGACAACGGCGTGAACGCGAAGAAGCCGGCCGCGATCCCGCTGCCGGACGCCGCGACCGTCACCCGCCTCTCGCAGGCGTGGCACCAGATCAAGCTCGGCACCAGGCTGCTCTCCCTCATCGACATCTCCGGGACCATGGCGCTGCCCGCCGACAAAACCGGTGTGAGCCGGATGCGCGCGATCAGCGACCTCACCGTCGAGGGCCTGAAGCTCTTCCCGGACAAGGCCGAGATGGGCATCTGGGCCTTCTCCGACAACCTGCGCGGCGAGGGCGTCGACTGGAAGCCCGTCGTGCAGATCGGGCCGCTGGCCCAGCAGGTCAACGGGGTGACCCGCCGCGAAATGATCTCGCAGGCGCTGCGTCAGGCGAAGGCCATTCCCACGGGCAACACCGGATTGAACGACACCCTGTGGGCCGCCTACCAGAAGATGACCAAGGAGTACGAGCCCGACAAGGTCAACACGATCCTGCTGTTCACCGACGGGGTCGGCAACGACGACCCGAACGGCGGCATCTCCAACACCGAGATCCTGCGCAAGCTGAAGGACGCCTACGACCCCAAGCGGCCGGTGAGCATCCTGATCATCTCGTTCAACACGCAGAAGGACGAGGACCGGACGCAGATGACCTCCATCGCCAAGGCGACCGGCGGCGCCGCCTACTTCCCGCAGACGGTCCTGGAGATCCGCAACATCTTCCTCAAGGGCATCGCACGCCGTCTCCAGTAACATCCGCACCTGTTTTCCCAGGTCATGCCGGTTGGGCATGACACTGTGATCCGTAAACGACGCCAGAGGGGACGGCGTCCCACTCGTGTGGGGACCGGCAAGACCAGGTTCCGTCACACGGGGAGGAATGTTCGTTGCCCGAATGGCCCGGCGTCGGGCGAGCCGACGACCACCGACTGCTGGAGGCGCTGCGCCGCGGGGGCGGCGCCGACGCCCAGGCCACGGCCGCGCTGTACGACGCCTACGCCGACCGGCTGAGCGACTACGCGTACGCGCTGGTGCGTGACCTCGACGCGGCGGAGCGTGCGGTGCACGACGCCCTCGTCGCCGCGTCCTGCTGCGCCGACCGGCTGAAGGAACCGGCCCGGCTGCGGGCGTGGCTGTACGCGCTGACCCGGTTCCACAGCGCCACCGGAAAAGGGGCCGCGCGAGGAGGGAAGGAGGTCACCGGATCCGTCATCGCCGTGGAGGAGTCCGCGGACCCGCCGCTCGCCGCGCTGGTGCGGGAGGCGCTTGGGGAACTCGGCGACCACGAGCGCGAGGTGCTCGAACTCGCCGTACGGCACGGCCTGACGACGGCCGAGATCGGATCGGTCCTCGGGCTCGCCTCCCGGCAGGTGTCGGCGCGGCTCACCCGGGCCCGCGACCACCTGGAGAACGCCGCGGCGGCCCTCGTGCTGGCCAGGGTCGGCCGGGCCCACTGCCCGGAGCTGTCGGCCCTGGTCGACCACGGCGTGGGCGCCGCCTGGCAGGACGGCCCTCTCGCTCCTCCCCTGCGCAAGCGGTTGAGCAAGCACATCGCGGCCTGTGAGATCTGCCGCGAGGGCCGGGGCAGGCACGTGTCGGCCGAGCGGCTGCTCGACATGATCCCCGTCGCCTTCCCCCCGCTCTCCCTGCGCCGCCGGGTGATCGAGTCCGCGCTCCACGCCGACCGGCGTGACGCCGCCACAGCCGCCACAGCCGCCACCACAGCCGCCACCACCGCCGAGTTCGACCGGCGCGGCTTCCCCGCGACCACCGACAGGCAGGCAGGGCACGGGCGGACAGGGCGCGGGCCAACAAGGCGCAGACGGGTCCGCTCCCGCCCGCTGCGGACCGCCCCCGTCATGCTCGCCGCCGTCTGCGTGTTCGGCGCGGCCGGCGGGCTCGCGCTGGTCTCCGGTCAGGCTCCGGCCGAACGGCTCGAGGCGATACGCATACCGCCGACGGCGGCGCCCGCAGGCCCCGCCTCCGGAGACCCTGCCGTCGGAGAGCCTGCCCCCGGAGATTCGACGCCGGGCCCGGAGGAGAGCGACCTGCCCACGGCGACTCCCGCCGCGTCCGGAGACGAGACACCCCCACCAGACGGCTCCCCCCAATCGGCCGCGACCGCCCCGCCCCACACCCCCGCACCCTCGGGGCGGTCGCGGCCCTCTCCCACCCGTACGCGACCCGTGCCCAGGCCGGCGCTGACGGCGCTGTGCCCCGGAGACCTGGGCGGGGCCGCGGGCGCGTCGATCACGCTCGCCGCGCGCAACGCCGCGATCGAGTGGACGGCCGTCACCTCGGGCGGGATCGCGGTCTCGCCCCGGCACGGCAGGCTCCGCGCGGGCGCGAGCGGCCGGGTCACGCTCGCCGTCGTCGACCCCGGCGTCGCGGGCAGGGGCGTGGTGACCTTCCAGTCCTCGGCCGGCCGGCCCTCGTGCCGGATGACCTGGGACGGCCAGGAGGGGGACGGCGACGCCGGCCCGCTGCCCGACCCGACCTCCGACACCACGA
Source organism: Microbispora sp. H10830 (assembly GCF_014161375.1). Taxonomy (NCBI): domain Bacteria; kingdom Bacillati; phylum Actinomycetota; class Actinomycetes; order Streptosporangiales; family Streptosporangiaceae; genus Microbispora; species Microbispora sp. H10830. The sequence continues at coordinate 387,549 of NZ_JABBWX010000007.1, forward strand.
CCGGGCCCACGACCCGCCCCACGGCCGGCCCCTCCTCCGATCCTGCGGGCGAGTCGGGCGACGGCCAGCCTCCGGCCGGCGAAGCCGCCGCCACCCCCTCCGCCTGACGCATCCGTCACAGAATCACCAGTTGTTACACCCTCGTTGGAAGATTGGCACCCGCCAGTAACAATCAGGATTCGCGAGGTGTCAGCGGAAGTTTGAAAGGGGAAAAACGACGCGACCGAGGATTTGAGGGGGCATTGTGGCCCAAGCATGGCTGCCCGGCGCAAGCCGACTTCCCTCCCCCGGGGACTCCGGAGCGATGCTCGGAGGAGCCCCGAGGACCGTCTGGTTCATCTGGCCCGCCGACCCCCAAGGGGTCTCGGCCAGGTCCGTCGCCCAGCGGCTGATCCAGCTCCACCGGCCCTCCCACCTGGTGTGGAACCCGGTGACCGGGGAGATCGTCCAGTTGCTCCCGCCCACCAGGGCGGGCGGCGGGCTCGCCGCGGACCGCGGCAGGAACGGACGGGTCTGCGTGCAGATCCAAGTCATCGGCTCGGCGAGGGAACCGTTCACCGACACCAAGCTCGACGGTCTGGACGACATCCTGGCCTGGCTCGACTCCTGGGAGGTGCCGCGCCGCTGGCCGGCCGGCCCTCCGCTGCCCTATCCGCACTCCCTGACCGCCGAGCGCAGCAAACGGCTGTGGGCGCGGGGCGGCCACTTCGGCCACTCCCAGGTGCCCGGCACCAGGGAGGGCGACCCGGGATCGATCGACATCGCCCGCATCATCGGCGAGGAGGCGCTCAACCTGGAGGTAGCCCTGCCCGGAAGCGAGCTCAGGCTTCTTCAGGAGGTATGAGCTCCCGGATCACCGCGCACCCGCGCCGCACGTCGGCGCGGGAGGCCGAGCCGTAACCCAGCACGAGGCCGTGCACCCGAGGCGGTCCGTGGTGGTGGGCCTCGGTCGTGTCCAGGAGCACGCCGCGTTCCCCGGCCCGCCGTACGAGGCCGGGGACCACGCCGGCGGGCAGGCTGACCATGACGTGGAGCCCGGCCGTGTCGCCCCGCACGTACGGCCCGAGCGCCTCGACGATGGCCGCCCTCCTGCGGGCGTACTCCAGCCGCATCCTGCGCAGGTGCCGGTCGAGGTCGCCGCGTTCCAGCAGGGTCGCCACGGCCCGCTGGACCGGCCCCGACGTCCGGTCGGCGAGGTGCATCCGGCGCTCGGCCACGGCGTCGAGCAGGTCGGCGGGGGCGACCAGCCAGCCGAGCCCGACGTCGGGGCCGAGCGACTTCGACAGCGTGCCGAGCAGCACCACCCGCCCGGGGTCGAGCCCGTAGAGCGCGGGCAGCGGCGCGACGTCGTAGCGGAACTCGGCGTCGTAGTCGTCCTCCACCACGATCGCGCCGGTCCTGCGCGCCCAGGCGAGCAGTTTCTCCCTGCGCGGGATCGGCAGCCTGCCGCCGACCGGGAACTGGTGCGCGGGCGTGGTGTAGAGCACCCGCAGGTCGTCGGGGAGCGCCTCGACGATCACGCCCTGCTCGTCCACCGGGCAGGGCACGACCTCCGCGCCGCGTGAGGCGAAGATCCGCCGGGCGGCCCGCCAGCCGGGCTCCTCCACCCCGGCCCGGCTCCCCGGCCCGAGCAGCGTGGCGGCGATCAGGTCGAGGCCGTTGCCGGTGCCCCTGGTGACCATGACGTTCCCGGCGCCCACCGGCACGGCCCTGGCCCTGCGCAGGTGATCGGCCAGCAGTTCGCGCAGCTCCGGGTGGCCGTAGGGGTCGGGGAACGCGTTCAAAGCGAGCTCGCCGGCCGAGCGCCAGGCCCGCCGCCAGGCCGCCGTGTCGTACCCGAACACCCACGGCCGTCCCGGCCGCAGGTCCACCCATCCCGGGGGCGCCGGCTCGCGGCGGGCGGCCCCGCGAGCCTCGACCGCCTGCGCGCCGGGCTGCTCGTACGGCACCGTGTCGTCGGCCACATAGGTGCCCGAGCCGTGCCGCCCGTCCAGCCACCCCTCCGCGTACAACTGCTGGTAGGCGTCGGTCGCGACGGTCCTGCTGACCCCCAGCAGCGCGGCGAGGGCCCGCGTGGACGGCAGCCGCTCCCCCGCCCTGAGCCGGCCGGTGCGCATGGACTCCCGCAACTGGCCGGCCACCTGGACGGCGAGCGGCACCGGGGACTCGCGGTCCACCGCCAGCGGCAGATCTATGGTCACGCGCACAGTGTTCTCCGCAAAAGTGGTCTCCCCGTATGGGCACTGAGTGGACGTGTTCCGCCGGTCCACTTCGGCCTAACGTATCGGACATGCTCTCCACAACCGCCCGTACCACCCTTAGGCGGTCGAAAGACCGCGCCCGCACCGACCGCGCCGACCTGTACGCGATCCTGGACGCCGGCCTCATCTGTCATCTCGGCGTGCTGGCCGGCGGGTCCCCCATGGTGATCCCCACCGGTTACGGGCGGATCGGCGACACCCTCTACCTGCACGGCTCCACCGCCGCCACCTCGCTGCGGGCCGCGCTCGGCACCCCGGTCTGCGTCACCGTGACCCACCTCGACGGCGTCGTGCTGGCGCGCTCCGCGTTCCACCACTCCGTGAACTACCGGTCCGCCATGGTCTACGGCCTCGCCCGGATGGTGGACGACCCCGAGGAACGGCTCGCCGGCCTGCGGGCCATCACCGAGCAGCTCGCCCCCGGGCAGTGGGACGCCGTACGCCTGCCGGACCGCAAGGAGATGGCCGCCACGGCCGTGGTCGCCCTGTCCCTGGAGGAGGCGTCGGTGAAGGTCCGGCAGGGGCCGCCGAAGGACGACGAGGAGGACTACGACCTGCCCGTCTGGGCGGGCGTGCTGCCGCTCACCGTGTCGTGGGGCACTCCCGAGCCCGACCCGCGCCTCGCGCCCGGCATCCCGGTTCCCCCGCACATCGGGAACCGTCAGCCGCGGCTGTAAGCGGATTGCAAGCGGTTTCACCGACACTGCGGCCGACCTTTCATCAGCCAGGGAGGCCGTATGAGTTCCGCCGAGCACTGGAATGTGCCCGGTTACACGGTGACGCGTGAACTGGGCGCGGGAGGCGGCGGGCGCGTCGTCCTCGCCGTCCACGAGCGGTCCGGCGCCCCGGTGGCGATCAAGTACCTGTCGGAGGACCTGCGCCGGGACGAGGGATTCGTCGCCCGTTTCCGGCAGGAGGCCCGCCTGCTCGTCGAGCTGGACGACCCGCACGTGGTGCGGCTCTATGAGTACCTGGAGACCGGGCGGGGCGCCGCGATCGTCATGGAACTGGTCGACGGCCCCACCCTGCGGGCGCTGCTGCGCGAGCAGGGCCCGACGGGCGCCGAGGCCGCGCTCGCCGTCCTCAAGGGCTCCCTGCTCGGCCTGGCCTCGGCACACGCGACCGGCGTCGTCCACCGCGACTACAAGCCCGAGAACGTGCTGGTCACCGCCGACGGCACGAGCAAGCTCGCCGACTTCGGCATCGCCGTGCGGGCCGGAGGAGCCCTCGGCTTCCCGGCCGGCACCCCGCCGTACATGGCCCCCGAGCAGTGGACGGGCACGGCCGCCTCACCGGCGTCCGACGTGTACGCCGCGACCGCGGTCTTCTTCGAGTGCCTGACCGGGCACCGGCCCTACCGGGCGACCGAGCACTCCGTCCTCCGGCACATGCACAGGACGGCGCCCGTGCCGGTCGAGGAAGTCCCCGAGCCGCTGCGGCACCTGGTCGCGCGCGGCATGGCGAAGGACCCCGCGCTACGGCCGGCGAGCGCGACCGCGTTCGTCTCCGAGCTGGAGCAGGCCGCCGTGGCGGCGTACGGCCCGGCGTGGGAGGAGCGGGGCCGCCGCAGGCTGGCCGCGCTCGCCGCCACCCTGGCCGCGACGTTCCCGCTGAACCGGACACGTCCCCCCGAGGCCGGCACCTCGCTGTTCACCACGACGCTGCGGTCGCTGAGGAGCAGGGGTGTCCTGCTCACCGCCGGGGCCGTGCTGGTGGTGGTCGCGGGCGGCGGCATCGGCGCGTACGCCCTCGGCTCGGCCGGGACGCGCACCGTCGCGGCGTCGCAGGACACGAGCGGGGGGAACACGGGCGCGGGGAACACGGGTGTGCCCGCCACGGCGTCCGCGTCGCCGGTCGTCCCTGAGGAAAGGCCGGACGAGACGCCGGACGAGACCTTCTCGGAGTCCCCCTCGCCGGTGTCCGCGGAGACACCCGTGCGGAGCCCGTCCCCGGCGCCCACCCCTGTGCCCACCCCGGCGCCCACGGCCAAGCCCTCTTCCAAACCTTCTCCGAAACCTTCTCCGAGGCCCTCTGCGACACCCTCGGTGAAGCCGTCGCCCTCTCCCTCGCTCCTCAAGGTCGCCGACCTGGATGTCGGCGGGCTGTCGTACAAGGCCGGAGCAGGCAAGGACGGCGCGACCGGCGCCGGAACGGTCACCGTCAGGACGAGCGGGCCGGGCAAGGTGACCCTGACCGTGCGCTTCACCGCCAACGGCGCGGTGACCGCCACCCGCACGCTCACCCTCAGCGGCGCGACGTCCTACACCCGCACCGTCTCGGGCGACCTCGGCCACGTCTGCTCGGGCACCTGGGGCATGAGCGTGACCACCGGCCCCGCCGCGCCGGGCGGCGCCCGCGAGGCCACGGCGAAGGCGCCGCCGTGCCCGACTTCCGTCACCGGCCTGAAGGCCGGCACACCTGTCGTGTCCTCGGCCGGGGTCGCGACGGCCACCGTGACGGTGACCACCGACGGCACCGGCCCGGTGGACCTCACCGGACGGTTCTCCGCGCCCTCCGCGGGCGGCGGCACGAAGACGGTCCGCCTGTCCGGGGCGAGGACCTACACGCGGACGCTGTCGTACACCTTCTCGCGCCGCCCCTGCGGCGAGAGCGTCACGTTCGACGCCTCGACCGATCCCGCGGCCCCCGGCGGCGCCGCGTCACGTTCGGTCGCGGTGACCTGCCCCGCCTCCGTCGGTCAGGTACGCGTGCAGAGCCTGGACATAAGCGGGACGACGGCCACGGCCACCATCGCCGTCACCGCGGGCAACACCTCCGCGGTGCGGTTGAACCTCGCCTGGATGACCGGTGGCTCCACGGTGACCACCCGGACCTTCAGCCTGTCGGGCAAGACCGGCTACACCGTCACGGCCTCGTACACCTACTCCCGCTGGCCCTGCGACTCCTACGGCGTGACCGCGTCGACCTCCCCGGCCGCGGCGGGCGGCGCCTCCTCGATCACCCGGCAGACGGATTCGTGCATCAAATGACCCCGGACCATCATTGACGACTCAGTCTGACTAAGTCGTGACTTTTCATCGCACTCGCAACGTCATCACTAAACTACGGTCTCGTCATATGGCGGGGGCCCCAGGCGATGAGGAGACAGACCGTTATGCACGGCCATACGGGCGCCTGGCGCGTCCCCGGCTATACGGAGATTCGTGAACTCGGCACGGGGGGCGCCGGGCGAGTGATACTCGCGCGGCACGACGCCGACGACATCCCTGTGGCGATCAAGTACCTGTCCGACGAGATGATGGCGGACCTCCACTTCGTCGCCCGGTTCCGGCACGAGGCCCGCCTGCTCGCCGCCATGGATCCCAATCCCCACGCGGCGCGCTTCTACGAGTACGTCGAGACCGCGCGCGGCGCCGCCATCGTCATGGAGCTCATCGACGGCGTCTCGCTGCGCGCGATGCTCCGCTCTGAGGGCCCGACCGGTCCCGAGGCCGCGCTCACCGTGCTCAAGGGCTCGCTGCTCGGCCTGGCCTCGGCGCACTCCATCGGCGTCGTCCACCGCGACTACAAGCCCGAGAACGTCATGGTCGAGGCCGACGGCACCAGCAAGCTCGTCGACTTCGGCATCGCGGCGCAGGCCGGCGAGGGGGTCAGGGCGGCCGGGACGCCGCCGTACATGGCGCCGGAGCAGTGGTCGGGCGGGAAGGCCGGACCGGCGAGCGACGTCTACGCCGCCACGGTCGTCTTCTTCGAGTGCCTCACCGGCGGACGGCCGTTCCGCGCGCAGAACATGGCCGCGCTGGCCCGCCAGCACCAGGCGACCCCTCCTCCGGTCGACGAGGTGCCGCCCCCGCTGCGCGACCTCGTGGAGCGCGGCATGGCCAAGCGGCCGGAGGACCGGTTCGCGTCGGCCGAGGAGTTCGTGCGGGAGCTCGAGACCGTCGCCGCCGGCGCATACGGGCCGGCCTGGGAGGAGCGCGGACGGCGCCGGCTCGCGGCGCTCGCCGGGCTGCTCGTGCCGTTCTTCCCGCTGAAGGAGAACGCCCCCGAGACCGGCACCGCGCTGGCCGAGACGAAGCTCGGCGGGCTGCTGAGCCAGACCCGCATGAAGATCGGCCTGACCCTGGCCGGGATGGTCGTGATCGCGGGCGGAACGGTGGCGCTGGTCCAGACGGTGAGCGGCGGCACGACCCTGCAGGCCGGGACGACGATCGAGACGCCGAGCCCGCCCGCGGTCGACCCCTCCTCCATCGAGGTGGAGGACGACTCCGGCGACGACTCAGGCGACGACCCCACCGAGGAGCCGCAGGAGCCCACACCGACCCCGGCGGCCACCAGCCCCAAGCCCGGCGCGTCGCCGACGCCGGTCGTGCGCCCCACCGCGACCAACCGGCCGACCCGCAGGCCCAGCCCCTCGCCGAAGCCGAAGCCGACCGCCAAGCCCACGACCAGACCCACGACCAAGCCCACGCCGAAGCCGTCGCCCAAGCCCGTTCCCTCGGACGAGCCCACGGTCACGGTGGACCCGCCCAAGAACCCGCCGGCGACCAGGCAGCCCAAGCCCACGCAGACCAGCAACCCGCCCACGACGCAGCCCTCCACCCAGCCCTCGCCGACGCAGAGCAACCCCGGTACGCCTTCGGGGGAGCCCACGCTGACGCTCACGTCCGGCCCGGCCGACCCGTCGGGGGCTCCGATGGGCGGGCTCGCCGCGGCCCTGGTGACGACCGGCCTCGTTCCCGCCACACTGGCCATGGGACGCATACGCGGACGGCACCGAAGGCGGCGGTAGATGCGAGAAGGCGTGACGGTCGCGGGTCACCGGCTCACCGGCCGCACCCGGCCCAGCGAGGTGGGCACCTGGGCGGACGCCGTCTCCCCCGACGGGCGGCCGTCCGGTGTGCTGCGGTTCGATCCCCTGGCCGTCGCGACGGCCGAGGCGCGCGAGCGGCTCGTCGCGGCGGTCGGCGCCGACGTGCGTTTACACGGAGGCGGGCCGATCGGGCTGCTGCCCGTGATCGACCTGGTGGCCGCGCGTGACGAGGTCTGGCTGATCACCGCACGGGCGACGCCGGCCGTCGCCGACCTGATGGCCGCCGGCCGCCTGGACTCGAGCGGAGCGGCGACCGTGCTCCTGGAGAGCGCGCAGGCGCTGCTCTCCGTGCACGCCGCCGGGCTGGCCCACGGCGCGCTGCACGCCGGGACCGTCGTGATCGGAGAGAACGGCTCGGTGCTGCTGGCGGAGCGCGGCCTGCTGCGGGCGCTGCGGGGCGAGCACGCGTCCGCGGAGCAGGACGTGGCGGCCTGGGCCGCGCTCGCCGGCGCGCTGGCCGCGAACTGCGGGCAGGGACCCGCCGCGGCGGCGCTGCGGCGTGCATCCGCCGCCGCGGCCCACGGGCTGGCCGCCGCGCGAGACACCCTGCTCGCCGAGCGCGAGGCGTTCCCCGGCATGGGCAGGGATCGGCTGGCCCACGCGGCACACGGCCTCGCCGCGACCGCGACCCCCGAACTCCCCGCGGGCGCGGCGGCCGGCTCTGCCGGCGGGGAGGCGGTGACCCTGCTCGACCTGCCGAATGCGGCGGACGGGCTCGACCTGCCGAATGCGGCCGACGGCCGCGGCGACGTGATGATGCGTTTCGGGCCCGGGGTCCCGACCGAGACCACGGCGGCGCAGATCTGGCGTGCCGGGCAGACCTCCGACGCCATCACGACCACCCACGCCGGCGGTCCGGCTCCCCGGCGGCGCCGGAGGCGTACGACGGCGTGGGCGGGGACGTTGCTGCTGGCGATTTTGATCGCGGCGGTGATCCTGTGGCTGCGCCAGACGCCCGGCGTGCCGCTCGCGGTGAGCGACGTCGACGTCAAGGCGCCCAAGAAGACGGTGCGCTGCGACGGCAAAGCCGATTTCGTGGGCGTCGTCACGACCAACGGCGAGGCCGGGACGATCCGCTACCTCTGGATCCGCAGCGACGACCGCAAGCCGCTGGAGCAGGAGCAGCGGGTCTCCTCTGGGGACACGTCGGTGGACCTCCCCCTGCACTGGAAGGTGACCGGATCGGGATCGTTCAAGGGCACGGCCACACTCCGCGTCCTGTCCCCCACGACGACGGGGAAGCCGATCCAGGACAAGGCAAGTTTCACCTACAAATGCTGATTTCATTAGTGTGGCGCGCATGACGACGACCCCCGCCGGCTGGTATCCGGACCCGTACGGCTCCCCTCTCCTCCGTTGGTGGGACGGCACCCAGTGGACCGACGCCACCCACACTCCCGGACAGGAGGCCGGGGCGCCGCCCCAGGCTCCTCAGCAGGCCCCTCAGCAGGCCGCTCAGCACGCCGCTCAGCAGGCCCCGCAGTGGACACAGCCCCAGTGGGGACCTCAGAACCAGACGGCACAGCTTCCGATGCCCGAGTTCGGCGCGCCGCGGCGTACGGCGCCGGTCTGGCCGTGGATCGTGGGCGGCATCGCCGCGGTGGTCGTGCTCGCGCTGGTCATCGGCGGCGCGGTCATCGTCCTGCGCGATCGCGCCGGCACGGCCCTCGCCCGGCCGGACACCACCGCGACGGCCCCGCAGCTCGACCAGACCGTGCCGCCCGAGCAGGAACCGCAGCAGTCCACCGCGCCGCTGCCCCAGCTTCCCCAGCCCTCCGGTGACCGCATCACGGACCCGGTGACCGGCCTGTCGTACGCGTACCCGGGCGACAAGTGGCAGGTGCCGGAGTCGAAGGACGTCAACAACCCGGCCGACCCGACGAGGCCACTGTGGACGAGCGGCTGCCAGGCGACGTCCCAGTCGAACTACGACGGCAGGGGCAACGACTGGGTCGGCAGCGTCTACACGGCCGAGGTGCCCCAGATCTTCCCCAACAGCGGCGCGCAGGGCTTCCAGCGGCTCGCTCAAGGGCTGCTGCTCACCTATGACCAGGGCTGGTACGGCATCCAGCACGACCGCAAGATCCTCCGCAACGAGGCGCTGACCGTGAGCGGCAAGCAGGGCTGGGTCATCGAGTTCGAGATGGACTTCACCAAGGTCGCCGAGGCCAACAATCTGAAGTGGAAGAAGGAGAAGGGCGCGATCATCCTCGTGGACCGCGGCCAGAACGCCCGTCCCGCGATGCTGTACGTCTCGGTGCCGGACAACCTGGACCAGTCGGTCATCAAGCGCCTGGAGGACTCGCTTCAATCTCAGTGACGTCCCCATTACCCTTCAGCATTACTCTTGAGCCATGACTGACCCGCTGGTCTGGATCGACTGTGAGATGACCGGGCTCGACCTCGGCCGTGACGCGCTCATCGAGGTGGCCTGTATCGTCACCGACGGCGAGCTGAACCAGCTGGATGAGGGCGTGGACGTCGTCATCAAGCCCCCCGCGGAGACGCTGGAGCAGATGTCCGAGGTCGTGCGGGAGATGCACACGGCCTCGGGACTGCTGCGGGCGCTCGCGACGGGGGTGACCCTGGCGGAGGCCGAGGCCGTCGTGCTCGACTACATCCGCTCCCACGTGCCCGAGGCCAAGAAGGCGCCGCTGTGCGGCAACTCCATCGCGACCGACCGCGCGTTCATCGCCCGGGACATGCCGCTGGTGGACGCGTTCCTGCACTACCGGATGGTCGACGTCTCGTCGATCAAGGAGCTGGCCCGCCGCTGGTATCCCCGGGTCTACTTCGCCTCCCCCGAGAAGCAGGGCGGGCACCGCGCGCTGGCCGACATCACCGAGAGCATCCGCGAGCTGCGTTACTACCGCGCCGCGGTCTTCGTGCCGCAGCCCGGCCCCGACTCCGCCACCGCCCGCGAGGTCGCGGAGGCCGTCTCCGGGTCCTGACGCCGAGGGCGAGCGGTATTGAGGGCGCGGAGGACTCCGAAATACCGCTACACTTTCTTCGTACGCCTCGAACGGCGGACATGGTGGGTGTAGCTCAGCTGGCAGAGCGCCAGGTTGTGGTCCTGGATGTCGTGGGTTCAAGTCCCATCACTCACCCCAATGGCGAACGGCCGGTCCGGACGGATCGGCCGTTCGCTTTTTCATGAGTGACTATCACCCCCGTGTATACACTCGATGTATAGTCGCGGGCATGACCGTTCCCCTCGCGTTGCTCGGCCTGCTGGAACGGGAGCCGAGCCACGGATACGACCTGAAACGCGACTACGACGCCTTCTTCGGCCGGGGCAGGCCACTGCCCTTCGGGCAGGTGTACTCCACGCTCGGCCGCCTGGCCAGGGACGGCAAGGTCACCGGGCAGAGCGAACCGGGCGACGGGCCTGACCGCAAGCGCTACGCCATCACCCCCCTGGGCAGGCAGGAGGTCGCCACGTGGCTGGCCGAGCCGGTCGCGGCCGAGCCGTACCTGCAGACGGTGCTGTTCACCAAGGTCGTGCTGGCGCTGATGCTGGGCCGTGACGCGGCCGGCTATCTGGACGCGCAGCGCGCCACGCACATGCGGCGCATGCGGGAGCTGACGGAGGTCAAGCGCGGCGGCCCCCTGACCGACGCCCTGCTGGCCGACCACGCCATGTTCCACCTGGAGGCGGACCTGCGGTGGATCGACGTCACCCAGGCCCGGCTGGGGGCCCTGGCCGAGATGGTGCGCGCGTCGTGATCATCGAGGCTCGGGAGGTCAGCCGCTCCTACGGCAGCACGCCCGCGCTGCGGGAGGCGAACCTGTCGGTGGCCGCGGGCGAGGTCGTGGCGATCATGGGTCCCAGCGGGTCCGGCAAGTCGACGCTGCTGCACTGCCTGGCCGGCATCTTCACGCCGGACAGCGGCGAGGTCTGGTTCGACGGCCGCCGCCTGGACACCCTGGACGACGGCCGCCGCAGCGAGCTGCGGCGCACCGCCTTCGGCTTCGTCTTCCAGTTCGGCCAGCTCGTGCCGGAGCTGACCGCGGCCGACAACGTGATGCTGCCGCTGCTGCTGGGCCGCACCAGGAGAAAACACGCCGAGCGGCGGGCGGCCGAATGGCTGGAGCGGCTGGAGCTGGCCGACCTGGGCGGCCGGCGCACCGGGGAGCTGTCCGGCGGGCAGGCGCAGCGCGTGGCGATCGCGCGAGCGCTGGTGACGCGGCCGCGGATCGTGTTCGCCGACGAGCCGACCGGCGCGCTCGACACGCTCACCGGCGAGCACGTGATGGACCTGCTGGTGGGCCTGGCCCGCGAGGAGGGCGCCACCGTGATCGTGGTGACCCACGACGCCCGGGTGGCCGCCTGCGCCGACCGGGAGGTCGTGGTGCGCGACGGCCGTGTCTCCGACCCGTACACGACCGGGGCCCTCCGATGATCCGGCTGGGCCTGCGGCTGTCGCTGAGCAGCGGCAGGGAGGCGGCGGCCAGGCTGGCGCTGATCGTCGTCGGGGTGGCGGCCGGCGTCGCGGTGCTGCTGGCCACGCTGTCGCTGTTCAACGCCTTCCAGGCCACAGACGGCCGTCCCTGCTGGGAGTGCACGACCGGCTCGGCGCCCAGCGGCTGGGCCCTCGACACGACGGCCGACGGCGCGCTGTGGAACTACCACGAGGACTTCTACGCGGGCCGGACGATCAAGAGGCTCGACGCCGCCGCGCTCGGCACGCGGGCGCCGGTCGTCCCCGGCCTGTCCCGCATGCCCGGCCCGGGGCAGTACTACGCTTCGCCCGCGCTGGCCGGGCTGCTGGACTCGGCACCGCCCGAGGAGCTGGCCGCCCGCTTCCCCGGCACGCGCGCCGGGCTGATCGGCGACGCGGCGCTGTCCGGGCCCGACGAGCTGGTCATCGTGGTAGGACGGACGCCGGATCAGGTCGCCGCCCTGCCCGGCGCCAGGCAGGTCGACACGGTCTCCGCGGTCTCCACCATGCCCGCGGTCGACGACAGCGCGGACGTCTACCGATTCGGCTTCGGCGTCGCCGCCGTCGGGCTGATCGTCCCGCTGCTGGTGCTCGTGGGCACCGCCACCCGGCTGGCCGCGGCTCGCCGCGAGACCCGCTTCGCCGCGATCCGCCTGGTCGGAGCCACCACGCGGCAGATCAACGTGCTCGCGACGGTGGACGCCGCGCTGGGCGCGCTGGCCGGCGCGCTGGCCGGCCTCGCGGTCTTCCAGCTCGTACGGCCGGCCGTGGCCGGCGTGCGGATCACCGGTGCCCGGTTCTTCCCCGAACTGGTCGCCCCGCACGCCTGGCAGTACGCGGCCGTGCTCGGCGGCGTGCCGGTCGTGGCGGCCTGCGCCGCCCTGTGGTCGCTGCGCCGGGTGCGGATCTCACCGCTCGGCGTGGCGAGGAAGACCGTCGCGTCCCCGCCGCGAGCGTGGCGGGTGATCCCGCTGCTGGCGGGACTGGGGATGTTCGCGGGCCCGGTGTACCGGAACGGCAAGCCCGACGATCTGCTGGCCGTCGTCGCGCTCGCGCTGGTCATGGTCGGGCTGATGCTGGCCGGTCCCTGGCTGACCATGGTCGCCGCACGGCTGGCCGCCCGGCTGACCCGGGGCGGGGCGACACTGCTGGCCGCGCGGCGCCTGGCCGCCGATCCGAAGACCGCCTTCAGGTCGGTGAGCGGGCTGGTGCTGGCGGTGTTCATCGGGACGACGATCGCGGCCCTCGTGCCGACGGTGGTCGCCGGCCAGCAGAAGGTGGCCGGGGGCACGCTCAACGACGTTCTGGGCGCCAGGTTCGACCGGCCGGGCGTCTCCGGCCTCTCACCGCGGGCGGGAACGGAGCTGCTCGACCGGCTGCGCGCCCGCCCGGGCGTGGACGTGCTGCCGATCTATACCAGGGCGGGCATGGAAGACATCCCCCCGCGGCCCGACGGCCCGCCGCCCGCGCCGTACGTCGTCGAGTGCTCCAATCTGGCCCGCTTCCCTGTGCTCGGCCGCTGCCCTGTGAACATCGACGGCGGGGGCGCCCGGGCCGTGGCGGGCAACTTCGCCCGCATCGTCGGCGCCGACAACCCTCTCACCGTCGACAGGCTCCTTCCGCTGGCGGGCCCGGCCAGCCCGCCCGCCTCCGCCGACGGGCTCGACCTGGCGGCCGTCATGATCACTACACGCGATCCGGCGACGCTGGAGCGGCTGCGTACCCTGCTGGCCGGCTACACCGTCGAGGCGCCGATGACCTTCGCCGAGGTCGCCGAGGTCAGGGCGGACCTCTACGTTCGGGCGGAGAACGTCGCGCTGGCCATGGTCGGGCTCACCCTGGTCGCCGGCGCCTGCGGCCTCGTGGTGGCGGCAGGCGGCGGGCTGGTGGAGCGCAGGCAGCCGTTCACCCTGCTGCGGCTGGCGGGCACGCCCACGCGCACCCTGGCCGCGGTGGTGTTGCTGGAGTCGGCGCTGCCGCTCGTGCTGGCCGCCGCGCTCGCCGCCGGCGCCGGCTTCGGCGTGGCCGAGCCGCTCATCGACGCCCTCGCGATGAAGAGCGCGTCGATCGCGATGCCAGGACCCGTCTACTTCGCCTCCCTCGGCGGTGGTCTGGCCGCCTCCCTCCTGGTGATCCTCACGACGCTGCCGCTGCTGCGTCGCATGACCACGCCCGACAACGCGCGTTTCGAATAGGAGACCGATGAAGCTCAGGCCACTGATGATCACGCTGGCCTTACTCACCCCGGCCGTGTCTCCGGTGCCCGCCGCGGCGGCCGACGGGAGTTACTCGGCCACGATCCGGCGCACCGAGTACGGCATCCCGCACATCACCGCCAAGGACTACGGCGGCCTCGGATTCGGGTACGGCTACGCCTTCGCCCAGGACAACCTGTGCACGCTGGCCTCCTGGGTGGTGACGCTGCGCGGCGAACGCTCCCGCTATTTCGGCCCGAAGGCCGAGTCCGACGATCCGGTCCGCCCGGTCGCCAACCTCGCCAGCGACGTCTACTACAAGAGCGTCGCCGGCTCCGGCGTCGTACGGCGGCTGCTGGCCCGGCCCGCGCCGATCGGCCCGAGCGACGAGCTGCGCCGCCTGGTCGACGGCTACGTGGCCGGATACAACCGCTACCTCGAGGACACCGGCGTGGCGAACCTGCCCGACCCCAGGTGCCGGGGCAAGGCGTGGGTCGGCCCGATCACCGCCACCGACATGTGGAACAACCTGCTCGACCTCAGCCGGATGGTCTCGAGCTCCAGCCTGAAGGAGGCCATCACCGGGATAGCCGAACCCGAGGGTCCCCCGGAAGACAAGAGACCACAGCCCAAGCCGGCCGCGGGCAGCAACGCCTGGGCGCTCGGCCGTCAGGCCACACGCGGGGGCGGCGGGATGGTGCTGGCCGACCCGCATTTCCCCTGGCAGGGGATCCGCCGCTTCTATCAGGTCCAGCTCACCATCCCCGGCGTGCTCGACGTCTCCGGCGGCAGCCTGTACGGCACCCCGGTCGTCCAGATCGGCCACAACGCCAAGGTCGCCTGGGCCCACACCGTCTCCCACGCCCAGCGCTTCACCGTCTACCGGCTGGAACTCGCGGGCGGCCACAGCTACCTGGTGGACGGCCGGCCGGAGCCGATGGGCGAGCAGGAGGTGGAGGTCGCCCTGCCGGACGGCACCGTCTCCGGCCACACGCTCCTCACCTCCCGCTACGGTCCGGTGCTCGCCGTCGGCCAGACCGACGAGGCGGCGTACGCGCTGGCCGACGCGAACGCCGCCAACCTGCGGGCGGCCGACGAGTGGCTGGCGATGGCCAGGGCGGGCGGCCTCGACGAGCTGCGCAAGGCCCAGCGGACTTACCAGGGGATGCCGTTCGTCCACACCCTCGCCACCGACGCGAGCGGGACCGCCTACTTCGCCGACACCTCGGTCGTCCCCCACGTCACCGACGACGAAGCGAAGCGCTGTGCCAAGCCCTCGCCCGTTCCGGGCCTCGATGCGTACGTCCTGGACGGCTCGACCTCCGCGTGCCTGTGGGGCAGGGACGGCGACGCCGTCGTGCCGGGCATCTTCGGGCCGGGCAGCCAGCCGATGCTGACCCGCGCCGACTACGTGGCCAACTCCAACAACACCTACTGGATGACGAACCCGGCGAAGCCGCTCACCGGCTATCCCAAGGCGTACGGCGAGACGGGCACCGAACTGGAGCCGCGCCCCCGGGTCAGCCTCGACATGATCGCGCAGCGGCTGTCCGGGGCCGACGGGCTCGGCGCGCCGGGCTTCACCCTGGAGACGCTGCAGGCCACGGTGCACGGCAAGCGCAACCTCACCTTCGAGCTGATGCACGACGACCTGCTGAAGCTGTGCCGCGCCCACCGCTCTCCCTCGGGCCCCGGGGCGGACGTTCGCGAGGCCTGCCGGACGCTGGAGAAGTGGAACGGGCGAGCCACCCTGGACGGCGAGGGGGCCGTTCTGTGGCGCGAGTTCTTCACCCGGCTGGGCCGTCCAACCACACCGGGAGAGCCGGTCTTCAGTCCGTGGCGGGTGCCGTTCGACCCCGCGCGCCCGCTGACCACCCCGAGCGGGCTGAAGAGCGACGACCCGGCCGTGCGGCAGGCCCTCGTCGACGCCGTGCGCTACTTCCAGTCCAACGGGATCCCGCTGACGCTCACCCCCGGGCAGGCGCAGAGCTACTCCTCGATCCCGATTCCCGGCTGCACGGAAGGGGAGGGCTGCTTCGACCGGGTACGCACGGGCGGACCGCTCGGCGCGGACGGGCGCTACCCGGAGGTGAACACCGGATCCAGCTTCATGATGGCCGTCGAGCTCACCAAGGACGGCCCCCGCACGCGTACCGTCCTCACCTACTCCCTGTCCGCCAACCCCGCATCGCCCCATCACACCGACCAGACGGCCCTGTTCTCGCGCAGCGGGTGGGTCACCGAGCGCTTCACCGCGGCCGAGATCGCCGCCGATCCGCACCTCGAAACCATCACTGTCCACGGGGGGCATTGACCCGGGCAAGTCAGTGCATGTTTCCCCAAAGGTGGACGTTGCGGGTTATGCTGCCTCACAACCGCCGTGCGGGGGCCTCGGCGATCTCTGATCGTCTTCTACGGAGGCCGGATGAGAATCGACGACCGCACCGCAATGGGGCTGAGCAAGCGAGAAGCCGAGGTCATGGAGCTGATCGCGACCGGTCACTCCAACGGTGAGATCGCGCGGCTGCTGTTCCTGAGCGAGAAGACCGTGAAGAACCACGTCAACCGCATCTACGCCAAGCTGGGCGTGGACTCGAGGATGACGGCCATCTGCCGCTGGCGCGGCGAACCCGCGCCACCGGCGCCGTCAGCTCCCGGCCAGATCCCCGGTGAGGACGGCACGCAGGCCGGCCAGGCCGTACTCAAGCTCGTCCGGCTGGACGGACAGGGCAGGGCGTAGCCGTACGGACCGCTCGCCGCAGCGCAGGACGAGGATCGCGCGTTCCTCCCGGAGCCGGGCGACCAGCCCGCCGGGGTCGGGGACGTCGAAGGCGCACATCAGCCCGCGTCCACGCGCGTTGGCGACCAGGCCCTCGGCCTCCAGACCCTGGAGGGCGCCCAGCAGCTTCTCGCCCAGGATGGCCGCCCTCGGGATCAGGGCGTCCCGCTCGATGATCTCCAGCATCCGGCGGGAGCGCACCATGTCGACCAGGCCGCCGCCCCAGGTGGAGTTGATCCTGCCGCTGACGCGGAACACGTTGTCGGGCACGAGATCCACCCTGCGGCCCGCCATGACGCCGCCGACCTGGACCTTCTTCGCGAAGGCCACGATGTCGGGGGCCAGGCCGAGCTGCTGGTACGCCCAGGGGGTGCCGGTCAGGCCGACGCCGGTCTGCACCTCGTCCATGACGAACAGTGCCTCGTGCTCGTGGCAGAGCGCCTGCATCGCCTGGAGGAACTCGGGACGCATGTGGTTGTCGCCGCCCTCGCCCTGGATCGGCTCGGCGATGAAGCAGGCGATGTCGTGGCGGAACCGCTCGAACGCCTCCCTGGCCTGCGCCAGCGCCCGTTCCTCCGCCCGCTCGACGTCCCCGAAGTGGACGGCGGGGACGTCGACGCGCGGCCAGCAGAACCGGGGGAACCTGTCGGTCTTGACGGGGTCGGTGTTGGTGAGCGAGAGCGTGTAGCCGCCGCGGCCGTGGAAGGCCCGGGTGAGGTGGAGGACGCGGGTGCCGAGGCCGGGGTGGCGGCCGTGGGCCTCATTCCAGCGGCTCTTCCAGTCGAAGGCGCACTTGAGCGCGTTCTCCACGGCCGCCGACCCGCCCTCGACGAAGAAAAGGTGCGGCAGTTCCGGGTCGCCGAGCACCCGCCGGAACGTCTCCACGAACTCGGCGAGGTGGACGGTGTACATGTCGGAGTTGGCCGGCTTGTTGGCGGCCACCCGGCCGAGCAGTGCGACGAACTCCGGGTCGTCGGCGAACGGGTTCACTCCGAGCGGCGACGACGCGAAGAACGTGTAGAAGTCGAGGTACCTTCGCCCGTCCCGGGCATCGACCAGCCAGGAGCCCGCGCTCCTGTCCAGGTCGAGCACGAGACGGTAGCCGTCGACGAGCAGGTGCCGTGCGAGGGCGTCGTGCACAGTGGTGGGGTCCATTTCGCCTCCGCGTCATACTGGGAAACGAGATGATTCCCTCACATCAGGCCATCTATGTGAAGGGTTTTCGCACAGATAGCACCTCAAGAGGACATTTTTCAGGCCACAGGGGTAGGTTCCGCATCCGAGAAGCTCATCACGGGCGGCCTGCGGGTGAACATCCTCGTCAGCGCGAGGAGATAGACGAAGCCCACCGCCATCCAGATCAGGCCGACCGTGAACGTGACACCCGAGAGGCTGGTCCACAGCCAGATCGTCAGCGCGAAGCCCACCAGCGGGACCAGGCCGTACCGGGCCAGGTCGGCGGCCGAGCGGCGTCCCTCGTCGAACAGATAGTGCTTGACGACCGTGAGATTGACCATGGAGAACGCGATGAGCGCGCCGAAGTTGACCATGACCACGGCGTTGTCCAGGCTGATGAACAGCGCGACGAGCGAGACCGCCGACACCACGGCCGTCGCGACGACCGGGGTGCGGAAGCGCGGGTGCAGCCGGGCGAAGGCCGCGCGGGGCAGCACGCCGTCGCGGCCCATCGAGTAGAGGATGCGCGAGACGCTCGCCTGGGTGGTCATGGCCGACCCGAAGGCGCCGACCACGTAGATCCCGACGAAGATGGTCTCGAACGCGGCGCCGCCGAGCGCGGACATGATGTCCACACCCGCCGTGTCCGCGTTGGCGAAGTCGTCGTAGCCGGGGTGGACGAGGCTCCCCATCCACGCGACCAGGACGAACAGCAGGCCGCCGATGAGCGTGGTGAGCACGATGGCGCGCGGGATCGCCCGGCGGGGCTCCTTCGCCTCCTCCGACAGGGTCGAGACGGCGTCGAACCCGAGGAAGCTCAGCGCCAGGATCGCCGCGCCCGCGAACACGCCCGAGCCCGGGGTGAAGGGGGCGAAGGGCGACGGCGCGGGGTGACCGGCCAGGTGCTTCAGCGACAGCGCGGCGAACACCACGATCAGCACCACCGACAGCCCGACGACCAGGACGTTGACCCGGTTCATCACCGTGATGCCGACGACGTTGAGCACGAGCACCAGCAGCAGCGCCGCCAGGGTGAAGATCCACTGGGGCACCTCGGGGAACCGGCTGTTCAGGTAGATCCCGATGAGCAGGAAGTTGATCATCGGGAGGAACAGATAGTCCAGCATCAGCGTCCACCCGGTCATGAAGCCGATGTGGCCGCCGAAGGTCTGCTGGGTGTAGGTGTAGGCGGACCCGGCGGTGGGGTACGCCCTGGCCATCCTGCCGTAGCTGAACGCCGTGAACAGCATGACCACGAGGGCGACCACGTAGGCCGCCGGCAGGTGACCCTCGGTGACCTGGGTGACGGCGCCGTAGGTGGTGAAGACGGCGACCGGGGCGAGGTAGGTCAGCCCGAACAAGGTCAGTCCGGGGACGCCGAGGACGCGCTTCAGTCCGGCGGGTTCGGTCATACGCCACTCCTGTTGGCTGGGGGGAAGGTTCTCACGCCGGCCGCCCACGTGCCGAGGACGGTCGTCGTCTCCGCGATGTCATGGGGGTCCAGCCGCCGCACGTCGCCGTCCAGCCAGACCAGGTCGGCCACCTTGCCGGGGGCCAGGGTGCCGCGCTCGTCCTCGGCGAACGCCTGGTGGGCGACCCCCGCGCTGTACGCCGACAGCGCCTCCTCGACGCCGATGCGCTCCTCGGGCAGCCAGCCGCCGGACGGCTCACGCTCGGCGTTCTCCCGCGTCACCGCGACCGGCAGCCCGGCCAGCGGGCGGTGGTCGCTCACCGGCCAGTCGCTGCCGAAGGACACCTGCACCCCTGCGCGCAGCAGCGAGCCGATGAGGTACTGCCGCCGGGCCCGCTCCGGTCCGATCCTGGGGAAGGTCAGCTTCGCCATCGGGGGATCGGTGCGCGCCCACAGGGGCTGGAGGTTGGCGATCACGCCGAGCCGGGCGAACCGCGGCAGGTCCTCCTCCGCGAGCACCTGCACATGAGCGATCACCGGCCTGCGGTCGCGCGGGCCGTTCACCCGCGTCACGTGCTCGATCGCGTCCAGTGCGGTGCGGATGCCCGCGTCGCCGATCGCGTGCAGGTGCGCCTGCAGGCCCATCGCGTCCACGGCCGTCAGGGCCTTAAGCAAGTCGCCGTACGGCCAGACGGGCATGCCCCGGGTGCAGGGATCGTCGCTGTACGGCGCGAGCAGCGACGCCGTGCGGTTCTCCAGGATGCCGTCGACGAAAAACTTGACCGTGTCGGCCGTAACGGTGGCGGCGGTGAGCCGGTCGTGCCCGAGCGCCCGCACCCGCGCGCGGTCGGCGGCGAACTCGGCGATCTGCTCGCGCCATCGCTCCGGATCGGCGCGGAAGGCCAGATTGACCCGGGTCGCGAGCAGCCCACGGCGGGCCGCCTCCAGGTATGCCTCGACCGTGCCGTGCTCCACCCACGCGTCCTGGATCCAGGTCACCCCGGCCGCGGCGTACGCCTCGGTGGCGGCGGCGAGCACGGTGACGAGGTCCTCGGTCGTGCGGGCGGGGGCGGCGGTGAGGACCGCGTCCACCGCGTCCCACTCGATCATGGTCCCGAGCAGCGCGCCGTCCGGGCGGCGGGCGAACCGGCCGCGCGGCGTGTCGGGCGTCGAGGCGTCCAGGCCGGCCCGCCGCATGGCCTCGGAGTTGCACCACAACGTGTGGTAGTCCCAGGCCCGCAGCGCGACCGGCCGGTCGGGCACCGCCTCGTCCAGCCACCGGGCGTCGAACAGGCCGTCCGGGACGATCGTCGCGTCGTAGCCGCCGCCGATGATCCATCCGTCGCCGGGATGCGCGGCGGCGTGGCGGCGAACCTCCTCGACGATCTCTTCGACCGTGCCGAGTCCTCTGATCTGCGGGCCCGTCGCCTCGAACCCGGCGTGGTCGGGATGGCAGTGGCCGTCGCCGAAGGCAGGCAACAGCATTCCGCCCCGCAGGTCCACGCGGTCGTCGTGGGTTCCCGCGAGGGCGGCGGCTCCGAGTGCCTCTATCCGGCCGTCCCGTACGGACAGAGCGTCGGTGGTCGTGCCGGTGCCCGTCCAGACGGTGCCGTTGTGGAAGAGGGTGCGGCGAAACAGGATGCGCGACATGGGCGTCCCGATAAATCGAATGACGTTCGTTTAGTGGCATGAGGATAGGTTGTCGAGGGGCAAAGCGGAAGGGGGCTGCGGGCCGAATGCGGCGACGGGTGGGACGGCCGGTGAAGCCGGTGTTGAGCAGGGAGGCCATCGCGCGGGCCGCGCTGACCCTGATCGACGACGCCGGAGCCGAGGGTTTCTCCATGGCCGCCCTCGCCGAACGGCTGGGCGTGCGGCCGTCCTCGCTCTACAACCACGTGAGCGGCAAGGACGACATCCTGGCGGCGGTCCGCGAGATCGTCTCCGACGCCATCGACGCCTCGATGTTCGCCGAGCTGCCCTGGGACGAGGCGCTGGTGCGGTGGGCCCACGGCTACCGCGACGCGTTCGCCGCGCACCCGCCCGCGATCTCGCTGCTGGCCACCCTGCCGATCACCGGAGCCCTGCGGACGCTGCGGATGTACGAGGAGGTGGTCGCCGGCCTGCGGCGCGGCGGCTGGCCCGAGGCGATGGTCATCCCGGTGATGGTGGCCGTGGAGTCGTTCATCCTCGGCTCGGCGCTCGACCTGGTGGCGCCGCCCGACATGTTCGACGCCGGGCCGCTGGCCGCGCAGGTCCCGGTCTTCGCCGCCACGGTACGCGCCCGCGACGACGCCGCGACCTCCAGCGGACGCCCGCCGGCGGACCTGTCCTTCGAGGTCGGGCTGGCCTCGATCGTGGAGGGGCTGCGGCGGACACTCGCAGCCATGGAGTGACGATTCGGACGCCTTTGTGTACCTTTGCTTCAGATTCCGTGGTTTAACACGGAGTGCAGCGATCTTTTCTGAGGCAGGGATGATGATCGACCGTACTCGCCTGGCCCGGCTGCTCGACCGCGAGCGCGACGCGTTCCGGGGGCGCAACCCGCGCTCGGCCGCCGCGTACGAGCAGGCGAGAGGCCACCTGTTCGGCGGCGTGCCGATGACCTGGATGAACAAGACGGCCGCTGGCTTCCCGCTCTACCTGGCCGAGGCCCGCGGCGCCCGCGTCACCGACCTGGACGGCCACGAGTACGTCGACCTCTGCCTCGGCGACACCGGCGCGATGGCGGGGCACTCCCCCCAGGCGACCGTGGACGCCGTCGCCGACCGGTTCGGCCGGCGGGGCGGCGCCACGGTGATGATGCCGACCGAGGACGCCGCCTGGGTCGGCGCCGAGCTGGGCCGCCGGTTCGGCGTGCCCTACTGGAGCTTCTCGCTGACGGCCACGGACGCCAACCGGTGGGCGATCCGGCTGGCCAGGGCGATCACCGGCAAGCCCAAGATCCTCGTGAACAGCTACTGCTACCACGGCAGCGTGGACGAGGTGCTCCTCGTGGTCGGCCCGGACGGCGAGCAGGTGTCCCGCGAGGGCAACGTCGGCGCTCCGGTCGATCCCACCGTCACCTCGCGCGTCGTGGAGTTCAACGACCTGCCCTCGCTGGAGCGAGAGCTGGCGTACGGCGACGTCGCGGCGGTCCTCATGGAGCCCGCCCTCACCAACATCGGCATCGTCCTGCCCGAGCCGGGCTACCTGGAGGGCGTCAGAGACCTGACCCGGCGGTACGGCAGCCTGCTGATCAACGACGAGACGCACACCTTCTCGGCGGGCCCGGGCGGCTGCACGAAGGCGTGGGACCTGCACCCCGACATCGTGACGATCGGCAAGGCCATCGGCGGCGGCATCCCGAGCGGCGGCTACGGCCTGTCCGCCGAGGTCGCCGCGCGCGTCGAGGCGATGGACGGGCTCGACCTGGTCGACATGGGCGGCGTCGGCGGCACGCTGGCCGGCAACGCCCTGTCGGTCGCCGCGATGCGCGCCACGCTGGAGCACGTGCTCACCGACGACGCGTTCGCCGCCATGACCGAGCTGGCGACCCGCTTCACCAAGGGCGTCCAGGAGGTGATCGACGCGCACCGCCTGTCGTGGTCGGTCACGCGGCTCGGGGCGCGCGCCGAGTATCGCTTCACCAGCCCGGCCCCCCGCGACGGCGGCGAGTCGAACGCGGCAGGCGACCCCGACCTGGACGACTACCTGCACGTCTACCTGGCCAACCGGGGCGTACTGCTGACGCCGTTCCACAACATGGCGCTGATGTCCCCCGCCACCACCGAAGCCGACGTGGACCTGCACCACGAGGTGTTCGCCGCGGCCGTGGCGGACCTGGTCGCATGAACTCCGCCGGATGAACATGGACGAGATCGACCGGGTCCTGCTGCGCGAGCTGCAGCGGGACGGCCGGGCCTCCTACACCGCACTCGCCGAGGCCACGGGCCTGTCGGCTCCCGCCATACGGCAACGGGTTCAGCGGCTGCGCGACGAGGGCGTCGTGCAGATCGTCGGGGTCACCGACCCGATGGCGCTGGGCCTGCCGGTCATGGCGCTGATCGGCGTCCGCGTCGACAGCGACGTGCACGAGGTCGCCGACCGGATCAGCGAGCTGTCCGGGGTGATCTACGTGGTGCTCACGGCGGGCTCGTTCGATCTGTTCGCCGAGGTGGTGTGCCGGGAACCGGCCGAGCTGCTCAGCGTGCTCAACGACCACGTCAAGCGGGTGCCCGGCGTCACCAGGGCCGAGGCGTTCACCTACTTCGGCATTCACACCCACCGGTTCGCCTGGCCCGGTGTGTGATCACAGGGCTCTGAGGAACCGAGCGGCGATGGGCACGGCGGCGCCACGGCCGGTGCCGCCGTGCTCGACGAACACGGCGAAGGCGAGGTCACCCCGGTAGCCGATGAACCACGCGTGGTCCTGCCCGCCATGCCAGTCCTCGGCGGTGCCGGTCTTGCCGGCGACCCCCTGCGGCAGCTCAGAACCGGCGGCGGTCCCCTCGACCGTGACCGCGCTCATCAGCGAGCGGAGTCCCTCCGCCACGTTGGACGGCAGGGGCACGCTCTGCGGCAGCTCCCCCTGTGGCGCCTCGTCCGCCAGCGGGCGGGCCGGCCGCCACTCGCCGCTCTCCACCGCCGCGGCGACCAGCGCCATGCACAGCGGGGTCGCCTCCACCGTGCCCTGTCCGAAGGAGTCCTCGGCGAGCGCGTCCGGCTTCTCCGGCCGCTGCAGGCTGCCGCACGTGCTCGTGCCGGCGCTCTCCCCCTGCACGAAGCCGAACGCCCTGGCCTGGTCGACCAGCGTGTCGCCGTTCAGCCGCTCGACCGTCAGCCGGGCGAACGTGGTGTTGCACGACAGGGCGAACGCCTGGCGCAGTGTGACCGTCCCGTGGTCCTCGTTGTGGTAGTTCGAGATCGACCGGTTGAAGGGGATCTGGTAGGACGCCGGGCACTCCACCGTGCTGTCGGGGGACAGCCCGTTGGCGAGCAGCGCGGCCGCCGTGACCGTCTTGAACGTCGAGCCGGGGGCGTACTTGCGCTCGAACGCCGCCCTGCCGCCCAACCGGTCGGCGACTGCGAGGATCTCCCCCGTGGACGGCCGTACGGCCACGACGGCGGCCCGCTGCACACCGTCGAGCGCCCGGGCCGCCGCGGCCTGCACGGCGTAGTCGATCGTGGTCCGTACTCCGACCGGTTGCTTGTCGGGCTTGTAGGACAGGACGGTCTTCGCCGGCATGCCCGGGTTGTCGACCTCCAGGGCCCATCCCACGGCCACGCCGGTCGTGGGCGCCACCCCCTGGTTCACCAGGTGGTCGAGGTAGGCTTCGGCGCCCGAGTTCTGCGGGAACTCCCGCCCTCCGCTCGTCACCGGCCGCAGCGGCCCGGCCTCCGGCTCGGTCCTGACGAGACTGCCGCCGGGCTGGATCTCCGGATGCAGGACGGACGGCGTCCAGACGACCTTCCAGGTGAGGTCGCGTACGGCCAGGTGCAGACTGGAGTCGAAGCGCCAGGTGCCGGCGTCCTGCTCGTCCCGCTCCTGGGTGAAGGGGATCTCGGCCGTCTCGTCTCCCGTGCGCACGAGGTTGCCGACCGCGATCCGCAGTGACTTGGAGAGGGCGGCGTCCTCGAACTCGCGGTGCTGGTCCGCGAAGTCGTCCGGTGGATCGTCGACCAGCTCGCGCATGGCGTCGTAGTCGCTCTTGACCCATGCCTGGAAATAGGCGGCGGCCGTCTCGTCCGGGGAGCCCTCCGGGGAGCTTACGGGGGACGGCTCGGGAGATGAGTCGGGGCGGAGCTGCAGCGTCTGCGGGCCGCCGGGTGCGGGCGTCCCCCGCGGCGCGGCGACGAAGTCCGAGACCGGCTCCTGCCTGCCGGACACAATGAGTCCGGCAACGCCGAAGACGAAGATGGCCGCGGCGACCATGACGAGGGCGAGCAGGGCCCTGTTCCGCATACGGTTCTCATATCACGCGAAAGGAGCCATAGGTGGCAAGGAGCAGAGAACCGTTGCCAGGCCGCTATCCGGTGACCTTCGGCGAGGTGGAGCTCCTGCGCGACCTCGACCGGCCCGACGGGTGGATGCTGATCAGGGACGGCGTTCCCCAGTCGTACGTGGACCTGGCCGATCCCACCTATCTGGACTTCTCGTACACGCAGCTCATGGCGAGCGTGATCGACTGCCTGCCCGAAGGCCCGCTCGACGCCGTCCACATCGGCGGCGGGGCATGCACGATCCCGCGTTACATCTCCGCGCGGCGGGCCGGCTCCCGGCACATCGTCGTGGAGCCGGACGCCGGGCTGGTCCAGCTCGTACGCGACCAGCTCAACCTCAAGTCGGTGCCCCGGCTGAAGGTCCGGGTGATGGACGGCCGCGCGGCGACGACGGACCTCAGGGACGACTCGGCCGACCTGTTCGTGCTCGACGCGTTCTCGGGCGCGACGATGCCGGTCGAGCTGGCGACCGTCCAGTACATGATGGAGATCGCCCGCGTCCTGCGCCCCTCCGGCATGGCGCTGATCAACGTGGCGGACGGCAAGGGCCTGCCCTTCGTGAAGCGGGTCGCATCCACGGTGAGCCGTGTCTTCCCGCACGCCGCGCTGCTGGCCGAGCCCGGCATCCTGCGCGGGCGCAGGTTCGGCAACGTCGTCCTGGCGGCCTCGCTCGGCGACCTGCCGATCGAGGCACTCACCAGGAAGGCGGCGGGCGGCCTCACCCAGGCGCGATGCTTGGCGGACGAGGACCTGACCCGCCTGGTCGCGGGGGCCGCTCCCATTCACGACGGCGACGCCGTCCTCGCCCCCGTCCCTCCGCCAGGCCTGTTCGACTAGTAGGACTTTGTTAGGTCGTCATGGTGGTCGTTGGCGGCAGGTGGGGCATCGGCCTGTCCAGGTAGCCAATAACACCTGGAGCATGTGCAGGATCTTGTAGAAGGTCAGGCCGCCCCAGTTGCTTTTGGGCTGGTCAAGCGGAGTTCGGTGAGGAACAGGTGAGCCGCGGAGACCAGGGTGACATGGCGGTGCCAGCCGGTGAAGGAACGGCCTTCGAAGTGGGTCAGGCCCAGACCTGTCTTCAGCTCGCGGTAGTCGTGCTCGATCCGCCAGCGGATCTTCGCCAGGCGCACCAGATCCCGCAGCCGGGTGTCGGAGGGCAGGGTGGACAGCCAGTAATCGGTGGGCTCACTCTCCCCGGGCG